>NZ_JBSWCE010000048.1:0-43671 GCF_056780015.1 Micromonospora sp. R311
TCAAACCCGGCATCTCATGCTCGGCGAGCCGGATCTCCTTACGCCCGAACTCGGCGAGCGACAGATCCGCCACCTTGTAGTCGCCCTCGGCGAGGGTGCGCGGCCGGGCCTCGGACGGCGTGCCGCTGGCGGACGCCGGGAGGGTGCTGGTCATGGAAGCTCCTGTCGAACGTTGTCCTGCGCGACCCCCCACCTTACGCGTCTCGGTGGACGGCGCAGGGGGCGGCCGGCGGACAGCGGGCAGGGGCGTCGACGGAGCCGGCCGGCGGACAGCGCACGGGGCGGTCGGTCGTGGACGGACTTTCCATCCACTCGCCGGCCGCCCCGTGCATCCCCCCGGTTTGGTTCCCCCGCGCGTTCTCGGACCGTCGTCGCGATAACGCTGCGCACCCATAGAGTCACACTGAGCGAGGAGCGCGTCAAGCTATTTCGGGAAAGTCGGACTTGCCACTCGGCTGAGGTGCCGGCTCACCGCGCGGAACGCCTGCTCAGGGCCGGGCCGCTCAGCGCAGGCCGGTGGTCGCCACGTAGGCATGACCCGCTCCGGCGACGACCAGCGGACCGGCGGCGGCCGAGCCGATCGCGGCCCGGCCGGGCCCCAGCGTCACCGCCCCCGAGCCGTCGTCCACCACGAGTTCGCCCCCGCAGCAGAGCACCACCCGGGGCCCCGCCAGCGCCAGCTTCACCTCGGGCACCTCCGGGCCCACGGTCACCCGGTGCAGTGCGAAATCCTCCACCGGGACCGGCCAGCAGACCACCCCGGGCGCCACCGGACGCGGCGGGACCACCGGATCCGCCAGCACCTCGAACCGCAGCACCCGGAGCAGTTCGGGCACGTCCACGTGCTTGGGCGTCAGGCCGCCCCGCAGCACGTTGTCACTGGCCGCCATGATCTCCACGCCGGTGCCGCGCAGGTAGGCGTGCAGGTTGCCGGCCGGCATCCAGATCGCCTCGCCCGGCGCCAGCCGCACCCGGTTGAGCAGCAGCGCGACCAGGGCGCCCGGGTCGCCCGGGTAGGCGGTGGCCAACGCCTGCGCCAGCTCCGCGTCCGGCCCGGTGAGCCCCGCCGCCCGTACGGCCGCCAGCAGCGCCTCCCGCTCCGCCCGCGGCCAGGTCAGCAGCAGCCGTACCGCGTCACGCAGGCCCGCCGGCCCGGCCCGCATTGCCGCCACCACCGGGTCCAGCTCGCGTACGCCGAACGCGGCCAGCGCCGCAGCCGACACCGCCGGGTCCCGGAAACCGCAGAGCGCCTCGAACGGCGTGAGCGCGACCAGCAGCTCCGGCTTGTGGTACGGGTCCACGTAGTTGCGGTGCCCGTCGGTGCGGACCGCGTCGGCGGCGTGCCCGGCCCGGGCCTGCTCGGCGTCCGGGTGCGCCTGCAGACTCAGCGGCGCGTCTGCCGCCAGCACCTTGAGCAGGAACGGCAACCGGGCGCCGAATCGGTCGACCACCGGCGCGCCGAGCCAGTGCCCCGGCTCGGCGCGCAGCAGCTCGGCCAGGCTGACCCGGGCGCCGCCCCGATCGACCGTGGCCGGGGCGCCCGGGTGGGCGCCCAGCCACAGCTCGGCCTCCGGACCGTCGGCCGGCGCCGGGCGCCCCTGGAGCTCGGCGAGCGCCGAGCGGGACCCCCAGGCGTAGTCCTTGATCGGCCCATACAGCAGTTCCACGAATCAGCTTCCGGGCCGCCCGGCGACCTCGTCCGAACCAGACTCCGGCTGCGGCGAGGCGGTGTGCGCCGCCGTGCCGGTGCCCGCCTGCGCGGCGGCGGCGCTGTAGATGTCCGGTTCGAGGTAGATGACCCGGGCGATCGGCACGGCGGCACGGATCCGGGCCTCGACGGCGTTGATGCCCCGGGCCAGTTCCTCGGCGCTGTCGCACGCCGGCACACCGACCTTCGCGGCGACCATCAGCTCGTCGGGGCCGAGGTAGAGCGTCTTCATGTGGATGATCCGCTCGACCTCGGGGCCGTCGGTGATCGCCTTCTCGATCGCGGCGACGTCGTGCGCCTCGGCGCCCTCACCGAGCAACAGGCTCTTGGTCTCGATGGCCAGCACGATCGCGATGACGACCAGCAGGACGCCGATCATCGCGGTGCCGACGGCGTCCCACCGGCCGTTGCCGGTGATCAGGGTCATGCCGACGCCGAAGAGCGCGAAGATCAGACCGACCAGCGCGCCCAGGTCCTCCAGCAGCACCACCGGCAGCTCCGGGGCCTTGGCCCGCCGGACGAAGTGCACCCAGGACTGCTTGCCCCGGACGAGGTTGGACTCCTTGATCGCGGTACGGAAGGAGAACGACTCCATGACGATGGCGACCACCAGCACGGTGACCGGAACCCACTGCCACTCGTGGATGCCCTCCTTGTGCGACCACTTGTGGTACGCCTCGTAGAGCGCGAAGAGGCCGCCGACGCTGAACAGCACGATCGACACGATGAACGCGTAGATGTACCGCTCCCGGCCGTAGCCGAAGGGGTGCTGCGGCGTGGCCGCCCGCTTGGCCCGGCGCCCGCCGAGCAGCAGCAGCGCCTGGTTGCCGGAGTCGGCGACCGAGTGGATCGACTCGGCCAGCATCGACGACGAGGCGGTCAGCAGGAACGCGATGAACTTGGTGATGGCGATGCCGACGTTGGCCAACAGGGCGGCGACGATCGCCTTCGTCCCACCATTGGCGCTCACGCCGCCGCTCCGCTCCGCCGCGCGGCGGCGCGAGGCGCCGCGCTGCCGAGCCGGATGGCTCGCTCACTGCGTTCGCTCACTGGTTTGCCAGCTCCTTCATCTCGGTGATGGCGGGCACCGCCATCGGGTCCAGTCCGTGCGCGAGCGCGAGGTAGATCGAGGCGAAGTCCGGCACCGCGATCAGCGAGGCGAGCCGCTCCAACGCCGAGCCGCCCTCGGCGGTCACCACGTCGCAGCGCACCCCCCGCCGCTCGGCGAGGGTCTGCACCGCCTCCGCGCGGCGCTCCTCGACGGCGAGCGGCTCGTCGGTGTCGTCCTCGGCGTTGAGCCCGCCGTCGCGCAGCAGCACCAGCCGCAGCCGGGTGGCGTCGCCGGTGCTCTCCTCGGGGTCGGCGAAGATGTCCCGACCCCCCTCGACCAGGCCGCCGAAGACGCCGTCGAGCAGGCCGACCCGTCCCCGACCGGCCTCGCCGAGCGCCCCGCTGACCACCGGGTAGCGGGCGTTCGCCGAGAGCGTGTCGCCGAACCGGCGGGCGGCGACGGTGGCCAGCGGCGACGACCCCCAGACGATCGGGATCGACCCGGCCAGGCCGAGGGCGAGCGACTTCGCCGGGTTGACGAAGGACTCCGCGGTGGGCCGGCACCGGTCGGCGTCCGCGTCCAGCCGGGCCGCGGTCTCCGCCAGGTCCGCCTCGTTGACCTTGACGAGCCCGAGCGTACGGGCGGCCAGCAGGACCGGCACCGTGAGCGCCCAGAGGCTGGCCCGGGCCGGCGCGCGCCGCGGCACCGGGATGAACGGGGCGCGGGCCCGCTCGGCCACCGACTGGAGCTGCGAATCCGGCGCGCCGACGGCCACCAGCCGGGCACCCCGCCGGTGCGCCGCCTCGGCGGCGCCGAGCGCCTCGGGGCTGCGGCCGGAGGCGCTGACCGCGATCACCACGTCGGCGGCGCCCACCCAGCCGGGCACACCGGCACTGCGGTGCGGGATGACCGGCACCGGGCAGCGCGGACCGGCGACCGTGGCGAGCACGTCACCGGTACGCCCGGCGGTGCCGATGCCGGCGATGACGACCGCTCGGGGCCGCCCCTCGTCGGCCAGCACCTGGAGGTTGGCCTCGGCCGCCAGTGCGGCCGACTCGCGGACCTGCGCCCCGGCGGAGGCGGTGTGCCGCAGCATGCCGCCCGGGTCGCGCTCGGCGAGCGCCTCCGGGTCGTCGAGCAGGGCCTCGTCGGCGTCACGCTGGCCGCTGACCCCGGCCGTACCGTCGATCACGACCGCTCCGCGGGGCCGCGCGCCTCGTCCAGCAGCAGCACCGGCACGTCGTCGCGGACCTCGAAGATCCGGCCGCACTCGGTGCAGGTCAACGTCTGCGCCTGCGCGTCGTAGTCGAGCGGGGCGTGGTGCGTGTCCGGGCAGGCGAGGATTTCCAGCAACTGCGGGTCCAGGGCCACGGCGCGGCTCCTTCCACGTATGCGGCGTCACGGGCGGCGGTGCCGACCGGCGCAGGCGATCTTATCGGCGAACCCGGTCGAGCACCTCGTCACGGAGGGCGGTCATCCGCTCCGCGGTGGGCGCCTCGACGTTCAGCCGCAGCAGCGGCTCGGTGTTGGAGGCGCGCAGGTTGAACCACGCGCCGTCCGGGAAGCGCAGGGTGAGGCCGTCCAGCTCGTCGGCCTCCGCCTCCGGGTACGCGGCCCGCACCTCGGCGACCTTCGCCGCCTGGTCGGCCACCGTGGAGTTGATCTCGCCGGAGGCGACGTACCGCTCGTACACGCTGGCCAGCACGGACAGCGGCTGGGACTGCTCGCCGAGCGCGGCGAGCGTGTGCATCGCGGCGAGCATGCCGGTGTCGGCGAACCAGAAGTCCCGGAAGTAGTAGTGCGCGGAGTGCTCGCCGCCGAAGACGGCGTTGGTCCGGGCCATCTCCGCCTTGATGAAGGAGTGGCCGACCCGGGCCACCACCGGCTCGCCACCGTGCTCACGGATGATCTCCGGCACCGCGCTGGAGGTGATCAGGTTGTGGATCACCGTGGAGCCGGGGTGCTTGGCCAGCTCGCGGGCGGCTACCAGCGCGGTGATCGCCGACGGCGAGACCGGCTCGCCGCGCTCGTCCACCACGAAGCAGCGGTCGGCGTCGCCGTCGAAGGCGAGCCCGATCTCCGCGCCGTGCTCGACCACCGCGCGCTGCAGGTCGACCAGGTTGGCCGGGTCCAGCGGGTTGGCCTCGTGGTTGGGGAAGGTGCCGTCGAGTTCGAAGTAGAGCGGCACGATCTCCAGCGGCAGCGCCGGCAGGGCGGCATCGCCGAGCACCGTCGGCACCGTGTAGCCGCCCATCCCGTTGCCGGCGTCGACGACCACCTTCAGCGGCCGGATGCCGGAGAGGTCGACCAACTCCCGCAGGTACGCCGCGTAGTCCGGGAGCAGGTCGCGCCGCTCGGCGGGCGCGGCCGGCTCGCCCGCCGGACGGGTCTCCCCCTTGTCGAGCAGCGCCTGGGCCCGGTCACGGATCTCGGCCAGCCCGCTGTCCTGCCCGATCGGGCGGGCGCCGGAGCGGCACATCTTGATCCCGTTGTACTGGGCGGGGTTGTGGCTGGCGGTGAACATCGCGCCGGGCAGGTTGAGCGAGCCGGAGGCGTAGTAGAGCAGGTCGGTGGAGGCTAGCCCGAGCTCGATCACCGAGCGCCCCTCGGCGCGTACGCCGGCGGCGAAGGCGGCCGCCAGGCCGGGCCCGGTGGCGCGCATGTCGTGCGCGATGAGGACCGCCTCGCCCGGCTCCCCGGCGTCGTTGAGCACCTGGGTGAAGGCCGCCCCGAGCGCCTCGGCGGCACGCTCGTCCCACTGGTCAGGCACCGTCCCGCGGACGTCGTAAGCCTTCACGATCTGGGACAGATCAGACACCGGTTCCACTCCTCAGCCGCACGTCATCGACGGCCTGAGCGTATCGGAGGGCCGCCGGGCTGCCCGGCTCAGCCGGGTAGCCGAGGCATGAAGGCGGTGTGGTCGCCCCCGTCGTCGGGCTCCGGCGGGGTGCCGGGCCGCCCGGGCGGCGCCGAGGACGGTGCGGCCGGCGACCCCCCGGGCTGCCGGGGCTCGGGCGGGTGCGGCGGGCCGGAGGCCGGCGGAGCGGGTGCACCCGAGACCGGCGGGGCGGGCGGACCGGAGACCGGCGGGGCGGGAGCGGCGTGCCGGCCGGGCATCACCTGGGTCGCCTCGGGCGGAGCGGTCGGGCGGCCGCCGTACACCCCACCGGCGGGACGCGGGGCGGGCGTGCCGCCGTACACCCCGCCGGTGGCCGGGGGCTGCTGGCCGTAGACCGGGCCGGGCCGGACCGGCGCGGCCGGGCCCTGCCCGGAGCGGTAGGTGGTGCCGCCCGGGTTCCCCGGCAGCGGGACCGGCGGTACGCCGTCGACGTGCTCCCTGTCGACCCGGGAGCGGCGGAACAGCAGCACGATGAGCAGGATCCCGACGGCCACCATGGCAATGCCGAAGAACATCACCAGGGAACCGCCCGACGACTCCTCGGCGGCGTTCGAGGCGGCCCCGCCGGCGGCCAGCGCGGCCACCGGCGACACGTCCTCGACGGCCTCCTCGGTGGGCGGCGCGCTCGGCGTGGGCGACGGCTTCTTCGACGGCGTCGGCGACGCGGAGGCGCGACCGCCGACCACCCGGGACGCGTCCGCACCCCGACCCAGCAGCTGGCCCATGGCACCGGTCGCCTCACCGGCGACCGTCAGCCGGCCGCTCGGCGCGGCGGCGGCGAACGCCACCCGGTAGCGCACCGTGATGCTCTTGCCCTTGCACAGCCGCGGGTTCGGCGGCGAGGTGGTCGTGCTGGCCACGCTGCCCCCGCCACCGGAGACCGGCACCGGGAACCAGCGACCGCCGTAGTTCACCTGCACGGTCACCTGGTCGGCCCGGACGCCGGAGAGGCGGAGCCCGAGCGCGGTGCGCAGCAGCACGCAGCCGTCCTTGCGCCGGCGTACCTCCACCGAGACGCCCTCGGCGGAACCACCGGCGGTGAAGCTGCCCGCCGAGCGCACCCGGACCTGGTCGTCGTCGGCCAGCGCCGGCGACCCGCCGAGCGCCACCAGGCCGCCCAGCAACGCACACACCGTCGCCAACCGCGCTGCGTGACGCACCGCCATGATCACCTCGCCGTTCCTCCCCCTGCGGGGGACCGTCGGTCAGGCTACTACCGGGGCCGGACCGGCCCTGGTCATAGAGCGCCCCAGATGTGCGCCGTATTACCCACCGTCGACGTCGTCGAAGCGGTCCGGCGAAGTCGTCCCACGAGGATGGCGACCCACCGCCGGCGGCGCGTGTTCCGACGAGGTGGCGAGCGGGATTGTCCGGCGTGGCGCCGCGAGCGCGGCCCGGCGCGGCCCTGCTCGGCGCGGCGCCGCCCGGCTCGGCGCGGCCAAGGGCGTCAGGACGACGCGGCGGCGGCCAGTGCCTGGCGGCAGAGCCGATCGGCGGTCCGGGTGGTCTCCGGCAGCCGGAACCGCGGGGTCAGGGCCAGCACCTGGGTGGTGGCGTTGTCGAGGCTCATCCGGTGGCCGACGCTGACGAAGACCGGCTTCACCCCGTCCCGGGTCCGCAGCACCCGCCCGACGATCTCGTCGGCGTCGCGCAGCGGCGACCACGCGCCCCGCCCCTCGGCCGGCGGCGTCCACCCACCGACCAGCGGCGTCTTACCCACCCCGATCGCCGGCAGGCCGGTGACCACACCCAGGTGGCAGGCCAGCCCGAACCGGCGCGGGTGGGCCAGCCCGTGCCCGTCGCAGACCAGCAGCTGCGGACGGATGGTCAGCCGGTCCAGCGCGTCGAGCAGGGCGGGCAGCTCGCGGAACGCGAACAGCCCCGGGACGTACCCGAACGCGGGCCGGCCGACGCTGACCGCGCTGTCCACCACCGCGAGGGTCCGGGCATCCAGCACGGTGGCGGCCGCCGCGAGGCGGTCGCCGCTCTCGGCGTACGCGACGTCCAGGCCGGCCACCGTCGCGGGCGCGGCCGGCCCCGGCCCGGCCAGGTCCACCAGCGGCCGCAGCCGGTCCTGTACGGCGATCGCCTCCGCGACACTCTCCGGCGGAACGAGCACCGTCATGGTCGACTCCGGTTGCGGGATATCGCGGTGCCCCGATGCCCTGGATACCGCGACATCCGGGAATCCGTGTCGATCACCGCGCTGGCGCTCCGCTGAACTCGACCGCTGGTCCTCCTGCGCCACCGCCTGAGCGTATGCCGGTCCGGCTGGCGGGCGTCCGCCGAGCGCCCGAGCCGGTCCGTCGCGCCCACTCGTCTCCGGCCGGCGGTGGTCCACTACTGGCCGACGCGGCCGTCGATCAGCTCACGGAGCAGGTCGGCGTGGCCGTTGTGCCGGGCGTACTCCTCGATCATGTGCACCAGCAGTTCGCGCAGCGAGATTTCACTGCCGTCCCGCTTCCGGCCCTTCACCCCCAGATCGGGCGCCTCGGCGACCAGCCGCTCGGCGAACTCCACCTCGGCCCGCCAGTTCCGCCACGCCTCGGCGACCACCTCGGGGCCGGCCACCGCACCGTTGAAGTCCAGGTCCGGATCGGTCTCTGAGGGGTAGACCTTCGACACCTCCTGGCCGGCCATCACCCGCCGGAACCAGCCGCGCTCCACCTCGGCCAGATGCCGGACCAGGCCGAGCAGCGACAGCGTCGACGGCGGTACGGCCCGCCGGGCCAGCGCCTCGGCGTCCAGGTCGGCGCACTTGAGTTCCAACGTGAGGCGCTGGTCGCGGAGGTACTCCACCAGGATGGTGCGCTCGTCGTCGAAGCCCCCGTCGGAACGCGGATCGTGGTCGGGGTGCACGAACATGTTCGACCAGGCGAAGCGCCGGACGGGCCGGTCGGTGGCGGGGGTGTCGTGGTCTGCGGGTGAGTCGGCCATGCCAGCGACCCTGCTTCAGCCGGACGCGGTCCGCAACGCGGTTTCCCGTGTCCGGCGGGGAGCGTCTAGCCCTCCTCGGCCAGCGACGGGTCGGCACCCGGGTCGCCGGCGCGTTGAAGCTGCTCCTCGAACATGACGAAGGTGCGTCGCCGGATGCCGGCAACCAGCGAAGCCTCCGATCCGGTCAACGAACGCCGCTCAGCATCCGCGACGTCCTCGATCGCGCGGACCGTCTCGTACAGGGCGAAGACCGGGCCCTCCCCCCGCAGATACCGGGCGCGATCGAACTCCGTGTACTGGATGAACTCGTCGCGGGTCAACCGGTCAATCTCGTCGCCACCGACGTTGAGCAACCGATTGATGAGATTGTCTGCTCGATACCAACCCCCGGTGTCCTTCGACAGGCGATACGCCACGACGCCGCCGTCTGGATCGGCGACCAACTTCACAGGAGACTCGTAGTAACTGAAGAAGGCCGGCACCCGACCGACGCCTGATGCGCTCACCGCTCCGCCTCTCGACGTTCAAGAGCTGACTCGAAAGCTCGCTGCTCCCGTCGCAGCAGCTCATTCTGGATGGCAACCTCGGCAATGGTCAGTGAGCGGCCGCCCTCCTCAGCGATCGAGTCGAGGTCGCGGCGGATCTCGTAGAGGGCATGCTCCCATTCAGCGACGTCATCGAGGACAGCGAGCTGGAGGCGAAGCTCCGCGATGTGTCCGTTCGACATCCGCAGACTCAGCAGCACGTCGCGGTAGCCGCTCACCTGGGGCTGCAGGAAACGGTCCTTTTTCGCCAGCACGACGACACCGTCCGCCCGGCTCACACGCTGGAGTCCCTGATACAGCGCGTCAAGGTCTGTGAACTGGACGCGGGCGGCCGCCAGGTCCTTGAGCAAGGACACGTCATTCCCATACTCAGCGATCTTGTCCAGCGTCCGCTGACGATCCTTCGGCTTCCTCCGCCAGTCCGGCGCACCATCCTCGCCGGCAACCGCGACCACCAACTCGTTGAGCTCCTGCTGAGCGGCCGTGGCCCCGGAGTAGAGCGTGTCCAGATAGCTGCACCGGTAGCCTTCGTCATGGAGACGAAGAGGGTCGAATCCGGGCTGCGTCAGCTTGCGCTTGGGAGGATTCACGGAATTCGTTATTGCCTGCTGTTCGACACTGATCGCTCCTTCCGGCGGGAGGACGTCCGTCGCGGTGACCGCCACGCCATCCTCGGCGACGCGGCTCAACGCCGAGCTGAGGACGTCAATTGCCTGTTGGTGGCTGGCCAGGTGGTGCAGGGTCAGCGGCCGGGCTGTCAACGAGGCCATCAGTTCCGGTGTCGCCAGCATCATCCGCACCAGGTCCGGCCGCTCGACCAACTGCCGGACCAGCGTCTCGGCGAGCATCGGTTCACCGCGGGGCGGCTCCCGCCACACACCGTCGAGCATGGTCCGTGTCCGCGGATCCGCGCACAGCCGCACGAGATCATGCGCTGCCGCATCGTCGAGGTGCGGTACGAGTCGTCGCAGGGACGGGTGGTCCAGCTCCGCCACCAGCTCGGTCGGGGTGACTCCGGCGGCGAAGACGTGGACGAGATCCGGGCCGGCGGCCAGGACGTCGCCGATCGGCACACCGTGCGCCACCCTCTCCCGGTGTGCACGCTCGCGGCTCTCCCGCAACCGCGCCGGGTCGGGCACTGTCTCACCGGTGGTCGACCCGCTCCCGTGCTCGCCGTCGTCCGGAGTGCTGCCGCCGACCGGGCCACCGGGAGCCACCGAGCCGGGGCCGTCCAGCAGGTGCATGCGGTTGATGTACGGCTCGCCGTACCCCTCGTCGTCGACGGCCGGCGGGTACTCCGGCAGGTCGGGGCGGGCGCTGAACCGCCCCCGACGCAGCCCGGCCATCGGCATCGGCCGCGCGTCCGGGCCCAGGACGAGGATGTCGGCGTCCACCGCGTTGCGGGGATGCGGGACGCCCGAGTGCCGGTACAGCGGCTGGTCGCCGATCCGGCCGGTCTGCGGGTCGAGGTAGAGCACCGTCCCGTTCTGGTTGAGGGCCACCCAGATGTGGGACCCGCCCTGCTCCCAACTGTTGATGACGTAGGCGAAACTGCCGTGGCCACCGAGGAGCAACTGGTCGTGGAGGTTGCGATAGCCGGTCTCCATGGCACGTCGTCGCTCGCCGGGCGTCATCCCGGCTTCCGGTTGGCAGAGGCGCTGGAAGCGGCCCCCCGTGACGTCCTCGATCCGCCCCACACCGTCGCGCTCACCGTCCAGCGGCCGGGTCACGTCGCCCACCTGGTAGGCGTCGAAGGTGCGGGGAGCGGACACCCGGGGCCGACCGTGGACCCAGGTGTCGAAGAGCGACAGGGTGCAGTCGAGGCAGTTGATGCCGCGGGTCGGGTCGGCGGCCGGCCCGCCGTCGTTCAGCAGCCGGAACCAGTCGCCCCGCCTCGGGTCGGCGGTGCGGGTCACGCTCCCGTCGGGCTCCCGGGGCACCCGCCGTTCGACGTCGGTCTGGTGCAGCGCCAGCGGCGGGCGCAGCCCGCCCGGCCGGCCGTAGTTGCGGGACCGGTCGATCGGCGGCGGGTCGTCGTCGCCGGTGAGGGCCGACCGGTCGGCCGTCTCGACCGCGCCGACGGCGAGGTCGCCGACGTCGTCGTTGATCCGCCGGAAGTCCGCCGGGTCGTGGACGCCGACCACGGAGGGCACGGCGGATCCGGCCAACACCGCGTCGGCGAGGTCCAGGCACTCGCCGTACGCCCGGGTCTCGTCGTCGGCGTTCCGCTGCCAGTTCCCGGCCAGGTACTCGTGGCCCGTTCGGTGCAGGTGCACCGCATACGCGGTGTAGTCCCGCGCCCGCTGGTGGTGTTCCTCGGCGCGCGCCCACAGTCGGGCAGCCTCGTCGAGCCGGCGGTTCTCCTCGAACCACGCTCGCTGGGATTCGTAGTAGCCCCGGTACCGGTGTCGCTCGAACGCCTCGCGATCGATGGCCCACTGTCGGGCATCCCGGTTCGGAGCGCCCGGCGGAGGGGCGAAGTCGCTCCGCTCCGACGTCGGCGAGGGCGGTACCGCACGCGCCGGCGTACGCGTGGACGCGAGCGCGTCGAGCAGGGGGAACCGGGCAGACGAAGACGCCGGCCTCTGCTCGACGGTGCCGCCGGTCATCAGCGCCGAGCTACCGCTCTCCATGGCACGCGGAGGCGCGATCCGATTCGTCCCGTCGTCAAGCGGTGTCGCACCAGCCACCGGAAGCGCCGGCCCGGTCGTGACCACCCCACTCGACCCGCTGCTCGACGTGGTCGGCGTCGGACCGGTCGACGTGGCGTTGCCGGTCGCCGGGGCACCGGCACCGATCCCGACATCGGCGCCAGCCGCCGTCAATCCACTCGCGCCGGTCGCCGGCTGGACCGGCCCGACTGCGGAGAGAGTCGGGCTGGTCGCGGGCCCCGCCGCAGTGGCGACAGCGACGTCCACGGCCGCCGGCCCACCGCGGAGGACCTCGTGCGTAGCGAGCCGGCCGTCGCCCATCTCGGCCGCGGGGCTCCGGTCGGCGGAGCGGCTCGTCGGATCGTCCGTCCCTGCACCGTCCACCGGTGCAGGGACGGCGTCGGCACCGGGCACGCTTCGTTGGGCGGGAATCGCCTGCTCCGCCGCCTGGCGTACCTGTTCGGCACCGCCCGCCGACGACTCGGCGCTGGCCTGGACGGCTGGGGCGGGCGGCACCTCGACCCCTCGGCCCGGCACGGTCGTCCCGGGGTCCATCGGGGCGAGCGACACCCCGGCCAGCGCGCTCAACTGCCCGTCGAGCCGGCTCCGCAGCGCCGCGTCCGCCTGCCCGGTGACGGACCCACGGGCGCCCGAGACGGCGGCGCGGGCGGCATCCTCCAGCGAGGTCGGCCCCTGGCCGGTGGCCAGACCCGCGGCCTGCTCGGCCAGCACCTCACCGGTCATCTCCCGGACCACGTGCTCGCCGACCCGCGCTCCGCGCCCGGTGGCGTGCCGGCCCAGCCCGGCGAGCGGCGCCACCGCCCCGCCGGCCAGGCCACCGACCGCGGACGTGCCCAGGTCGGTGACGTCCAGTCCGTGCCGGCGGCCGGTCGAGTTCTGGTAGGCCTGGGTGGCAAGGTTGACCCCCGCCTCCTCGCCCGCCTCGGTGAGCCCGCCGAGAGCGGCGCGCCGGGCCATCCCCCGCGCACCGTCGCGGGCGACCTCCCTGGCCGCCCGTTCGCCGGCCTCCTTGAGCCCCTGCCGCAGCGACTTGTGGGCCAGCTGGCCCATCAGCCGCTTGAATATCTGCCGCACGACCAACCGGGTCGCGGTGATCGCCGCACCGGCCGCGGGCGACGCCGCACCGGCGGTGAGCACGGTCGCGACCGCCAGCGAGAGCAGTTCGACCACCAGAATGCCCAGCTCGATCCAGACCTCGAGCTTGGCGGCCTCGATGTCGCAGCCGCACTCCTCCACCAGCCGGCCCAGGTCGGTGCTGATCGCCAGCAGCACCGGCAGCGGAGCCTCGTCCCCCTCGGCCACCCGGCGCCAGGCGGTGTCGAAGGCGACCGCGACGGCGCCCACGCCGCCGTACCCGTCGCGTACCTCCGTCGCGGCGGCGACCGCGTCGGCCTGCGGGCCGGCCAGCGCGCCCGCCACGGCGTACCACTGGTCGGCGAGGTCCCAGACCGCCCGCTCGTTCCCCTCCGGCCATTCCACCCCGACCACCCAGTCGAGGGCCTCGTAGACCCAGCCGGGCAGTTCCCAGGGCGAGTAGTCGAGCGGGTGCGGGACAGGGCTCGGCAGCAGACTCATCCGGCTCTCCAGAGCGGATCAGCACTGTTGCGGCCGGTCGGCGACCCGGTCGAGCCGGCCGGCGCCCGCCGCGTCGGCCGCCAGGTCGGCCTCGACGGAGCGGACCACGTCGGCACCGAGCCCGGCCAGGTGACCACCCACCCCTTCCCAGGCGCGCAGCACCGTCTCCTCGAAGCCGCGGTACCGCTGCTCGAACGCGGCCCCGATGTCGTCCCGGCCCCAGGGTCGCTGCGCGCTCGCCGCCGCGATCGCCGCGCCGAGCTGCTCGCGGCGCGCGGTCACCGCCTCGCCCGCGTGTGACAGGTCGGCGCCGGCGCGTCGGGCACGCCGCGGATCGAGCCAGAGCTGGCCGTCCATCACCGCTCTCCGCGCAGCGCGGCGTCGGCCCGGCCGAGCAGCGCCCCGAAGTCACCGGTACGCACGAAATCGAGCGACCCGGAGCCGGCGGGCAGGTGCCCGGCCACCATTTCCTGGCTGGCCGCCACCGCCGCGGCGCTGGCCCGATGGACCGTTTCGGTGATCTTCCGGCTCAATCCCGCCGCATCCCGGTCGTGGTAGACCGCGGCGGTCAGCTCCACCGAGATCAGCTCGCCCCGGGCGCCGGCGGTCGCGGTGACCTGCCCGTCGGCGGAGCGCCGGGTGACGCACAGCTCGGCGAGCCGGGCCTGCAATTCGTCCAAACCGGACCGTAACCGCTGGTACTGCCCGTACACCTCGTCGAACCGCGCCCGCAGCGCGCGGTTGGCGTCGCGGTCCACGCTCTCTGCCAACGCGGCCTCCCCGTCACCGTCAGTAGGGTGGACCATACCGGGTGCCACGGAATCGCGTTGTCCGGTAGTTTCGGAGGGGTGATCGACCGCCAGCACGCCGAGCAGCTCGCCGCAGTGTGGGCGCGACGTGACTCACAGCGACTGGGCTACGAGTGCACCCCGACGGTCGACGAGTTCGACCTCGGCTACGTCATCACGTCCACTGTGGCCCTGGCCGCACGGACGGTGCCGGGTGACCTGCCGACCACCGTGGTCGACAAGCAGACGGGCGAGATCACCACCTGGCCACGGGTGCCGACGCCGGACGTGGCGGAGATGTACCGGCGCAGCCGGCCCGCCGGGCCGAGCGCCCCGCGCACCGTCGACCCGGCCAGCCGCCTGCTCCGCGAGATCCGCCGGCTCCCCACCCCGGACACGGCCGCCCACCTGACGATCCACGGCCGGATCCACACCGCCCGGGGCGCCAAGGGCGATCTCAGGCTCAACCACCACCCGCTGGTCCGGCGGTACCTCGCGGATCTGCCGGTGGGCCACCTGGTCCGCGGCGGCGACCGGCACGCCGAGCTCGTCGTCGTCTCCGACGTCCTGCACGAGTACGACCACCGTCGCGCGGCCGAGGGCATCGCCCCGATGGGCATGGCCGAGGCGCGGGACCTCCTCCGGTCCGCCCGGTTCGAGGTGTTCCGGGTACGGGAGCCGGGTGACCCGCACGGCGGTCCCGCCGACCGCCCGTGCGACTCGTGTGTCGACGTGCTGGTCGACTTCAACGTCCTGCCGTGGTCCGAGCGGGGCTACACCGTGCCCTGGCGTCCCGAGCCGCAGCCCGACCCCGAGCCGGGTCGCTTTCCGCCCGATGTCGCACAGGCGCTCGTGGCAGCCGGCTGGCGGCCGCACGAGGGAGACATGATCGTCGCGGCGTCGGCCGTCCGGGACGTCAGCGCCGTCCGCGGCAGGACCCACGGCCACGCCGCCTTCCCGGCCGCCACGTCGACGCTCACCGCCTTCCCCAGCCTCGTCGGCGCCCGGCGTGGCCCCGGTGAGCAGGTGTGGATCTCCCGGTTCGACATCCGCCCGCGGCAGGTCGCGCACACCGCGGACACCCTCGCCGACTTCGCCGCCGTGCTCGGCGCGCGGCTCTTCCCGATCGGCACCGAGCAGCAGGACAGCATCATCGCCGTGGACGAGCACGGCCGGATCTTCGCGCTCGACCAGGCCGGCGAGTGGTTCCTCGGCGCGGACGTCGACAGGGCGCTGACCACCCTGCTGCTCGGCCGGGCCCCCGCCCGGGTCCGCGACGACGGCACCTGGTGAGCTACAACGTCAACCCGGTCAGCACCATGACCCGCGGCTCGGTGTAGTCCTCCATCGCGCTGCGCAGCCCCTCGCGCCCGACGCCGCTGCCCTTCACCCCGCCGTACGGCATCTGGTCGGCGCGGTACGACGGCACGTCCCCGACGATCACCCCGCCCACCTCCAGGACCCGCCCGGCGAGGAAGGCCGTCTGGAGGCTGTGCGTGAAGACCCCCGCCTGCAGCCCGTACGCCGAGTCGTTGACCGCGGCGAACGCGGCCTGGTCGTCGGTGACCCGGGCGACCACCAGCACCGGCCCGAACACCTCCTCGGCGCTGACCTTGGCGTCGGCCGGCACTCCGGAGAGCACCGTCGGCGGGTAGGTCGCGCCTTCCCGCCGGCCGCCGACCTCGATGGTCGCGCCGGCCGTGACCGCCTCGTCCACCCACGCCTCGACCCGGCGGGCGGCGTCCTCCGACACCAGCGGTCCGACGTCGGTCCGCTCGTCGGCCGGGTCGCCGGTGCGCAGCTCCTGCACCGCGGCGACCAGCCGGGGCAGGAAGCCGTCGTAGAGCCACTCGTGCACGTAGACCCGCTGCACCGCGATGCAGGACTGCCCGGCCTGGTAGTTGGCGAAGGTGGCGATCCGGTGCGCCGCGAAGGTCAGGTCCTCGTCGGTGTTCCAGTCCGCACAGATCACCGCGGCGGCGTTGCCGCCCAGCTCCAGGGTGACGTGCTTGTCGGGCACCGACCGGCGGATCGCCGCGCCGACCGGTCCGGAGCCGGTGAACGACACCACCGGCAGCCGGGGGTCGGTGACCAGCTCGGCGGCCCGCTCGTTGGGCAGCGGCAGCACCGAGAACATCCCGGCCGGCAGCTCCGTCTCGGCGAGCAGTTCGCCCAGCAGCAGCGCCGACAGCGGGGTGGCCGGGGCCGGTTTCACGATGATCGGCGCGCCCACCGCGATGGCCGGCGCGACCTTGTGCGCGACCAGGTTGAGCGGGAAGTTGAACGGCGCGATGCCGAGCACCGGCCCCTTGGGCACCCGCCGGACCAGGGCGATCCGCCCGGTGGCCGCCGGGTCGGTGTCCAGGCGTTGCAGCTCGCCGGAGAACCGGCGGGCCTCCTCGGCCGCCCACCGGAAGGTGGAGACCGCCCGGCCGACCTCGGCGCGGGCCCACTTGAGCGGCTTGCCGTTCTCCGCGGTGATCCGCCGGGCGACCTCGTCGGCCCGCTCCGCGAGCCGCCGGGAGACGTGGTCCAGGGCCGCCGCGCGGGCGTGCGCGGGCAGGGCCGCGGCCGCCCGGGCCACCTCGGCCGCCGCGGCGACGGCCGTCTCGACCTGGTCGGGCGTGGCATGGGTGGTACGACCGACGGCCCGTCCGTCGTACGGGTGGTGCACGGTCAGCTCACCCTCGCCGTGGGCGGGACGGCCGGCGACATAGAAGGCTACGGGCTCCACGCTGAGCAGCCTAGACGACCGAGCAGTCCACGGAAACAGTCGCCTTAACCCTTGTCTGCCGCGAATTCAGTAGCGAAGATGGCACACAGACTGCGATTACCGCCGCAGACCCGCACCCCCGGCCCCCCTTCGGAGAGATCGAGTCATGAGTGACCAGCAGCAGCTGCGCAACTTCGTCAACGGCGAGTACGTCGAGCCGGTGGACGGCGGCTACGCCGACCTGATCGACCCCTGCACCGGGGAGGTCTTCGCGCAGGCCCCGGTCTCCGGTGCCGCCGACGTGGACGCGGCGATGAAGGCCGCCGCCGGCGCGTTCGAGAGCTGGCGCGACGCCACCCCGGCCGAGCGGCAGAAGGCCCTGCTCAAGCTCGCCGACGCGGTCGAGGCCCGGGCGGCCGAGCTGGTCGACGCGGAGGTCCGCAACACCGGCAAGCCGCGCCAGCTCACCGCCGACGAGGAACTGCCGCCGGCGGTGGACGAGTTCAGGTTCTTCGCCGGCGCGGCCCGGCTGCTGGAGGGGCGCTCGGCCGGCGAGTACCTGGCCGGGCACACCTCGTACGTGCGGCGCGAGCCGATCGGCGTCTGCGCCCAGGTCACCCCGTGGAACTACCCGCTGATGATGGCGGTCTGGAAGATCGCCCCGGCCCTGGCCGCCGGCAACACGGTGGTGCTCAAGCCGTCGGACACCACCCCGGTGTCCACGCTGCTGCTGGCCGAGATCGCCGCCGAGTTCTTCCCGCCGGGCGTGTTCAACGTGGTCTGCGGCGACCGGGACACCGGCCGTAGCCTGGTCGCGCACCCGACCCCGCAGCTGGTGTCGATCACCGGCTCGACCCGGGCGGGCATGGAGGTGGCGGCCGCGGCCGCGCCGGATCTCAAGCGGACCCACCTGGAGCTGGGCGGCAAGGCCCCGGTGGTGCTCTTCGACGACGCGGACGTGGCGGCGGCGGCCGAGGCGATCGCGGTCGGCGGCTACTTCAACGCCGGGCAGGACTGCACCGCCGCGACCCGGGTGCTCGCCGGCCCCGGCATCCACGACGACTTCGTCGCGGCGCTGACCGAGCAGGCCCGCAACACGAAGACCGGCGCGCCGGACGACGAGGACGTGCTCTACGGCCCGCTGAACAACGTCAACCAGCTGGCCCGGGTCAGTGGTTTCGTCGACCGGCTCCCCGACCACGCGGAGCTGCACACCGGTGGCTCGCGGATCGGCGAGCGCGGCTACTTCTACGCCCCGACCGTCGTCTCCGGCGTGCGCCAGGCCGACGAGATCATCCAGGACGAGGTCTTCGGCCCGGTCATCACCGTGCAGCGCTTCACCGACGAGGACGAGGCGGTGCGCTGGGCCAACGGCGTCGAGTACGGCCTGTCCGCCTCGGTCTGGACGAGGGACCACGGCCGGGCGATGCGGATGACCCGCCGGCTCGACTTCGGCTGCGTCTGGGTGAACACCCACATCCCGTTCGTCTCCGAGATGCCGCACGGCGGCTTCAAGCACTCCGGGCACGGCAAGGACCTCTCGGTCTACAGCCTGGAGGACTACACCCGGATCAAGCACGTCATGCACAACATCGAGGGCTGATCGGTGACCGCGAGGAGTGAGCCGGGTCTGCGAGCCCCGCAGTCGCGAACGGGAGGCGGCGCCGTGGCGTCGAGCGAGGAGCTGCACAAGCGACGCGGCGCCGCCGTCGCCCGGGGCGTCGGCAGCGTCATCCCGTCCTACGTGGACCGCGCGTCGGGCGGCACGATGATCGACGTCGACGGGCGGGAGTGGATCGACTTCGCCGCCGGCATCGCGGTGACCAACGTCGGCAACTCCGCCCCGAAGGTGGTGGAGGCGGTCCGCGCGCAGGTCGAGCGCTTCACCCACACCTGCTTCATGGTCGCACCGTACGAGTCGTACGTGGCGGTCTGCGAGCAGCTCAACGCGCTCACCCCGGGCGCCTTCGAGAAGCGCTCGGCGCTGTTCAACTCCGGCGCCGAGGCGGTGGAGAACGCGGTGAAGATCGCCCGGCACGCCACCGGGCGGCCGGCGGTGGTGGTCTTCGACCACGCGTACCACGGCCGGACCAACCTGACCATGGCGCTGACCGCGAAGAACATGCCGTACAAGCACCGGTTCGGGCCGTTCGCCGGGGAGATCTACCGGGTGCCGATGTCGTACCCGCTGCGCGACGGTGGCCTGGCCGGCGCGACCGCCGCGGCCCGGGCGATCGAGATGATCGAGAAGCAGGTCGGCGCGGAGAACGTCGCCGCGCTGCTGATCGAGCCGATCCAGGGCGAGGGCGGGTTCGTCGTACCGGCGCCGGGGTTCCTGC
Source organism: Micromonospora sp. R311 (assembly GCF_056780015.1). Taxonomy (NCBI): domain Bacteria; kingdom Bacillati; phylum Actinomycetota; class Actinomycetes; order Micromonosporales; family Micromonosporaceae; genus Micromonospora; species Micromonospora sp. R311. Next base: position 19,228 of record NZ_JBSWCE010000048.1, read on the forward strand.
CGGCGTTGCGCGAGTGGGCCACCGCGACCGGGGTGGTCTTCGTCGCCGACGAGATCCAGACCGGGTTCTGCCGCACCGGCGACTGGTTCGCCTGCCAGCACGAGGGGGTCGAGCCGGACCTGGTCACCCTGGCCAAGGGCATCGCCGGCGGGCTGCCGCTGGCCGCGGTGACCGGGCGGGCCGAGCTGATGGACGCGGTGCACGTCGGCGGCCTCGGCGGCACGTACGGCGGCAACCCGCTCGCCTGCGCCGCCGCCCTGGCCAGCATCGAGACCATGCACGAGCTGGACCTGGCCGGCGCCGCGCGGCGGATCGAGGCGACCATGGTGCCCCGGCTGCAGGCCATCGCCGAGCGCACCGGCGTGATCGCCGAGGTACGCGGCCGGGGCGCGATGCTCGCCGTGGAGATCGTCCGATCCGGCACGCTCACCCCCGACCCGGTCGCCACGGCGGCGGTGTCGGCGGCCTGTCACGCCGCCGGCCTGCTCACCCTCACCTGCGGCACGTACGGCAACGTGCTGCGCTTCCTGCCGCCGCTGGTCATCTCCGCCACCGACCTGCGCCGGGGGTTGGACATCCTGGATGCCGCCTTCGGCGGTTGACACCCGGGTGGGCCGGCCGGGCGGGTGCTCGGCGCGGCTCCCTGTCAGCAGCGCGGCCACCACCGGTGGCACCGGGACGGGCCCCTCGCCGTGCGGCGAGGGGCCCGTCGTCCATCAGGTCAGCGCAGCACCTCGACCACGTTGCGTCGGATCACGTTCTTGCCCGGCTCGCGCACCTGGTCCATGGCGGTCGCGTTGAGCAGCACGCAACTGCCCGACGGGCCGGTCACCGTCACCGTGGTCGACCGGTTGTTGTCCAGGTTGGTCACCCGCAGCCGGGTACCCACCGGAAACCGGTCGCTGGTCGCCGCCGGCGCCCCGCCCTCGGCCGAGAAGGTCACCGACCCCGGGCAGGCGGACGCGCCACCCGGCTGGCCGGCACCCGGCTGCGCCACCCCACCACCCGGCTGCGCCGCCCCGCCGCCGGGCTGCGCCGCGCCACCGCCCGGCTGCGCCGCGCCACCGCCCGGCTGCGCCGCGCCGCCGTCCAGGCGCTCCACCACGTTGCGTCGGATCACGTTCTTGCCCGGCTCGCGCACCTGGTCCATGGCGGCCGCGTTGAGCAGCACGCAACTGCCCGACGGGCCGGTCACCGTCACCGTGGTCGACCGGTTGTTGTCCAGGTTGGTCACCCGCAGCCGGGTACCCACCGGAAACCGGTCGCTGGTCGCCGCCGGCGCTCCGCCCTCGGCCGAGAAGGTCACCGAACCCTGGCACACCGAGGCGCGCGCGGGCGCGCTGTCCGCGAATCCGAGCCCGGTGCCCACCGCCACGACCGCCGAGGCGACCACCGCCACACCCGCCGCCAGCACGTGCTTCCGCTGCACCCTCACCGTTGTCTCTCCCGTCGTCCGGTGGTGTCGTTCGACGCCTGGTACGGACTGGGAGCGCTGCACCGTTCACCGCGGTCCCGGATGTTGACCTGAAGCCGGGTTCAGGTTCTAGCGTCGAGCCGGGGAAAAGGAGGGGTTCCATGACGTATCTGGTGACCGGCGCGACGGGCAAGGCAGGCCGGCACGTGGTGTCCGAACTGTTGGCGCGCGGGGTGCCGGTACGCGCCCTGACCAGGGAACCGGCCCGGGCCGCCGTGCTGCCGGCCGGGGTGGAGGTGGTGGCCGGCGACCTCACCGACCCGGCCACGCTGGCGACGGCGTTCGAGGGCGTCGTCGGCGTGCACCTGCTGACCGTCGGAGGTGACGACTATGCCACGCTCCGTACCGGGCCGGAGATCGTCGCCCTCGCGCAGCGGGCCGGTGTCCGGCGGCTGGCCGTGCTCTGGAACGGCCGACCCGGCCCGGTCGAGGAGGCCGCCCGGGCCGGGTCTCTGGAGTGGACGATGCTCCAGCCGGTGGACTTCATGGGCAACACCCTCGGCTGGGCCGGGTCGATCCGCGACGCCGGCGAGGTACGCGAGCCGTTCGCCGACGTCCGCAGCGCGCAGGTCGACGAGGCCGACGTGGGCGCGGTCGCGGCGGAGGTGCTCACCGGCGACGGGCACGCCGGCCGGGTCTACACCCTCACCGGCCCGCAGGCGCTCACCCCGCGCCAGCGGCTGGCCACCGTCGCCGAGGCGATCGGCCGTGACCTCCGCTTCGTCGAGCTGACCGAGGAGCAGGCCCGCGCCCGGTGGCGGCAGGCGGGCTACGACGACGAACTGGTCGACCTGCTCGCGTCCTGGCAGGGCGACCCGCCGCCGGTCGCGTACACCGTCACCGACACCGTCGCGCGGCTGCTCGGCCGGCCGCCCCGGACCTTCGCCGACTGGGCCCGCGCCCACGCCGACGCCTTCCGCTGAGCCGCCCCCGGCCGCCGGGTCACACCGGGCCGTAGCGGGTGTGCGGGGCGCCGGTCAGCAGCGCCCAGTACCGGTCGCCGTACGACCAGTGCCACCACTCGGTCGGGTAGTTCACCAGGCCCGCGCCGCGCAGCGCGTCGCCCATGATCCGCCGGTGCCGGCGAGCGGCCGCCGGGATGGCCGGCGCGTCGGTGAAGCAGGCGTTGCCGCTGGCCTCGGGGGTGGCGTCGACCGCCGTGCCCAGGTCCAGCTCGACGCCGTCCTCGGTGCACAGGGTCAGGTCGACCGCCCCGCCGGTGCTGTGCGGCGCCACCTCGACCGGCGAGACGAACTTGGTGGTCTCCCGGTGCAGCCGTTCCGGAGACCAGTCCGGGTGCGCCCGGCGCAACTCCTCCCGGTAGCCGGTGAAGATCTCCAGTTGGGCCCGGTACGGCCGGTATCCCTCGATGACCAGCAGGCGCAGACCGGCCGGCAACGCGCGCTGCGCGGCCAGCAACCGGTCCGCGACCCCCCGGCGCAGCCGGGCGTACGCGCCGGCCGGGTCGGCCGCCCGGGGATCCAGCCGCAGCTCCGGCAGCTCGCGCAGGTCCACCAGCGGCTCGCCGTCGTCGGCGCTCGGCACGGCCGCCACCCGGGGATCGGCGAGCAGGATCATCGCTGGCTCCCGGTGGCGATGCGGGCGGTGGCGGAGCGCTCCGCGTGCCGGGCGAAGGCCAGCTCGACCAGCCGGTCCACGATCTCCCGATAGCCGACGCCGACGGCCGCCCACACCTTCGGGTACATCGAGTGCGCGGTGAAGCCGGGCATGGTGTTCAGCTCGTTGACGTAGAGGTCGCCGGACGCCTCGTCGTAGAGGAAGTCGACCCGGGCCAGGCCCCAGCCGCCGATCGCGGCGAACGCCCGCAGCGACAGCTCCCGGATCCGGTCCGTGACGTCCTCTGGCAGCGCGGCCGGGACGACCATCGGATCGGCGTCGCCGAAGTACTTCTGCCGGTAGTCGAACCAGCCGCCGGAGACCCGCACCTCGCCCACCGCCGACGCCTCGGGCCGCCACCCGCCGAGCACCGCGCACTCCAGTTCCCGGCCGGTCACGCCCTGCTCGACCAGCACCAGGTGGTCGTGGCGCAACGCCTCCTCGACCGCCGCCGCCAGGTCGTCACCCTCGTCGACGCGGGAGATCCCGATCGACGAGCCCATGCTGGCCGGCTTGACGAAGAGCGGCCGCCGCAGCCCCACCACCAGCTTCTCCAGGTCGTCGGCCGCCCGGTAGGTGGGCGCGTCGAACGCCACGTGCGGGGTGATCGGCACGGCCTCGGCGCGCAGCGCCCGCTTCATCGCCACCTTGTTCATGCCGACCGCGGAGGCCAGGATGCCGCACCCGACGTACGGCACGCCCAGCGACTCGAGCAGCCCCTGGACCACGCCGTCCTCGCCGAACGGGCCGTGCAGCACCGGGAAGACCACGTCCAGCTCGGCGTGCACCGCGCCGGACGCGTTCGCCGCGGACACCACCGCCGTCCCGGGGCGGGGTCCGGCCCGCAGCTCGACCGCCGGCCCGGTCACCGCCAACCGGTCGTCGATGGCGCGGTCCGCCCCGGCGCCGTCCCGCAGTTCCGCCAGGACGGCGTCCGGCACCAGCCGGAGGCCCCCGGTGCGGGTCACCCCGATGGCGACCGTGCGGTACCCGCCGCCGGCCAGGGCCCGGGCCACGCCGAGAGCCGAGGCGCAGGACACCTCGTGCTCCGCGGACGGGCCACCGAACAGGATTCCGATCCGGACCGGCGCGCTCATGCCGCCCTACCTTCCACACTCGTGACGTCGGCCTGCCGGTGGGCCGCCAACCGGGCCACCAGGTCCGCCTCGACATTTCCGCCGGTCAGCACCACGCCGACGGTGCGGTGCCGGCCGTCGGCCGCGATCCGCAGCGCCCCGGCGAGGCCGGCCGCGCCGGACGGTTCGGCCAACACCTTCAGCTCCAGCAGCAGCAGCCGGAACGCCGCCGCGATCTCCTCGTCGTCCACCCGGACGACCCCGCGCAGCGCGGTGCGCAGGATCGCGAACGGCAGCTCCCCCACGCAGGACGGCCGGAGGCCGTCGGCGATCGTCGGCGCCGGCGCGACCGGCGTGGGCCGGCCGGCCGCCAGGCTCCGGGCCAGCGAGTCGCAGCCGACCGGCTCCACGCCGTACACCTCGATCGGCCGACCGGCGGCGGCCAGGCAGGCGCCGGCCGCCCCACCGCCGCCGCCGACCGGCAGCACCAGCGCGTCCAGCGGGGTGCCGGCCTGCTCGGCCTCCTCGATCAGCTCCAGGCTGGCGCTGCCCTGACCGGCGATGACGTCCGGGTGGTCGTACGCGTCGACGACGGGATGCCCGGTGGCGTCGCTGACGTCGCGGGCCACCGCGAGCCGCTCCTCGGCGGTGCCGGCGAGGACGATCCGCGCACCCGCCGCCCTCGCCCGGGCGACCTTGGTCGGCGCCGCGTCCACCGGCAGCACCACGGTGGCGGCCATCCCGTGCCGGCGGGCGGCCAGCGCCACCGCCACCGCGTGGTTGCCGGTGCTCTGCGCGACCACGCCGCCGTGCCCGCCGGCCGCGGCGAGCCGACCGACCGCCAGCAGCGCGCCGCGCATCTTGTACGAGCCGCCGTTCTGCAGGTTCTCCGCCTTCATCAGCATCCGGACGCCGGCCAGCCGGTCGATCGCCGGGGAGTGCAGCACCGGGGTGCGCACCACCTGGCCGGCCAGCCAGCGCGCGGCCTCCTCGACGTCGGCCCGGACCGGACCGGCCTGGGCCGGTGCGTCGCTCTGGGACATGTCGTCTCCTTTCGGTTTTCGGGCACGCCGGTTGACGGGGTGCCGCGCTGCGCGGCCCCCGAGGGGCTTCTCACCGGGTTGTGTGCCGGCCGGCCGGGTCAGTGCGGCAGGCGGACCTCGACCCGCAGGCCGCCGTACTCGGCGGGACGGGCGGCGATGATGCCGTCGTGCGCCTGGGTGATCGACCGGGCGATGGCCAGGCCGAGGCCCGCGCCGCCGCCGTGACCGGTCCGGTCCGCGGCCAACCGCCGGAACGGTTCGAACAGGCCGGCCACCGCCTCGGCCGGCACCACCTGACCGGTGTTGACGACGGTCAGCGCCGGGGTGCCGCCGACCGCGACGGTGAGGGTTCCGCCGGGCCGGTTGTACTTGATCGCGTTCTCCACCAGGTTGGTCACCAGGCGCTCCAACAGCACCCGCTCCCCGGCCACCACCCGTGGGGTGAGGTGACTCCCGATCGTCACGCCGGCCGCCCGGGCCCGGTCCTGGTACCCGGCCAGCACCCCGGCCACGATCTCGTCGAGCCGCTGCGGCGTCCGGGAGCGCAGGCCCTGGTCGCTCTCGCTCAGCGTGAGCAGCCCCTCGATCAGCCGTTCGTTGCGCTCGTTGGTCTGCAGCAGCTGGGCGGTCAGCAGCTCCAACTGCTCGGCGGTGAGCGACTGCGCCATGCCGACCTCGATCAGCGTCCGCTGCACCGCCAGCGGGGTACGCAGCTCGTGCGAGGCGTTCGCGGCGAACCGTCGCTGCCCCTCGTACCCGGCGGAGATCCGCTCCATCATCTCGTCGATCGCCCGGGACAGCCGGGCCAGCTCGTCGTGGCCCGGCCGGCGGATCCGGTGCCCGAGGTTCTGCGGACCGACGTGCGCGATCGGCTCGGCGAGGTCCCGCACCGGCCGCAGGCACCACACCGCCGCCGCCCAGATCGCGACCACCACGCCCGCGAGCACACCGAGCATGGTCAGCGGGTACAGGGCCACGCCGAGGTCGCGCGCCGGCTGGCACACCAGCCCCGACCCGGGCAGCGGCAGGTCGCAGAACTCCCGGCCGCGCAGCCACACGAAGCTCAGCAGCCACTTGCCGAGGCCGGGCAGGCTGTACCCGACGAGCAGGGCGAGTACGCCGACCAGCGCGACCCGGTGGCGCGGGGTCACTCCGGGCCGCCGATCCGGTAGCCGGCCTTCGGCACGGTGTGGATGACGGCCGGCGGGCCGAGCTTCTTGCGCAGCGTCATCACGGTGACCCGGACGGCGTTGGTGAACGGGTCGGCGAACTCGTCCCAGGCCTGCTCCAGCAGCTCCTCCGCGCTGACCACCCGGCCGCCCGCGCGCATCAGCACGTGCAGCACGGCGAACTCCTTCGGGCTCAGGTTCAGCGGGCGGCCGTCCCGCGTCGCGACGTGCCGGGCCACGTCCAGCACCACCCCGTGCCGGGCCAGCACGGGCGGGACCGCCGGGGCGGAGCGCCGGCCGAGGGCCTGCACCCGGGCGACCAGCTCGGCGAAGGCGAAGGGCTTGGTCAGGTAGTCGTCCGCGCCCAGCCCGAGCCCCTCGACCCGGTCCCGGATGCCGGCCGCGGCGGTGAGCAGGAGCACCCGGGTGCCCGCGTCCGAGTCGGCGATGCTGCGGCACACCTCGTCGCCGGTGTGCCCGGGCATGTCGCGGTCCAGCACGGCGACGTCGTACCGGTTCACCCCGATCCGCTCCAGCGCGCCGTCGCCGTCGTAGCAGACGTCGACCGCCATGGAGAGGCGGCGCAGCCCCTCGGCGACCGTGTCCGCCAGCAACCGCTCGTCGTCCGCCACCAACACCCGCACGCTTGCTCTCCCCGTGGTTCCTCGTTGTCCCGGACACCGTCTCAGGCTGGAGCTAAGGGTTCTGTAAGCACCCGCAGGAGCCATCCTCCACGGCGGCGATCCCGGCACAAACACCCGCGAGCCGGACGGGGGAGCTTGCCGCCCCGGTACGCCGTCTGGGAGCGTCCGTCCCCGGTCCGGGATCGCACTTGGCGATCCGGGGTGAGCTGCGTCACGATGGGGCGCGAGGAGGTCGCCGATGGCCGACCCGTGGCTCGCCCTGGAATTCGGCGTGGATCCGGCGGAGCGGATCGCGCAGGTCGGCGCCGCCCACGAGGCGTTCCTCGCCGGCGGGCCGGAGGCGGCCCGGCGTACCGACCGGCGGCTGCGGGAGGTGGTCGCCCACTCGTGGCGCCGCTCGGCCGCGCTGCTCGACCCGGAGACCACCCCACCGGTCGACCTGACCGACGACGCGCTGGAGAGCTACCGCGCCGCCCACCCGCTCGCCCGGGTGCTGCCGCTCTTCCGCGATCTGCTCGGTGGCATCGCCCAGGACGGTGCGCACCTGATGGCGGTCTGCGACGCCAACGGGAGGCTGCTCTGGGTGGAGGGGCATCCGGGGGTGCTCCGGCACGCCGAGCGGATGAACTTCGTTCCCGGAGCGCGCTGGGACGAGCCGCACGCCGGCACCAACGCCCCGGGCACCGCCCTGGCGATCGACCACAGCGTGCAGATCTTCGCCACCGAGCACTTCAGCCGGCCGGTGCAGCGGTGGACCTGCGCCGCCGCGCCGATCCACGACCCGGCCACCGGGCGGCTGCTCGGGGCGGTCGACATCACCGGCGGCGACCACCTGGCCAACCCGCAGAGCCTGGCGCTGGTCCGGGCCACCGCCCGGGCCGCCGAGGCACAGCTCGCCGCCGACCGGCCGGTCGAGCCGGGGACGGTCGCCGTCGCCGCGCTCGGCCGGGACGAGGCGGAGCTGCGGGTCGACGGGCGCCGGCTCCGGCTCGGCCGCCGGCACAGCGAACTGCTCGTGCTGCTGCTCGACCACCCCGAGGGACGCACCGGCGAGCAACTCGGCCTCGACCTCTACGGCGACGAGCGGCTGCACCCGGTGACCCTGCGCGCGGAGCTGTCCCGGCTGCGCCGCATCCTCGGCCCCGACCTGCTCGACTCCCGGCCGTACCGGTTGCGCGGGACCGTCCGGGCCGACTTCCGCACCGTCGGCGAGCTGCTGGAACGTGGCGATCCGGCGGGCGCGCTCGACGCGTACGCCGGGCCGCTGCTGCCCTGCTCGGACGCGCCGGGGGTGACCCGACTGCGCCGGCTGCTCGACGGCCAGCTCCGCGCGGCCGTGCTGGCCACCCGCGACCCGGCGCTGCTCGCGGCCTGGACCGCGACGCCCGCCGGCGCCGACGACCTGACCGCCTGGCAGGCGCTGGCCGCGGCGTCGCCGCCGGGCGCGCCGCGCCGGCCGCTCGCGCTGGCCCGCGTCGAGCAGCTGTCCCGGGAGTACGACCTGCCGCGCGCAACGTTGCTGCAACGTCCCGGAAACTAGCTTCTCCGCCGTCACCCGATCGGACGGCGGAGGTAACCATGACGCGCTACGACGCGCCCACCCACTGGCAGTCCCGCTACGACCACTTCATCGGCGGCGAGTACGTCACGCCGCACGGCGGTCGCTACTTCGAGAACCCCACGCCGGTCACCGGGCAGACCTTCTGCGAGGTGGCCCGGGGCACCGCCGAGGACGTCGAGAAGGCGCTCGACGCCGCGCACGGCGCCGCTGACGCGTGGGGCCGCACGCCGGTCGCCGAACGGTCGCTGATCCTCAACCGGATCGCCGACCGGATGCAGGAGAACCTGGAATCCCTGGCGATCGCGGAGACCTGGGAGAACGGCAAGCCGGTCCGGGAGACCCTGGCCGCCGACATCCCGCTGGCGATCGACCACTTCCGGTACTTCGCCGGGGCGATCCGGGCCCAGGAGGGTTCCCTCGGCGAGCTGGACGACGACACCGTCGCCTACCACTTCCACGAGCCGCTCGGCGTGGTCGGGCAGATCATCCCGTGGAACTTCCCGATCCTGATGGCGACCTGGAAGCTCGCCCCGGCCCTCGCCGCCGGCAACGCGGTGGTGCTCAAGCCGGCCGAGCAGACCCCGGCGTCGATCCACTACTGGCTTTCGCTGGTGGCCGACCTGCTGCCGCCGGGCGTGGTGAACATCGTCAACGGCTTCGGCGTCGAGGCGGGCAAGCCGCTGGCCTCCTCGCCCCGGGTGGCCAAGGTGGCGTTCACCGGCGAGACCACCACCGGGCGGCTGATCATGCAGTACGCCAGCGAGAACATCAAGCCGGTCACCCTGGAGCTGGGCGGCAAGAGCCCGAACATCTTCTTCGACGACGTCAGCGCGTCCCGGGACGACTTCTTCGACAAGGCGCTCGAAGGGTTCACCATGTTCGCGCTCAACCAGGGCGAGGTCTGCACCTGCCCGTCCCGGGCGCTGATCCAGCAGGGCCACTACGCCGACTTCCTCGCCGCCGCCGTGGACCGGACCCGCCGGGTGAAGCAGGGGCACCCGCTGGACACCGACACGATGATCGGGGCGCAGGCGTCCAACGACCAGCTCGAGAAGATCCTGTCCTACCTGGACATCGGGCGGCAGGAGGGCGCGAAGGTGCTGACCGGCGGTGCCCGGGCGGACCTGGACGGCGAACTCTCCGGCGGGTACTACGTCGAGCCGACCATCTTCGAGGGCGACAACTCGATGCGGATCTTCCAGGAGGAGATCTTCGGTCCGGTGGTCTCGGTGACCTCCTTCGCCGACCTCGACGACGCGGTCAAGATCGCCAACGACACGCTCTACGGCCTCGGCGCGGGCGTCTGGACCCGGGACATCAACACCGCGTACCGGGCCGGACGGTCGATCCAGGCCGGCCGGGTCTGGACGAACTGCTACCACGCCTACCCGGCGCACGCGGCGTTCGGCGGCTACAAGCAGTCCGGCATCGGCCGGGAGAACCACAAGATGATGCTGGAGCACTACCAGCAGACCAAGAACCTGCTGGTCAGCTACTCCCCCAAGAAGCTCGGCTTCTTCTGATGGGTGACGTGGTGTCGGTGACGCCGGCCGCGGTCGAGCTGATCCGGTCGCTGCGGGAGCAGCACGGGCCGCTGATGTTCCACCAGTCCGGCGGCTGCTGCGACGGCAGCGCCCCGATGTGCTACCCGGCCGGCGAGTTCCGCACCGGCGGCTCGGACGTGCTGCTCGCCGCCCTGACGATCGAGGGCGTCCCGGAGCCGGTCGAGTTCTGGATGTCCACCGCGCAGTGGGAGCTGTGGAAACACACCAGGCTCACGGTCGACGTGGTCCCCGGCCGGGGCAGCGGCTTCTCCCTCGAAGCCCCGGAAGGCGTCCGCTTCCTCATCCGCTCCCAGTTGGCCGCCTGACCCGGACCCCGCCGCTCGACGGACGGGCGACGTAACGCAGAGTGAGACGGCTGGGGACGCCACCACCCGCAGGCGTGATACCTGTGAGTCATTTTGATGACTCACAGGTATCACCGTCTCCACCCGTGGCGGGCTGCCCGAGACAGGTGGCGGGCTCACCCGATCTGACGCAGGTCGTTGCCGTGGTCGAAGGCGATGCGCAGGCGGGGCTCCCGGGGTTGCCGTGGGTGCGGTCAGCGCACGGGCGCTCGGGGTCAGCGGCCGTCGAGCAGGGGCTGGCGGGGGTCCCAGGCCGGACCGCCGGCGGCGTCGTTACGGCGGCGGGCGATGGCCGACAGCGCCTCCAGCACCACCCGGTTGCCCAGGTACGCGGTGATGTCGGCGTGGTCGTACGGCGGGGCGACCTCGACCACGTCGACGCCGACCACGGGCAGCTCGTAACAGATCCGGCGGACCGCGTCGAGCAGCTGCCGGGAGGTCAGCCCGCCCGGCTCGGGGGTGCCGGTGCCCGGTGCCATGCCGGGGTCGACCACGTCCACGTCGACGGAGAGGAAGACCCCCTCGCACTCGTCCACCGCGATCCCGGACGCCTCGGTCAGGCACTCGTCCAGGCCGCGCGACACCAGTTCGGTCATCTCGTACGACCGCATCCGCTGCTCCGCCATCCAGGACAGGACCTCGGGGCCCGGCCAGTAGCCGCGCAGTCCGATCTGGAGGAACCGGTCGCCGCGTACCGCGCCGGACTCGATGAGCCGGCGCATCGGCTGGCCGTGGCCGTGCAGCGAGCCGAACTCGATGTCCCCGGTGTCGGCGTGCGCGTCGAAGTGCACCAGCGACACCCGGCCGAGCCCGTGGTGGCGGGCCACCCCGGTGGCGTCGGGCAGCGCGATGGAGTGGTCGCCGCCGAGCACGATCGGGATGGCGCCGGCCGCGGCGACCGCGAAGACCGCGGACTCCAGGGCGGCCAGGGACCGCTCGATGTCGCCGGAGAACATCTCCACGTCGCCGGCGTCGTACACCCGCAGGTCGCGCAGCCCGTCGACGCGCAGCGCCAGCGACGGGCGGGAGCCGTCGTGCGGCAGGTAGCAGGCCTGCCGGATGGCGGACGGCCCGAACCGGGTGCCCGGCCGGTGCGAGGTGCCGCCGTCGAAGGGCGCGCCGACGACGACCACGTCGGCGTCGGCGAACGTCGCCGGCTCGTCGAGGGAGCAGCGGGGGACGCCGAGGAAGGTGACGTCGGGGCCGTACATCGGGCCGTACCGGGTCATCGCTCCGCCACCCCCCACGGCGAGCCGTAACCGGTGAGCAGGTCGAGGAAGGGCTTCGGCGGCAACGCCTCCGGGCCGAGCACCCCGACGCCGGCCCAGGCGCCGCCGGCCAGCAGTTCCAGCGCCACCACCGGGTTCACCGCGGTCTGCCAGACCACCGCCTGGTGGCCGTACTCCTTCATCGACCATTCGTTGTCCACCACGTGGTAGAGGTAGACCTCGCGCGGGCTGCCGTCCACGCCCGTCCCACGCACCCAGGTGCCGGCGCAGGTCTTGCCGCGCATCCTGTCGCCGAGGGTGGCCGGGTCGGGCAGGCAGGCCGCGACGACGTCGCGCGGGGACACCGAGACCCCGCCGACCCGCACCGGCGCGGTCGAGTCGAGGCCGAGCTTGTGCAGCGTCTTCAGCACCTCGATGAACTCGTTGCCGAGGCCGTACTTGAAGGTGACCCGCCTCGCGTCGACCCAGCGCGGGATGAGCAGCACCTCCTCGTGTTCGACGTTGACGCACTCGACCGGGCCGATCCCCTCGGGGAACTCGAAGACCTCCGGCTCGGAGAAGGGCGGGGTGGTGTACCAGCCCCGGCCGGCCTCCCAGACCACCGGGGGGTTCAGGCACTCCTCGATGGTGGTCCAGATGGAGAACGACGGCGCGAAGTCGTAGCCGTCCACGGTCAGGTTGGCCCCGTCCCGGACGCCGATCTCGTCGATTCCGGTGAAGAGTTCGTCGGCGGCGTACCGGGCGAAGACGTCGGAGAGGCCCGGCTCGACGCCGATGCCGCAGAGCGCCAGCCGCCCGGCGGCCGACCACTTCTCCGCGGCCGCGAACTGCTCGTCGCCGAGTTTCACCCCGGTCTCGTCGTGTGGCCGCTCCGGGTGCGGCCGGGACAGCGACATGGCCATGTCGAGGTAGTCGGCGCCGGCCGCGTACGCCCCGTCGAAGATCGGCATGACGAAGCGCGGGTCGACCGCGTTGAGCACGTGGGTGATCCGGTGCTCCCGGCAGAGCGCGGCCACCGCGTCCGCGGACGAGGCGTCGACGGTGGCGGCGACGAACCGGTCACCGTGGCCGGCCACCGCCCGGGCCGCGCGGGCGGGGTCGTGGTCGGCGACCACCATGGTCTCGAAGAAGGCGCGGCGGGCGGCGATGGCGACCGCGGCGGAGCCGACACCGCCGGCCCCCACGAGCAGGATGCGCATCAGGAATCGAACCCCAAACCACAACGATCGAGCGTACGGAGCCAGAGGTTGCGCCGGCCCTGGCGCGCGTCGGCGCGGGCCAGCGACCAGCGGGTGAGATTGATGCCGACCGAGCGGGCCGGCTCGGGCGGGAACGGCAGCGGCTTGCGGCGCACCAGGTCGAGCCGGGTCAGCGGGGTGTCCCCGCCGCCGAGCAGGTCGAGCATCACCCCGGCGCCGAACCGGGTCGCCCCGACGCCGAGCCCGGTGAACCCGGCCGCGTACGCCAGCCGGCCGTCGTACGCGGTGCCGAAGAACGGGCAGAACCGGGTGCAGGTGTCGATCACCCCGCCCCAGCGGTGGCTGAACCGCAGGCCGTCGAGCTGCGGGAAGGTGGTGAAGAAGTGCGCGCCGAGGGTGCAGAAGGTGTCCCAGTTCTGCTCCAGGGCGGGGGCCACCCGGTTGCCGTAGTGGTAGACGGCGTCGTACCCGCCGAACAGGATCCTGTTGTCGGCGGTGATCCGGTAGTAGTGGAACTGGTTGCCGGTGTCCGCGAGCCCCTGGCGGTTCGCCCACCCGATCGACTTCAGCTCGTCGTCCGCGAGCGGCTCGGTCATCAGCGCGTAGTCGTAGACCGGCACCACCCATGCCTGCAGCCGGCGCAGCAGCGGCGGGAATCCGTTGGTCGCCAGCACCACCTGACCGGCCCGGATCCGGCCGGGCGCCCGGTCGCGGCCACCGGCCGTGCTCGCCCGCAGGCCGGCGCCGTCGCGGCGCAGCCCGGTCACCCGGGTGTGCTCGGCGATCCGCACCCCCTCGGTCAGGCAGGCGCGACGCAGCCCCCAGGCCAGCTTCGCCGGGTCGAGCATGGCCACCCGGTCGGTGTCCCAGAGCCCACCGAGGTACGTCGGCGAGTTCACCTCGGCGCGTACCTGGTCCCGGTCGAGCAGCCGGACGTCGTGGCCGTACCGGCCGGCCAGCTCCGCCTCCTCGGCGAGCCCGTCGAGCTGGTACGGCTCGACCGCGACCGCCAGCTCGCCGGTGCGCGCGAAGTCGCAGTCGATGCCGTACGCCTCGACGGTCGCCGCGATGGCGTCCAGGTTCTCCCGGCCGAGCCGCTCCAGCACGTCGATCTCGTCGGGGAAGCGCTCGACGCCGTTGGCCAGCCCGTGGGTGAGCGAGGCGGCGCAGAACCCGCCGTTGCGCCCGGACGCCGCCCAGCCGCAGGTGCCCGCCTCGACCAGCAGCACGTCCCGGCCGGGGTCGTCCCGCTTGGCCAGCAGCGCGCTCCACAGCCCGGCGTACCCGCCGCCGACCACCAGCAGGTCGGCGGTGTCGGGGCCGGTCAGCGGCGGCAACGGGTCCGGGCGTTCCGGACGGTCCAGCCAGTACGGCACGGGCGCCGCGTCGGCGAGCGCCCGGCCGGGATGCGGGCCGGTCATGACGGTCGCCGGGTCGGCCCGCCGGCCACCGGTCCGACCCGCAGGTCGGCGCGGCGACCTCGCCGGCCGCGCAGCGAACTGGCCAGCACCAGCAGCAGCGCGATCACGAACATCGCCGTGCCGATGACGTTGACCTGCGGCGGTATGCCCCGCTGGGCGGCGCCCCAGACGTACATCGGGAAGGTGACGGTGGTCCCGGCGTTGAAGTTGGTGATGATGAAGTCGTCGAACGACAGCGAGAAGGCGAGCAGCGCGGCGGCCACGATGCCGGGCATCACCAGCGGCAGGGTGATCCGCCGGAAGGTCTGCCACTCGCTGGCGTAGAGGTCCATCGCGGCCTCCTCCAGCCGCGAGTCCATCCCGGCCAGCCGCGCCTTGACCGTGACCACCACGAACGACACGCAGAACATCACGTGCGCGATCACGATGGTCCAGAAGCCCTGCGGCACCCCGGCGGAGACGAAGAGGGCGAGCAGCGAGGTGCCCATCACCAGCTCCGGGGTGGCCATCGGCAGGAAGATCAGCACGTTGACCCCGGACCGGCCGCGGAACCGGTGCCGCACCAGCGCGAACGCCATCAGGGTGCCGAGCACCGTGGCGACGGCGGTGGCGATGAACCCGATCTGGACGCTGCGCACCACCGCGTCGCACATGTCCGAGGTGGCGCACGGGTTGCGCCAGTTGTCCAGGGTGAACTCGTGGAAGTCGTACGACAGCCGGCTGGACGGGCGGTTGAAGGAGAGACCGGCGACCACGGCGATGGGCAGGAAGAGGTAGCCGAGCACCAGCAACCCCACCCCCAGCACCCAGTGGTCGGCCAGCCAGCGACCGAAGCGGTGTCCCACGGTCACACCACCTCCTCGGTGCCGGCCCGGCGCAGGTAGACGAAGACCACCGCGAGGATCGCCGCCATCAGCAGGAAGGACAGCGCCGCGCCCTGCGGGTAGTCCAGTCGGACCAGGAACGCCGAGTCGATGACGTTGCCGATCATGTACTCGTTCGGGGTGCCGAGCAGCTCCGCGTTGATGTAGTCGCCGCTGGCCGGGATGAAGAAGAGCAGCGTGCCGGCGACCAGGCCGGGCATCGACAGCGGCAGGGTGACCTTGCGGAACGCCCGCACCGGGCTGGCGTAGAGGTCGCTGGCCGCCTCCAGCAGCCGGTAGTCCAGCCGCTCCAGGCTCGCGTACAGCGGCAGCACCAGGAAGGGCAGGAAGTTGTACGTCAGGCCGAGCACCACCGCGACCGGGGTGGCCAGCAGCCGGCCGTCTGGGCCGAGCAGGTGCACGTCGCGCAGCAGCCCGACCAGAGCTCCGTTGTCCGACAGGATGGTCTTCCAGGCCAGGGTGCGCACCAGGAAGCTGGTGAACATCGGCGCGATCACGCAGACCAGCAGCAGGTTCTTCCACCGGCCGGCCTTCTGCGCGATGGCGTACGCCAGCGGGTAGCCCATCAGCAGCGCCAGCACCAGCGCGATCCCGGCGTAGAGGAAGGACCGGGTGAACTGCGGCCAGTACGCCTGCAACGCGTCCGGGTAGTTGCCGAACGCCCAGGTCAGCGCGTACCCGGTGGAGAGCGAGCCGCTGGGGTCGTAGAGGCTGGCCGCGGCGAGCTGGAACAGCGGCACGGCGAAGAAGAGGAAGAGCCAGGCCGCGCCGGGCAGCAGCAGCAGGTACGGCAGGAACCGGTACCGCCCGGACCGGGCGGCCCGCTCCGCCGCCGCCGGCTGCCCCGACCCGGTCGGCACGTGGGCCAGCACGCTCACGAGGAGGCCCCCACCGGTTCGTCCAGCACCGGGCTGGTCCGGTCGTCGGCGCCGGGCTCGCGGGGCAGCAGGAAGGCGTGCCGGGGGTCCCAGTGCGCCACCGCCTCGGTGCCGACCGCCAGCTGGCCGGTCGCGCCGCTGTTCGCCACGAAGACCGACAGCTCGCTGCCCCAGCCGGTGCGCAGCAGGTACTGGGTGCTCACCCCCACGTAGGAGGCGTCGGTGACCATCCCGGTGACGTGCTGGTGCCCGGCGGGGACCTGGTCGGCGGAGCCGACCAGGTGCAGCTTCTCCGGGCGTACGCCCAGATAGACCGGGCCCCGGTCGACCCGGGCCCGGTCGGCGGGCACGGCGAATCGGGCGCCGTGCGCGGCGACCGGCACCTCGCCCCCGGCGGCGCCGGCGGCCTCGCCGGCGAGCAGGTTGGACTGGCCGAGGAAGTTCGCCACGAACGCGGTGGCCGGGAACTCGTAGAGTTCGGCCGGGGCGCCGAGCTGCTCGATCTTCCCGGCGTTCATCACCGCGACCGTGTCGGCCATCGTCATGGCCTCCTCCTGGTCGTGGGTGACGTGCACGAAGGTGATCCCGACCTCGGTCTGGATCCGCTTCAGCTCGATCTGCATCTGCCGGCGCAGCTTGAGGTCGAGCGCGCCGAGCGGCTCGTCCAGCAGGAGCACCTGCGGATGGTTGATCAGCGCCCGGGCCAGCGCGACCCGCTGCTGCTGGCCACCGGAGAGCTGGGCCGGGCGGCGCCGGCCGTACCCGTCGAGCTGCACCAGCGCCAGCATCCGCTCGACCTGGTCGTCGACCTTGCGGATGCCGCGCCGGCGCAGGCCGAACGCCACGTTCTCGAAGATGTCCAGGTGCGGGAAGAGGGCGTAGCTCTGGAACACCGTGTTGACCGGCCGCTTGTACGGGCGGAGCCGGGCGATGTCCCGGTCGCCGAGGAGCACCTGCCCGCTGGTCGGTTCCTCCAGGCCGGCGATCATCCGCAGCGTGGTGGTCTTGCCGCAGCCGGACGCGCCGAGCAGGGCGAAGAACGAGCCCTGCGGGATGGTCAGGCTGAGATCGTCGACCGCGGTGAAGATGCCGAACCGCTTGGTGAGGTTGGCCAGCCGCAGGTCGCCGGCCGGTGTCTCGCGCCCCACAGATGCCACGCCCACTCCCGTCACGCCCCGATGACCTGCTGGAACTTGCCTTCGTACTCGCGCTCCTGCTTCTCGTCCAGGGCCATGAAGACCTTGGACTTCGCGAGCATCGCCTCGTCGGGGAAGATCAGCGGGTTGGCGGCCAGCTCCGGGTCGATCTTCTCCATCTCGGCCTGGGCGCCCTGCACCGGGCAGATGTAGTTCACGTACGCGGCGAGCTGGGCGGCCACCGCCGGGTCGTAGTAGTAGTTCATGAGCTGCTCGGCGTTGCCCTTGTGGGTGGCCTTGTTCGGCACGAGCATGTTGTCCGACCAGAGCATCACGCCGGACTCGGGCACCACGAACTTGACCTTCTCGTCCTCGAAGCCGAGCTGGATGACGTCGCCGGACCAGCCGATGCACGCCGCGATGTCCCCCTTGGCCAGGTCGGGCGCGTAGTCGTTGCCGGTGAACTTGCGGATCTGCCCGGAGTCGACGGCCTTCTTGAGCTTGTTCAGCGCGTCGTCGAACTGGGCGGCGGTGAAGTTGGCGGGGTCGTGGCCGTTGGACTGGAGCAGCAGCCCCATGGTGTCGCGCATCTCGGACAGCGCGGTCACCTTGCCCTTGAGGTCGGGGCGGGTGAGCAGCTCGTCGACCGTGCGGATCTCCTTGGTCACCTTGCCGTTGTAGGCGAGGCCGGCCAGTCCGGACTGCCACGGCACGGCGAGCTGGTTGTCCTTGTCGAAGGAGCGCCCGCGCAGCGACGCCAGCAGGTTGGCCTCGACGTTGGGCATCTTGGACTTGTCCAGCTTCTGG
Source organism: Micromonospora sp. R311 (assembly GCF_056780015.1). Taxonomy (NCBI): domain Bacteria; kingdom Bacillati; phylum Actinomycetota; class Actinomycetes; order Micromonosporales; family Micromonosporaceae; genus Micromonospora; species Micromonospora sp. R311. Next base: position 37,275 of record NZ_JBSWCE010000048.1, read on the forward strand.
ATCCAGCCGAGCCGGATCATCCGGGCGGCCATCCAGTCGGTGAGCACCATGATGTCCCGCTCGGTGGCCTGGCAGGCGGCGAGCTGGTTCTGCACCTTGCCGAAGAACTCGTTGTTGTCGTTGACGTCCTCGGTGTAGGTGACCGCGATGCCGGTCTTGGCGATGAACGCGTCGAGGGTGGGCCGCTTCGACTCATCCTTCTCGTCGACGTCCATGTACTGCGGCCAGTTGGAGAAGGCCAGCTTCTTCTCGGTGCCGGAGAGGTCGTCGCTGACGCAGCCGGCCTCGGTCTGCTGGGCGCCCTTGGTGCCGCAGCCGGCCAGCGCGCCGCCGGCGGCGAGCAGTGCCGCCGAACCGAGAGTGCCGGTGAGCAGTCCACGCCGGGTGAGGGATCGGTGGGGAGTACGCATGTGACGACTCCTAGGGGTCATCGTCGGCGGCAGGACGGGGGGGCGCGCCGGCGGGAGGGTCAGGTGCGGTGGACGACTGATCCTGACATGAGGTGACCTTCCTTACAAGGGATTCCGTTGCGGGATTAGCTCTGGACGACGAAATACGCCACACTGCGCGGGGGCATTAGGCTCAGCCCGGGAACGGACATGGGGAGCGGTCGATGACGAACCGGCAGCAGGACAACGGCAACGGCGGGCGGCGGGTAGCCGTGCGTGAAGGGGCCAGTCACGCTCTGCTCGACGATGTGGCGAAGCAGATCATCGAGCAGCTCCAGGAGGACGGCCGCCGGCCGTACGCCACCATCGGCAAGGCGGTCGGGCTGTCCGAGGCCGCGGTGCGGCAGCGGGTGCAGCGGCTGCTCGACGCCGGGGTGATGCAGATCGTGGCGGTGACCGATCCGCTCCAGCTGGGCTTTCCCCGCCAGGCCATGATCGGACTGCGAACCAACGGCGACCTGGAGGCGGTGGCCGACCGGCTCGCCGAGCTGGAGGAGGTGGACTACGTGGTGATCACGGCCGGCTCGTTCGACCTGCTCACCGAGGTGGTCTGCCGCAACGACGACCACCTGCTGGAGATCCTCCAGCGGCTGCGCGCGGTCGAGGGCGTGCTCTCCACCGAGGCGTTCGTCTACCTCAAGCTGCGCAAGCAGACCTACACCTGGGGCACCGCCTGATCAGTCTTTGTCTCCCCGACGCCCGACCGCCCCGACGAACGCGCGCCAGGCGCCGGGGGTGAAGCTGAGCGTGCCGCCGTCGCGGTGCTTGCTGTCCCGGACCAGCACCCGGCCCGGCAGGTTGTCGGCCACCTCGACGCAGTTTCCGCCGTTGTTGCTGCTGCGGGTCGCGGTACGCCAGCGGGCGTCGGTCAGGTCCATGTCTGCGCCACTTCCCGGATCAGTGCGATCGACCGGCGGCGGGGTAACGCCTCACCGGTGACGCTCTCCCACCTCCGGCTCAGGCTAGCAATGTCACTGCCGTCGGTCACCATCTGACCACGGAGCTGATTGTCCAGATAGGCCACTTCTGCTCCGTCGGGGAGGCGGGCCAGCACGAATGGCCCAGCCAGCCCGGTGTGCCACGGGCTCTCGGCCGGGATCACACGGATCTGCACCTGCTCCCGCTGCGCCATCGCGACCAGATGGCTCAGTTGCTCAGCCATCACCTCGCGGTCGCCGACCAAACGGCGCAGCACCACCTCGTCGATCACAACGACGAGTTGCGGAGGTTCATCGCGGCAGAGGATCACCTGCCGCTCCAGCCGGCCCGCCACGATCTGGTCCACCTCGGCCACCGGCAGCAGGCCACCGGTCCCCAGCACCGCACGGGCGTACCGCTCGGTCTGCAACAGGCCCGGCACCAACAACGGCTCGTATGACCGGATCGAGACGGCGTCCTGTTCGAGTTCGGCCCAGGGGCGGAACCAGGGCAGGTCGCGGCGGCGGAAGGGTTCGGGCCACAGCTCGGCGGCGTCCCGGCCGAGCACCTCGGCGACCGCGAGCCGGGTGCGCGGATGCGGGATCCGCCCCGACGTGAGCCACCGGCCGGCCGTCTTCGGGTCGACGCCGACCTTCGCCGCCAACGACTCGACGGTCTCGCCCTTCTCGGCCATCGCCACCCGCAGCGCCTCGTTCGCCATCGGCTCCACCCTCCACCCGGGACTCACGCTCCGGCGCACAGTAGCGACGCTGCGTGTCGATGTCCCGAGCGAACCGGCGTGTTGCGGCGGGATCTGTTTCGCGCGTCCGCGATGGCCGGCCGGTGCCCGGAGAAGGCCCTGGATCTGCCCAGCCATCCGGTGGACACGCCCTTTGGAGCTGACGTCGCAGACGACTCGGCCTAAGCGGCCTCGACAGCCTGATGTCGCAAACGATTCAGCTCCACAGGGCGCACCCTGCACCCGGTCCGGCCGGCGCATTGGACAGCCCGCACACCCGGTCCGGCCGGGCGCAAGGACAGTCCACACATCCGGCCCGGTCACGGCCGGGCGCAACCACGACCCGCGCACCCGGCCCGGTCACGGCCGGGCGCAACGACGGCCCGCACACCAGGTGCGGTCGCGGCGAGCGCGAGGGCCGACCCGCACCAGACGCCTCGGACCTGAGCACGCAGGGCCGGCAGCGCGGGCACATCGGGCCCGGGCGCACAGGTGGGGCAGCTCGACAGTGCCCGCGGCGCACCACCTGCCCCGGACCATCCCGGCCCGGCCGCCTGAGCCGTAGTCAACCCGATACGGATTCCGTTGCCCACACTCTGGCTGCTCGCTGATTCCGTTGCCGTTCCGGCCATACACCACCGATCCCACTTGCTTTCCGGGCTTGAGCTGTGGGATAACCGTGGGCAGAGCGGCCGGTGTCCCCTGACCGGCCCGAGACCCGATGGGGCTGACATGGCCAACGCCACCGACCACCTCTGGATGCACTTCACCCGGATGGCGAGCTACTCCGCCGGCGAGGTGCCGACCATCGTCCGCGGCGAGGGCGCGTACGTCTGGGACGCCCAGGGCCGCCGCTACCTCGACGGGCTCGCCGGGCTCTTCGTGGTCAACGCCGGCCACGGCCGCGCGGAGCTGGCCGAGGCCGCCGCCAAGCAGGCCGGCGAGCTCGCCTACTTCCCGCTCTGGTCGTACGCCCACCCGAAGGCGGTCGAGCTGGCCGAGAAGATCTCGGCGCTGGCCCCCGGCGACCTGAACCGGGTCTTCTTCACCACCGGCGGCTCCGAGGCCGTCGAGGCGGCGTGGAAGCTGGCCCGGGCCTACTTCAAGCGCACCGGCCAGCCGAACAAGTACAAGGTGGTCAGCCGCTACATCGCCTACCACGGCACCTCGATGGGCGCGCTGTCGATCACCGGGCTGCCCGGCATCAAGAGCGACTTCGAGCCGCTGGTGCCCGGCGGGATCAAGGTGCCGAACACCAACTTCTACCGGGCGCCGGAGCACGGCGACGACCCGGAGGCGTTCGGCCGCTGGGCCGCCGACGAGATCGGCCGCGCGATCGAGCGGGAGGGGCCGGACACGGTCGCGGCGGTCTTCCTGGAGCCGGTGCAGAACTCCGGCGGCTGCTTCCCGCCGCCGCCCGGCTACTTCGAGCGGGTCCGCGAGATCTGCGACGCGTACGACGTGCTGCTCGTCTCCGACGAGGTGATCTGCTCCTGGGGCCGGCTCGGCGAATACTTCGGCGCCGTCCGCTACGGCTACCAGCCCGACATCATCACCACCGCGAAGGGCATCACCTCCGGCTACGCCCCGCTCGGCGCGATGATCGCCAGCGACCGGCTGATGGAGCCGTTCCTCACCGAGACCGGCATGTTCGCCCACGGGGTGACCTTCGGCGGGCACCCGGTCTCCTGCGCGGTGGCGCTGGCCAATCTGGAGGTCTTCGCCCGCGAGGACCTGGTCGGGCACGTCCGGGCCAACGAGGCGGCGTTCCGCGCCACCCTGGAGAAGCTGCACGACCTACCGATCGTCGGCGACGTCCGGGGCGACGGCTACTTCTACGGGATCGAACTGGTCAAGGACAAGACCACCCGGGAGACCTTCGACGAGGCCGAGTCGGAGCGGCTGCTGCGCGGCTTCCTCTCCACCGCGCTCTTCTCGGCCGGGCTCTACTGCCGCGCCGACGACCGGGGCGACCCGGTGGTGCAGCTCGCCCCGCCGCTGATCGCCGAGCAGCAGCAGTTCGACGAGATCGAGCAGATCCTGCGCGCGGTGCTCACCGAGGCATGGGCACGCCTCTGACCGGCGGGTCCGGGTCCCGGTCCGCCGGGGCCCGGCCACCGGCCGACGCCGAGGTCGGGCGGACCGCGCGCACCCGGATACGCCGGCTGCCCGAGCTGGCGGCGCACGACCGGGCGAGCCTGCACGCGGTGCTCGACGCCGGTCGGGTCGCCCACCTGGCGATCGTGGACGGCGACCAGCCGTACGCGCTGCCGGTCGGCTACGCCCGCGACGGCGACCGGGTGCTGGTGCACGGCTCCACCGGCAGCCGCCTGTTCCGGCACCTCGCCGCCGGCGCCCCGGCCTGCCTGACCGTCACCCTGCTGGACGGGCTGGTGCTGGCCCGCAGCGCCTTCGCGTCGTCGATGAACTACCGCTGCGCGATGGTGCTCGGCACCCCGGTCAGCCTGGACGGAGAGGAGAAGCTGGCGGCGCTGGAGCGGCTCTCCGAGCACCTGTTGCCCGGCCGCTGGGCGGTGATCCGGCCGCCGTCGGCGAAGGAGCTCGCCGCCACGCTGGTGCTCGCGCTGCCCCTGACCGAGTGCTCGGTGAAGATCAGTGCCGGCCCGCCGGACGACCCGGCCGAAGACCTGGACCTCCCGGTCTGGGCGGGGGTGCTGCCGCTGGTGGAGTCGTACGGCCGCCCGGAACCCGACCCGGCCCTCCGCTTCGACCTGCCACCTCCGGAGTGGTGATGGGTTACCCGGAGCTGTCCTACTGGCTGTCCAGCGTGGACGAGCCGCTGACCCCGCGCCCGCCGCTGCCCGGGGACGCCGACGCCGACGTGGTGATCGTCGGGGCCGGCTACACCGGGCTGTGGACGGCGTACTACCTGGCCGGGGCGGATCCGACCCTGCGGATCACCGTGCTGGAGGCCGAGATCGCCGGCTACGGGGCGTCCGGGCGCAACGGTGGCTGGTGCTCGGCGCTCTTCCCCACCTCGCTGCCCGCGCTGGCCCGCCGGCACGGCCGGGACGCCGCGCTGGCCATGCAGCGCACCATGCAGGCCACGGTCCGCGAGGTCGGCCGGGTGGTCGCCGCCGAGGGCATCGACTGCGACTGGGCGTACGGCGGGACGGTGGTGCTCGCCCGGACCGCCCCGCAGCTCGTTCGCGCCCGGGCTGCCGTCGGGGAGGCCCGGGCGTTCGGACTCGAGCCGGATGATCTGGCGCTGCTCGACGCCGGCGAGGCGTCGGCCCGGTGCGCCGCCGAGGGCGTGCTCGGCGGGACGTACACCCCGCACTGCGCCGCGGTGCACCCGGCCCGGCTGGTCCGCGGCCTGGCCCGCGCGGTGGAGCGGCGCGGGGTGACCATCCACGAGCGGACCGGGGTGACGGCGATCCGGCCCGGCGCGGCGGTCACCCCGGCCGGCACGGTACGGGCGCCGGTGGTGGTCCGGGCCACCGAGGGATACACGCCGATGCTGCCCGGGCAGCGGCGCACCGTGGCGCCGGTCTACTCGCTGATGGTCGCCACCGAGCCGCTGCCGGCGCAGACCTGGGACCGGATCGGGCTGGCCGAGCGGGAGACCTTCTCCGACCACCGGCACGTCATCATCTACGGCCAGCGCACCGCCGACGGGCGGCTGGCGTTCGGCGGGCGGGGCGCCCCGTACCACTTCGGCTCCCGGGTGGTCCCCGGGCACGACCGGGAGCCGCGGGTCTTCGCGGCGCTGCGCCGGACGCTCGGCGAACTCTTCCCGGCGCTCGGCCCGGACGTGCCGGTGACCCACACCTGGGGCGGGCCGCTCGGGGTGGCCCGGGACTGGTCGGCCTCGGTCGGTTTCGACCCGGCGAGCGGGCTCGGCTGGGCCGGCGGTTACGTCGGCGACGGCGTCGGCACCAGCAACCTCGCCGGCCGTACGCTCGCCGACCTGATCCGGCGCGAACGCACCGACCTGACCACCCTCCCCTGGGTCAACCACCGCTCGCCCAAGTGGGAGCCGGAGCCACTGCGCTGGCTCGCCGTCAACGCCGGCCTGCGCCTGATGTTCTCCGCCGACGCCGCCGAACTGCGCAAGGGCCGCCCCTCCCGCCGCGCCGCCACCTTCTCCCGCCTCCTCGGCCACTAACCCCCTGGGTCCAAGCCCGTTGATCATGGAGTTAGCGGCGGCATTGGAGATCGAAAACGCCGCTAACTCCATGATCAACGTCGGAGACCCGGCGGGTGGGGGCCGGTGGGGGGCCGGGTGGGCGGGGGTTAGTGGTTGGGGGGGATCACTCGGAGGTGGCCG
>NZ_JBSWCE010000049.1:0-41699 GCF_056780015.1 Micromonospora sp. R311
ACACGCGATGACCCACCCGGTCACCGCACCCCTGAAAACCAGCTAACCAACTCTCCATCAAACCCGGGGCTTGACAGATCTTCCCCACCACCCCAAGCCGGCGGACATTGCGCACTTCTCGCTCGTCGCACGCTCGATCGATGCAGCTGAGCCCCTTGCGGCGGGGATGTTGCGCTCGGTACGCGGCCGGATCATGCCGGAAGCTGACCGGGATGAAGTGATCGGTGCCGAGGTGCCCACAGTTCAGTTCCACTTCCCAGTCTTGGACCATCACGTCGGGAAGGCGTTCGCCGAGCGCGACGATCTCGACGTCGAAGTCTGGGTCGTCCGGCGCACACATGCGGCACACCATGTAGTCACCGACGCGGGACTTCTCGTCCTCCGTGCGCAGCACCTCGCTCTCGTGCCCGCAGGCTAGCGTGACCGACCATCGTGTCATGCCGAACCCGGCGTGCTCCGGCTTGGGTTCACCCGGCTCGATATAGCGGACCGCTGTCCTGCCGTCGTTGAGCTGGCATGACCAGGAGATCGGGCACGGGGTCCGCTCGGGTGGCGGCTTGGACACGTCGGTGCGCTTGACCAGCCAGAAGTCCTCGTGCCCGCATTCGATTTCCAGCGCGTAGGCAACGACCTCTGTTGGCGCCGGCAGTTCCGGTAGGTGTATGTCGAGGAGGAAGTTGGCGACGACCGGACCGACCTTGTCCATAGCGACACGGCGGCCCTTCTCGCGTCGATCGTTGTGCGCCGCTTCCCATTCCGGCCACTTGGCCCGAGCCTGGGCAAGGGTCACCCCGAACGGCGGAGGTCCCGCCGCCTCTTCCTCCAGCCGGCGGCGAATCTCCCGCCGCTGCTCGCGGTTTCGCCTACGCCGCTCGACGTCGGTCACCAGATCATCACGGACACTCACAGCCTTACCAACGAACGGGCCGCCCCACCCGCACTCCTCCCCCGCCTCCGGCATTGCACCACCGCCCGGGGCGCTGACCGTGCACGAGGGCGGGCTGAAGGTCTCGGGTAGCGGGCTGCCTGGGGCAGCTTTCGAATGGGCGTGATGTGACCGTACGGCCGGGTGCTTCTACGATCAGATACGGCTGAGGCCGGGGGAGGTTGTGGACACGTGAGCCTGCTGTATCGCGCGGTCTGGAAGGACGCGACGGAGCCTGACCGACGCGCGGTGGTGGATCTGGCGCGTGAGTGCTTCAGCCGGTGGGCCACCGGCGATCCGGCTGCGGCCAGGCTGGGAAGCGGCGAGACGATCATCAATGGCAAGTCCGTAACCGTGAAGCTCATCGACGATGACCGGGGTTATGGCGTCGAGGCTTGCTCGCGGGAGGACCTGCCTTCGGGTGTGTGGTCGGTCCGGATGCGTCTCCTGGCCACAGACATCGGCGTGCATGCGTGGGTCGACGTGGACATGGAGACAGACTCTCCAAGCCAGCGAATCGCCGTCGCGGGCCCTGGCCTGCTCAAAGACCTACTCGTCCTCTTCCAGCGGCCGGCGTTGGGGAAAAGCAACCTGGCCACCGACGCGGTCCCCATCGAAGTGGCTGGTGTTCCCGTGCTGGCCGACGTGCTTCGAGACCCTGATCGGACCCTGCCGTTCATCGTCGTGTCGTCGCCAGCAGGTGACCAGGACACAGGGCGCGCCCGCGCATCCCAGATCGCCCACCGCGTGCGTGGAATCGCGACCGTCATCGCCTTGGACCCGGCGGCGACGGCGGCGTTCCGGCAGGCGCTTGGATCGCTGGCGGTCTGGGGCGGCGCCATCCGGACGTATGTTCCCGCACCGCTGGAGACCGACGCTGACGGGTGGCGGCATCGGTACGTCCCGGCAGCCGCGCTTGCCGGCCCTGGCCGGCATGCCGCCATCGACCGGACTGTGTACGCCGTCGCTCAGCTATCGACCCGGCGGAGAATCCCAGCAGAGCTGCGGGTATTCACGGACGACGAGCAGGCCACGGTCGATCCGACCGAGGTAGAGCAGCTTCGCGAGGAGCTGCAGTTCCAGGTGGATCTCGCTCACGAGGAACTCGCAGATGTCCAACGGGATCTTGCCCGGGCAAACGGCCACCTCGATCGACTGCGGCGAACGCTGGAATCTCGGGGGCTCGCCGATCTGTACTGGACGTCGTCGCAGCCTGCGGGGCACGATGACGCCACGGAGGTGCCGGAGACCGTTCAGGACGTTTCCGAAGCCGTTGCTGCAGCGCAGGAACACCTAAGCGACGCGGTGACCGTTCCCGCAAGCGCGCCGCGCGAGCTACAGGGTATCGACACCAGCCCGAATGCCTTCGCCCTGGGTAACCAGGCATGGCGCGGCTTGCAGGCCCTCGCCGCGTACGCGCGGGCAAAGCAGGCGGGCGTGAGCGGAAACTTCTGGTCGTGGTGCGAACGCGGAGAACCACGCGGGTGGCCAGCCACCAGCAAACGGCTTGCGATGCGAGAGTCGGAAACCCTCCGCAACGGCAAACACGCCGAGTCGCGGATGTTCCCGATCGATCCCCGAGTCGGTGTCGGGCCACGGGTGTTCATGGAAGCGCACATCAAGGTCAGCGAGGGCGGGGGCAACCTTGCACCCCGCATCTACTTCTACGACGACACCGATGGGGTCACTGGCCGCGTCCACGTCGGCTTTGTAGGCCCGCACTACCTCGTGCCCAACTCAAAGGCGTGATTGACGGGCCGGCCCTGCACGGTCCACAGCGGCTCATCCCGGGCAGGCTGGATAGGACTGCGCTCTGCTTCGCGATTGATGGTCGCTGGTGGAACGCTCAGCAGGGACGATTCCCCCGAGCCTACGACAGCAGCGTAGGGCGGCATCGGCGATAGCAAGTGCTCCATCGGATGCAACCCGCCGCCCTGGGCTTCCTAAGACTGGATCTTGTTGCAGTTAGCTTGGACCACCTGATGTGTATCGGCGGCTTCGCGATCGCCGACAGCGCCATGTTGGTGCCCAAGCTGATGAGCTGCCAGCCGGTGGGCGTGGACGTGCAGGGAGATCGGACCAAGGGCCGGACGAAGCCCTCCGAGTATCGGTCAGTAACCGGGACCAGCGTGTTCTTCCTCAGGTTCTTGGCTCTCCAGACGCTCCTGGCGGGTCAGGTCCTCCAGTCGCTGCCGGAAGCTGGGAAAGTCGTCGATGGGCTTCGTCGGGTCTGTCCGAAGGGCGAAGTCGCGGCGCAGTCTCGCGACGCCAAGCCTAAAAACATCGTGCGCGGCGGAGTCGTCCAGGCTGCTTTCGATCTCGCGCAATCGGCTGTCTGCGAGCGTGCGGGTGGCGCCGGTCTGGTAGTCGTCCAGGAATCCGCGGACGATGCGCCCCATGCGCTTCTCGCGGCGGCGGTGCGCTTCTGTCGCCGCAGCTTCGTCGAGTAGGTCGGTGAGGTGGCTCAAGAGACTGATGAAGTTGTCCTCGAGCGCTTTCACGCCAGATGGACGTGAGCCGGTTCGGGGAAGCGCGTTCAGGTAGGAGACGACCTCGCGGGCGAACCCGACTTTGTCGATGTGCTCGCCGAGGGTGTCCGTGAACAGGTCTCGGATCGCGTCCCAGAGGGGCCCGCCCGAGTCGAGCCGGTTCTTGAGATCGCCTTCCTTGATCTTGTCGGTCTCCTCGGAGTCGAGTCCAAGCAGCCGGCTGGCGTAGGACCTTGCGGCTTGGACCGCGATGCGCGGCGGGATGAGATCTTCAATCTCGGTGACGATGCCGGACTTGGTCGATGCGACTGGGGCGATACCGCCGTCGGCGTCTGAACCCGCACCAGTGCTAGCCTTCGCACGGGTCGATTCGGCCCACTTATCGAGACAAACGACGAACTTCTCGTCCAAGACTGGCTTCCGGTTCGCCTCGCTCCTCTTCAACTTCCCGACGGCCCTCCTGCCGTCGTCGTCGCCGTCGAGCAGCGCCACGCACGGAGGCTTGATCGGGTCGCGGCCACGCGCAAGGTAGGCGATGTACGGGACGCTGTCGGCGCTTCCCGCAGGCACGATGGTGACCTCGTTGAGGTCCAGCAGGCGGGCTGCCTCCGGCCTGCGTGCACGGAGTGCGTTCGACATTCCGGCCAGAAGGACCTGGTCGGCCGTGCCCTCGACGATGAGGTTTTTGCCGCCGATGAACGCGGTCTCCGCCACATAGGTACCCAGCGAGGACCGCAGGGGTTCGTAGTGGGTGCGTACGACGTCCTTGACGACGCGGGTGCCCTCCTCCTGCGCGCCCTTGTCGAGAACACGAAGTCGGGAGGCAGCATTCTTGTTGATCAGGAAAGGGGAGTGTGTCACGTAGACGACCTGATCGGCGCGCAGGCCGTCGTCTGGAACGGCGAAGTTCTCCAGAACGCGAAGGAGGTCCTGCTGTCCTGAGTTCGACAAGTAGGCGTCCGGTTCATCCATGAGCAGGATCTCGCTCCGCTCTTCCGAAGGCCGGTGGGCGCGCAACTGGACGAAATAGGCGAGGAAGTGCGTCAGACCACGGCTGCGCTCGCCAAACGAATACTCGGTTCCCGTTCGGTCCCTGATGGTGAAGACGAGCTCACGCTCTCGGGTCGTGACGCGTAGCTTGAAGTCGGTGTCCTGGCTCCACCAGCGGGAAAGGTTCAGGTGGCGCGCCAGGCTTTCGTTGATCTTTCCTTCAAGGCCGCTGACTTCGCCTTCCTTGCCGTTCGTTATGGCCCTCTGCAGCTCCTTGAAGACGTTCTCGTCGATCCGCGCGACGTCCACCAACAGCTGCCGGGCCAGTGCCATCTCGGCGCGCTTCCTGCGCTCCTCCTCCGTCTCGGCCGAGGTTGCGGGACGGCGGACAAACGACCACAGCTTCGTGCTGATCTGGGCCCAGGTCGTTTCGTCGGCTTCTGGCTCCGCCTGCTCTGCGGCATCAAGAAACTCTCCGCGAACACGTCGGTCGGCGAGGCTTCCCAGCCGGCCACCCCACAGAGACGCGATCGGCACGCTGTCGGGAACGGCGATGCTCGTGGAGAAGCGCAGCACCTGCGGCAGAATCGCCTCAAGAGACTTCACCTGCTCGCTGTCGCTGAGGTCGGTTGTCGTCTCGCCGCACACGATGAACGGGTGCCCATCACCGGGTCGCATGAACAAGAATGTCTCGTCCACTGCGCAGGTCACACCCAACTCGGCCAGCCGCGCGGACTCGGCTTCCTGCCCGACGGTGAAGACGGCGCCAACGTCGGGTAGGCGTACCTGATCGGTCTCCACCGAGTATAACTGTGAGTAACGACAGAAGTCGCTACGAGTCACCCGTCGTTTGCCCATGACGCACTCGATCGCATCCAACAGATGGCTCTTGCCCGATTCGTTCGCCCCGACCACCGCAGTGACCTGCGGATCCACGTCGAGACGTACGTGCGGATACCAGCCTTCAGGGAGGATCTCCCATTCGTGGCGCTGGGCGCTTTCCTTCGCGCGGCGCTCGTAGTCGAAGTTGAACGACTTGAAAAACCGGACGTAAACCCGTGTGAGCCGCACCGGCCCTCCTCGACGTCGCAACTGATCTGGCAGCCCCTGAGCAACCGCACACGGCTGAATCTAGCCCGGCCCTGCGACACTATTCGCGAGGCGGCGTACCAGCTGCGCCAGATCGCCATCTCATCGGGCCGGCACCGCTCAACACTGACCGATCGGCAGACACATCAGGGATGAACCGCCGTGTAGAGCAAGACGGCCGAGCTTATGGGGTGTGCCTTACGACTTCAGCGCGGTGCGCCAGGCCTCGACCAATCCCGTCACATCGTGATACCGCTCGGCGGGTGCCGCGCGGGTTGCGCGGGCCGCTATCTGGTTTTGGGTCGGGGATCCTCGCCCCCCGTTTGGGGAGTCCAGCAGGTGCTGGATGGTGCGGCCAAGGGCGTAGACGGTGGTGCGCTGGTCGATGACGGTGCCGCGGGCGAATTCTTCGGGGGCCATGTATCGGCGGGAGCCGGGGAGGCGGTCGGTGTCGAGAATGAAGGGGCCGGGCCGGTACTCGTCCAGGTCGATCAGCCGCATCCGGCGGGCGGTGAAGTCGTAGAGGAAGCAGCCGTCGTAGAGGTCGACGGCGATGTAGCCGGCGGTGGTGACGGCCAGGTGCGCGTCGAGGATCGTGTCGATGGCCGCCTCGACCTCGGGGCGGGGTAGCTGCTGGAACCGGGCCAACGTGCTGCGGTCCGAGCCGTGTGTGGTGGCCTGGTTGAGCACGTTGCCGTCGTGCCACGGGTAAACGAGGGTCGGCCCGTCGGGGCCGTCGAGGATCCGCTCGGGGCGGACGATCGCCGGGTGCCGCACTGCGGCGTGGAACTGGCTGGCTCGGGTCAGTGAGAGACGGGCCTGCGGCGCGGTGGCCTTCTTGACGAACCAGCGGCGCCCGCCGGCCTCGACACCGTAGGACAGACACCCGGAATCCTGGGCGTCGAAGACCACGAACGCGGACGCGAGCGGCAGGTCGACCACACCGGCGAACCTACGCCCCCATACGGCTCGTGGAACCCTATTCCCATCCATACGGGGCGGGTGGTATCAGGTCCGACGCGCACGGCGGAGCATCGCTCGGCGGGACGGTGCCGGGCCAGTCGCTGCGGAGAGACTTTGGGGCTGACCCGAGTCGGGGTTGCCGTATCGCTCGGAAGATGTGCCACGGTGAGCAACTCGGGGCTGACTGCGAGTGGCGGCCTTGGGTAGGGTCTGCGCGAGTGACCGTGATCCATGGGTTTGGGGAGACGTGCGTGGAGTCGGTGGCGTCGGCGTTCGGGCGGGCGGTAGCGGCGCACCGGGAGGCTGTCTCGCATGTGGAGGCTGCTCGTGCGAGGCTGCGTGACCGCGAGGGCGAGGCCGGCTTGTCGCCGCAGGCGGGCGCAGAGGTTCATCGGTTGTCTGCCGGAATGCGCCAGCTCGCCGTGGCGCTGACGCCGGGCTGGCTGAGTTGCCGATTGGACAGTTCAGCCGTCGACCTGGCCACCGGGGTCGGCGCTGCCGTAGGTCGCCCGATGCCAATCCGACTGGGCGACGCCTCGCCCGCCTCCGGGACCGGCTTCTCCGTGGTGGTGCCATTCGTCGGCGCCGGTCACCTGGCGACCGACGTGGATGCTCGCAACCCGGTCGTCGCTCGGTGGCTTCGCGGCGTCTTGTTGCGGGTGCTGGCCGCTCTACCCGACGGCGCGCTGCGAGTGGCTGCAGTAGACGGCGCGACGTTGGGGGCGGTGTTCGGTCCGTTCCGGGCGATGGTGGATGCGGAGGCGTGGCGGCGGCCGGCGATCGATCTGCCGGGTTTCCAGCAGGTGCTTACGGAGGCGGAGGAGCGGATCGAGCGGGTCCAGGCCGGCGAGTCGGATCCGTCGGTGCTGCTGGTGTGTGTCGCGGCGCTGCCGGAGGGCGCGGGGCGTACGGAGTGGTCGCGGCTGGCAGCCATCGCGCACGCCGGACCGGCGGCAGGGGTGTTCCTGCTGCTCGCCGGGTATCCGCCCCCGCAGCATCCCGGGTTGGAGGCGGCACCACGGTTGGAGCGGACGACACACCTGACGGCGGCCGGCGGAGGGTTGTTTGCGGTGTCGGATCCGCCGGGTCCGCACCGGTTCAGCGCCGACGGTACGGGGTTGGCGGTGCCGTTGCGGCTGGATGCCGGGCCGCCAGACGACCTGGTGGAGGCGGTCTGCCGCAGGTTGGCGAAGACGGCGCGGGTGCAAGCGTCGACCGACTTCGCGGCGCTGATGCCAGGGGAGATCTGGCAGGAGTCGTCCGTGCACGGGCTGCGGACCGTGGTGGGCCGGGAGGGCCGCGCCGACTGCGTTCTGGCGTTGGACGATGCGACGCCGCACTGGTTGGTCGGTGGTCGTACCGGGTCGGGCAAGACGGTGTTCCTCCTCGACGTGCTCTACGGGCTGGCGTCGCGGTACTCGCCGGACGAGTTGGGCCTGTACCTGCTCGATTTCAAGGAGGGCGTGTCGTTCGCGGAGTTCACCCCGACCGCGGTGGACCCGTCATGGATTCCACACGCCCGCACCGTCGGCATCGAGTCGGACCGGGAGTACGGGCTGGCGGTGCTGCGCACGCTGTCGCGGGAGATGACCCGCCGGGCGGGTGAGCTGAAGCGGGCCGGGGTGACCAAGCTGGCCGACCTGCGGGCCGGGCGGCCGGACGTGGCGATGCCTCGGCTGCTGGCGGTGATCGACGAGTTCCACGTGCTGTTCGAGGGCAACGACGCGGTGGCCCGACAGGCGGTGGCCCTGCTGGAGGAGTTGGCCCGCAAAGGCCGCTCGTACGGCATTCACCTGATCCTGGCGTCGCAGACCATCGCCGGGGTGGAGGCCCTGTTCACCAAGACCGAGTCGATCTTCGGGCAGTTTCCGCTGCGGGTGGCGCTCGCCGGTGGAGGTGGGGTCCTCGACGAGCTCAACGACGGCGCAGACACCCTGCCGATCGGCGGCGCGGTCATCAACGCGTCAGCCGGCATAGCGGGCGCGAACCGGGTCATCCGGTTCCCGAACGCCGACGCAGAGTCGGTTACCGCGCAGCGGCACCTGCTGTGGAACGCCCGACCACCCGGCGAAGCGCCACCAGCGGTGTTCGCCGGCTACGCCGAACAGCACCCCGACCAGGACCCCACCTTCGCCCGCCTGACACCGGACGTACGGCGACGACGAGCGCTGGTGGGCCGCGCCGTCGACGTCGGCCTGCCCACTGCAGGGTTCACCCTGGACGCCACCCCCGGCAGCCACCTCGCCGTGCTCGGCACCTCACCAGTTGGCGCCGACATTCTCTACGCGGCCACCGCGGGGCTGGCCCGCCAGCACGCCCCCGGCGCCGCACGGTTCCTGGTCGCACCGCTGGTCGCCGCAGCCGACGAGGCCGCCGATGCCACCGTCGAGGCGGTCACCTCCGCCGGGCAACCCTGCGAGGCGATCACTTCGGCACAACTCCGGGCACGGCTGGCGGATCTCGCACAGTCGACCGCCCCCGCAGCCGGACAGACGACATACCTGGTGGTGTTCGGCGCCGACAGCGCCAGCAGCCTCCTCGCCGCCAGCGACCCCACCACCTACCGCTCCGGGCGCGACGACCTGCGAGACGTCCTCGCCAGCGGACCCACCCACGGCGTCCACCTGCTCGGCTGGTGGCGCACCGTGGGCCGGTTCACCGACGACCTCGGCCCGACCGGCGGCAGCGAGGTCGCTTGCCTCGTCGCCCTCAACCTCCCCGGCAACGACATCGGAGCCTTGGTCGGGGACTACGCGTCGGAATGGCAGGCCCGCCCCAATCGGGCGCTGCTGATCGACCGGCACGACAACCGCCGCACCCTCATCGTCCCCTACGTACGTCCCGGCACCCTCGACCAGATCGACGACCTCGCATGACCGACCACCCCGTCACCCCGATGCCCCGCGACGGCGGCTGGGCCGCCTACACCGACCACGCCCGCCGCCTGGCAGCTTTGCTGCGCGAGGAACGCGCCCGTGCAGAGCAGCAGGCTGCGGCTAGCCGCAGTGGGCAAGCCGCCCTCGACCAGATCACCCACCGCCTCACCGCGCAGCGTCAACACCTGCAGCAGCTGGCGGTGACCCTCCGGCTGCCCGAACCCCACGCCGGCGTTATCGCGCCCAGCCCGGTCCCCGACCCTGTGGAAGCCCTGAGCCGGGCCACAGCGGCGGCCGACGCGGCCGACACCGCCGCCGAGCACGCCCACCGGCGGGCCGCGCAACCACCGCTGTTGCCCAGCCTCACACCTCTGGCCCGCAACGCCCTCGTCTACACCGCCGCGGCGACGCTCGGCACCCTCGCTTCGCTGCTGATGTTCGCCGTCAGCCCCGACGCCGACCTCGGCCGCATCCCCTGGCAACTCGTGCCCTGGTCCCTGTGCGGGCTGCCCGCCCTGGCCTTCTTCGCCGGCTACCTGACCATCAGCCTCGTCGGGCAACCCCGCATCGGCGGTGGCGGCACCCGGTCCGCGCGGGCAGGCGGAGTGATCTGTTTTGTCGGCATGCCGATCTTGTGGTTCATCTTCATCGCCGCGACCCGAGGCTGAACCCGCAGACGCACCTGCCACCGGCGGCGGGGCGTTGGACACCACGAATCAGGGGAGGAACATCCATTGGCCACCATCGGAGACATCAAGGCGGGCCTGGCCCACGGCAAGTCCGAGGCCGACAAGGCGCTCGCCCAACTCGCCGGCGTGAACGCCCAGGTCGACAAGGCCATCGCCGTGCTCCAGGCCCTCGCTGCCGGCACTCAGCAGCCCGCCGTCATGGGTGCCATCGGCAAGCTCAGCGCCGCCAAGCAGAAGTTCGGCGAGGGTGCCGGCCTGATCCAGGCCGCCATCGCCCAGACCGAGAAGTACAACGCCGTCCTCTGACACCGAACCCCGGAAGGTCCTTCCAATGCCCACCGTCATCGTCCCCGTCGGCCTCAACCTCGGCCCCTCCTACCGGTACGTCACCCCACCTGATCCGGAGCCAGAGTTCTACCGGGTCCGGCTCGGTCAGGAGTACGAACAGCTGAGCGCCGACGAATTCCAGGTCTGGGGACGGGCGTTCCTCGACCCCCAACGTCACGCTCGGCTGGAGATCAATCGGAGGACGCTTCGCGACGACGTTCTCGCGGCCGGGAAGGGACCCGCCGAACCAATGCAGGTCATCGACCGGCTGCTGGAACGCGGTCTCCTTCTCGAGCTCGATCCAAATGGCTCGCTTGAGACAGCCTTTCGCCAGCTCAAGCTTTATCCCACGGCGGAGGGCATGGGCAACACCGCCGACGAGCCCGGGTGGGAACGGATCGGCCACAACGGCCAACCTCTACTGAAAGTGAGCGCGACGGTCTACGGGATCTGGGCCTTCTCCATCACGGAGGAGTCGCTGTGGGCCGCATGCTCAGGCCTGGCCGAAGATGCCGAGCAAGGCCGAGCTCAGGGCGAGGATATCGATTCGCTTACTCCGGACGAGGCCGCGAAGGCGATCGCTGGCAACCTGCCGCTGCTCATTTCCGCAGGCTGTGCGGTCCTCGACAAGACGTTGTAGCGATGAGCTGGCGGCGGCAGACGAACCGGGCCGGGACATCCGGCTCCCGGCTCGGGAATGTTGGACGGTCGGCCGGACGCGCGCTGATGGACACGGCAGTGGAATCAGCCCGGGACGGGATCAAGAACGTCAGTGAGAAGGTCGGCAAGGCGGCTGGTGCTGGGATGGCTGTGGCGGCGACAGCTGCGGTCGACGCCGCTGGTTACCACCCGTCGCCGTTAATCGCGGTCGGCGCCGCCTACGCCGGAATGAAGGTCGGCGGGCTGGTCGGCCGTGCGATGAACGCGGGACTGGACCGGATCGCCGCCGGCCGCAGTGGGGGGCCGATCGGTTCGGTGATGGCGGAGCTGAGCATGGTGTTGCAGACGCTTGACCAGGTGGGTCGGGGCATCGCCGAGGTCGTCGATTCCGTGAACAAGGCCCAGGCCCACTTCCAAAAGGTCAGCAGGGGCGGTGGCAACAACCTGCTGAATAGTGCTGTCCGCGCCTGTCGGCAGGCACCCGTCCGCCTCGAAGAGGGCGTGGACGAGGCCAAGCAGGCGCAGGATCTCGTCGGCCGGCATCTGGTGGCGGTGGCGACGACCGGCGGTTGATTCCCCGGCCGTCGCCACGAGCGCCGTGATGCCGTGGGACCCGCTGGGGTCAGCTCTGCGCGTCGGGTCTTGACGGCTCGTCTTTCTGGGCGGCCCGCTGTCCGGGCAGGCCGGGACGGGGTTCGGCTCGCCCGTCGGGGACCGGATTGAGGGTGCGCCGGTCGTCGGAGGGCTGGTGTGCTGGGATGTCGACGCCGATTGCCCGTGCGTATTCGGCCAGGATCCCGCCGGCTTCGGCGAGCAGCCAGGAGCCGTCCCGGAGTTTCACGATCCCTTGGGCGTAGTTTCCCAGCACGCGATTGACCAGGGGGTTGGCGGCTCCAGCGGTGAGGGTTCGGAACTCGGCTCGGGCGCTCTCGGCGTTCTGGATGACAACCTTGGTCAGCTCGTGTTGCTGGCTGATCGAGAGGTGGACGTCGCGCAGGGCAGCGGCAATGCCGGGCAAGGTCATGATTCCTACCTCCGGATGGGTGCGAATGTGGGAGCGGTAGCGCGGTCGGGTCGGACGGCGAACCGGCGGGCGTTGATGAGTTCGGGGCGGGTGGCGCCGGGTGTCCTGCGGGGGAGGCGGCCGTAGCGGGCGAATGCGGCGGCGGCCTGTTCGTTGGCGGGGCAGGGTCCGGCGAGGTGGCAGCGCTGGCAGTAGCCGGAGGCGCTGGAGGTGACGTGCTCGTCGAGCACTCGTTGGGCGGCGGTGAGCTGATCGATGACCGCTGCGGACAGGTAGACGGTGGCGGCCATGTCACGCCTCCGGCTTCGGGAGGGCGGCGACGTGGGCAAGTACGTGCCGGTGGGGTCCGGCTTGGCCGTCTGCTCGGATCTCGACGCCTTCGAGCCACACCCACTGCCCGTCGTACCAGATGCTGAGGTCGAGACGGACGCAGGTGATGCGCAGCCGTAGCGGGCCGGTGGTGTGCTGGTAGTCGCGTTCGCGCAGGTGGACGACGTCGCCGGGTGAGACGGTCACGTGGGGTGTGATCGGTGTGGGGGTCACAGCCAGCCCGTCCAGCGAGCCCGGCCTGGGTACGGACGGGACCTGCGCCCGCCGCAGTCAGGGCAGTTCAGTACCGAGCCGCACCGCGGGCACCACCGGGACTTGACCCTGAACAGGAGCAGTCCGGCGGCGAAGCCGAGCGCCGCGACCACCACCAGTACAAGGGACGGGACCACTACGTGTTACCTCCCTGACTCGGCCCCTCGGGGACGCAGCCCGCCTCGGGTTCCGGACTGCGTCCCATCAAGAGGCATCCGAGGCCGGACGAGCGGCGAGCCCCTGGGAGCGCGGGCCGCCGCCGTACCGCGCGGCTTTCGTGTGCCGCGCCGGCCTGACATGCTCATGCATATAGTGCCCACGCATTAGGGATAATGCAAGGCTTGCATTCGCATGTAGGTCACCTGCTCGGCCTGCCTGGATATTGCATCCGCACGGCAGGCACACTCTGACTACGACAGGAGCGAAGGGACATGGAGTTGTCAGCTCGACGGCAGCCACCCACCGTGCGCCTCCGGCGGCTCGCGGCGGAGCTGCGCGGACTGCGAACCACAGCCGGCCTCACGCGCGATGAGGTCAGCGAGCAGACCGGCATCAACCCCGCCACGCTCTATCGGATTGAGACGGCCAAGGTCCGCCCGCAGCGGCGCACCCTGATGGCGATGCTCGACAAGTACGGCGTCACCGACGAGGACAAGCGCAGCGAACTCATCGCCCTGTCGCGCCAGGCCGCGCAGCTCGGCTGGCTGCAGGCGTACGAGTCAGAACTGCCGGAGCTGTACACCACGTACATCAGCTTCGAAGCGGAAGCCCGCTCGGTACGCAACTACGAATCCCTCTTCGTCCCCGGCCTACTCCAGACCGAGAACTACGCCCGCGCGGTGATCCGCGGTGTCCTGCCGTTCGCGACCAACGCGGACGTGCAGGCCCGAGTGGAGGCGCGGATGCAGCGCCAGGAGTCGCTCCGCAAGGCCGACCCGCTGCGTGTCTGGGCGATCCTCGACGAAGCCGTCCTGCACCGGCTGACCGGTGGGGCGGAGGTCATGGTCGAACAGCTTGAGGCGCTGGTGGGGGCGGCCAACCAGCCGCACATCACTCTCCAGGTCATCCCGTTCACCAGCGGCGCACATGCCGGCATGCCCGGGTCGTTCGTCGTCATGGACTTCCCCGACCCGGCCGACCCTGCCTTGGTGTACGTCGACAGCATGGCCGGCGACCTGTTCCTCGAACGTGAGGCAGATGTTCGCCGCTACGCCACCACGTTCGAACACCTTCGTGCGACCGCGCTGGATCCCGCCAACTCGATCAAGCTGATCGAGGAGCAAGCCGCCGCGATCGGCCAGAAAGGAGGTACGGGATGACCCCCGCCGACCTGTCCCGCGCCCGATGGAGGAAGAGCAGCCGATCGAGCGGGAACGGCCAGTGCGTCGAGGTCGCCGATCTCGCCGACGCAGTGGCCCTGCGGGACAGCAAGGATCCGACCGGTACGGCCCTCGTCTTCAGCCGCACGGCCTGGATGAGCTTCCTGAGAGGCGCCAAGGACGGCTTCCTGTCGTAGTAGCGGTAGCAGGCAAAGCATCGGTCACGGCTCCTCCCGGTAATCGTCGGGGCATTCGGCTGGCTCCGGCTACTTCCGCCGTCACGTTGGTCGTCCACGCATCCGGTGGTGCCAGGTGTCGAACTGAAGTCAGGTCACACCATCGTTGACCCGTTCGTGCCGCCGTCCCACCACGATGCGCGCCGCACCGGTGACCAGCAGAGACGAGGCAGGGGTTGGCCCCCGGCAGGGCGTTGGGAAAGCCGTGCGCCGAGCGGGCACGGGCTCGGGTAGCCTTGTGGCTCGGCGGGCCGCTAGCTCAATTGGCAGAGCTGAGGACTTTTAATCCTTAGGTTCGGGGTTCGAGTCCCCGGCGGCCCACGTTTGAACTGGGAAAATAGTCGGGCATCACTGTTTCTCTCCGCTCTCGGCGTGGGCATTTGTCGGATTTGGGGCCTTGGTGTGCGAGCACCCACCGAGCACCCACCGATGGAATGACGCCAGGCGACGTCGCTCGCCGCCGCTGGTGGAGCGCGGCCCGGTGCCGCCGGGCGGCGCACTCGGCAGCGACGGCGTGGGCCACCGCTGCCCTTCGGCCAGGCCACCTGGTGGCGTCGGTGTTGGGTGGGTGGGGCGGAGCGCCCAGGGGCGGCTCCGGCGATAGGTGAACGCGGTGCTGGCTGTCTGGGTTGTGCGCGGTGGCCGGCCGGATGCGATCGACCCGTTCTGGCGTGTCGACCGCATCCGGCGTCGCTCACCATCGGCGAAGGCGAGTTGTGTACGCGCGTTACGCGGCTTGTCCGCGTCGTTGGCGGCGGGGGACGAGTTTGGCGGCGGCTTCGGCTTTGGCGCGTTCGATGTCGAGTTCGGCGATGACGGAGGTGTAGATGTCGGTCATGGCGAGGGATGAGTGGCCGAGGAGTTCCTGGATGTCTTTGAGGTCGGCGCCGGCTGCTTTGAGGTAGGTGGCGGCGCAGTGTCGTAGGTCGTGCAGCCGGATCGGGGGTAGTCCGGAGTCGCGGACGAGGGCTTCGAACCGGTCGGTGACGGCGTGGGGGTGCCAGGGCTGCCCGTCGGGCTGGACGAAGAACAGTCCGGTGTCGGGCCACGCGGCGCCGCAGGCCAGTTTCCACTGAGCGCGGCGGGCGTGGTGGGCGCGCAGCGCGGCGTGGGTGAAGCTGTCCAGGGACGCCACCCGGTTGCCGGATTCGGATTTGACCTTCTTGATCACGGGTGTGTAGCCGTGGGTGGTCAGCTGTTGGGTGACGCTGATCAAGGCGTTGTCGAGGTCGACGGCGGTGTCGGTGAGTCCGATGGCCTCGCCGCGGCGCAGGCCGCGGTGGACGATGAGCACGAACAGCGGGTAGAGGACGATGTCGTGGTCCTCGGCGTAGTCGAGGAACTCGCCGGCCTGTTGCGGGGTCCACACCATGACGGGGCTGGGCCGTTCGCCGGTGCCGCGCCATTTCTGTACGGCGTTGGCGGTCCACACCCTGGCTTTGGGGCGTGTCGCGGAGGGTAGTTCGACGTGGGCGGCGGGGTTGAAGTCGATGAGCCGGTTGTTGCTTCTGCGGATGGCGTCGTTGAGGGCCTTGCGCAGGGTGGCGCGGATGCGGTGCATGGTGGACGGCCGTGTAAGGCGCACGCCGCGGACGCTGGCGCGGATGGCGGGGTCGTCGCTTTGGCGGGCGATCTCGATGGCGGTGTTGCGGTCGGCGATGGCGGTGAACATCGCCTCGATGTGTTCCACCCGCAACTTGACCAGGGGGATGTCGCCGAGGTGCGGGACCAGGTGGATGCGGATGTGTGACGCGTAGGTCAGGACGGTGGCGGGTTCGATGCCGCGCCGTGCCGCCAGCCATGAGTGGAGGTACTCGCCGACGGTCGTCGCGGCGGTGGCGGGCAGCCCGGCCCTGACCCTTCTGGCGATGGTGTCGCGATCCGGCAGCGGGGCGCCGGAGGCGACGGCGAGGAGCAGGTCGGCGATCTCGGCGGCGACGCCCGGGTCGTCGCCGGCGAGCGCGAGGAGGCTTTTGGCGTGGTCGCGGTCGGTGGTGGCGGCGTCGCGAGAGTCGAAGGTGCTGCGCCGGAGTTGCCGGCGCGGCTGGCCGGGGTGGGTGGGTAGTTCGAGTTGGTAGGCCCACCGGCCGTGGGTGGGACTCCAGGCTCCGCCCGTGCGGCGGAGTTGGGGGCAGCGGTTGCCGATTTTACGGCCGTCGCTGTCGCGGCAGGAGCAGCGTTTGAAGACGGATCCTTCCGCCATGATCAGGTGTTCCCTTCGGTCGTGGTTTGCGGCAGCCGGTGGCTGCGGATTCGGTCCGGGGTGATCGACGCGTGCCTTCCACCCGCGATCAAGTCGCCGTCGTCGGGCGGTGGGGTGATCGGCTCGGGGTCGTCGGTGGCCGGCAGGTGCAGGGCGTGGAGGATGGCAGCGACCGGCACCCGGTAGCGGCTACCGAAACGCAACACCGCGACCGGGAACTGGCCGCGCTTGGCCAAGTCGTAGGCGACAGACCGGGACAGCCCGAAGATCCGCGCCGCAGTGGTCAGGTCGGTGACCGGGCCCAGGGCGCGAATCCGCTGCGCGGTCCATACGCCGTCGGAGCCGTCCGAGGACGGGCAGGCAGGAGGTACGGGACTGGAGTGGCGCTCAGGGGTGGTCATCGCGAAGTGGTCCTTCCGGTGGATCAAGAGACAGGTCGCCCGGCTGGATACGGGCGGACATGGTGAGGCCGCAGGCCCGACCCGACGCCGATACGGCAGCGGACGCCGCCCGGGGGCCGACGGCGCGCCACACGGCGGGGCGGATCGCCCGGCAACCGGATCGGTCAGGGTCCGGCCGACCCGAGACCCGGTGGGGGCCGACGAGGTGAAGGCCCCCGCTGATACGGCCGTGCTCGCTTATCTGGTGGTCGCGTCGCGCCTGCGACGCGCTGACACTCTTAAACCCGCGTTTGTGTGCTCTGGCGAACGCCTGCCCCACCCACAGCGACTCACAACGGCTCACAACGGCTCGCAGAGTTGCCTCTCGCGTCTCGTGTCGCTGGGTCCCGCGCCAGCCCACGCCTGTTCCCGCCGACGGGCCACCGCCACCGGCGCGCAGCGACAGAGGTATCCGTCGATGACATGGCCCAGTGGCCGCCGGGCATGTCATCGACGAACATGGCACTCCGCTCACGTCGGCGGCAGCCCCGTGCGTGACACTCACCCCGGTGGACGGACAACATGCCAGTGACGCCGGACATGGCCACGGTGCCGTGACACGGCACCGTGGCCGCCGGTGTCAACGGCGCAGTGGTGTCCGCGCCGCGTGGCCAGGTCGACTGTCACGACCGCGATGGCCACGTCGGCGAAGGACGTGTCCAGCGTGGCCACCCGCACAGCGTCCAGCGCCCGCGGCAGGTGTCCGCGAGCATGTCAACGCCCTGCTCAACGGCCCTGCCAGACAAAATGTCAACGACCGGCGCCGATGACATGGGTGGTGTTCCGGACACGAGGTCAGGGCGCGCCGGCGCGTGCCACGATCGCCGGCGACCCGTGCCGCGGACACCTCCGCGCGACCGCCGTTGCCGTGTCAACGGCCACGGTGTCAATCGGCGTTCTTCGTTGACATTGGGTGCGTGTCCGGACATGCGGCCGGCGAGCTGGGACGGCGGCGCCATGGCCATCACGCCCACATCAATCGACGGGCCTCTCTGACATGGCGCGGCGGCACCACGTGTCCGTCACGCCCGCGGCGGTGGCGCTCGGTGCTTCACTGCGTGGGAAGGCGCTGATGACGGCACGTCTGCCGCCGTATCACAGCAGCCGGAGGCAGACAGGGGGCTGCCGCGCCGGCCGTCGCCGACCAGGCTGGTGGGCGTGTGAGCCGCTATGGGTTCCTGTGAGCGGCTGTGAGCGGCGCGAGGGGCCTGGTGTCAGTGAGGCCGTGCTCGCCTCGGGGATGCCTCCTTGGGTGACAGGTTCCGCGTCCGCTCGCACTCACAGCCCTGCTCAGGGCGCAGATGGGAGATCCCACTGACCGCTGGCGCGCGCGGCGCGGCAGGCTGCTGTGAGTGGCTGTGAGTTCGGCAGGCGTTCGTCCGAGCACACAAACGACGGTTCATAAATGGGGGCACGGTAGGTTGCCCGGTTCCGTTGACCGCCCCTGAGGATCGCCCTTGGCGCTGTCGCCGCCCGGCAGCGGCGTCGCGTGCCAGCGCGTCGGCGGACCCGGTGCCCGCCAACCTCACTGCGCCTGGCCGTCACGTCGTCCACGAGGCGTTCCTCCCTAGCCTGGAGTGAGGTCGAGCGGCCCGGTGACCCGTGCCCGGGGCCCGTGTTGGCGTCGGTGTCGGCCCCCGTTGCTGGGTCGCCCTTGAACCTGACCCCGAAACGGACCCCGGACGCGGCTGTCACCGCAGTACACGCCGCCGGTGATCGAATCCGTCCCAGCCGACAAAGACCCTCCGGTCTTTCCCTTACCCAAGCGGGAGACCCAGACCATGTCCAACCATCTGCTTCGCGCCCAATCCACGCTGACCGTCCGCGACCACGTCGCTCGGCTGGCTGCCGACCACGGCGTGCTGACCGCGTGTCCGCGGCCAGTGAAAGATCCCCATAGGCGGCCATTTACCGCCCCGCTGGTGGCCAGGGTTCTCCCCGTGGATGGCCAGATATCTCCCCGCTGATCATGACGAGACGCTGGTCGGCGAGGGTCGGCGGCGTGAAGCGCGGCAGGGAGATCGTGGAAATTTTGGAGGCGTACGACCTCACGGGTAGTTACCGTGCGGCGGCCGAGCTGGCCGGGTGTGACCACCACACCGTGGCCCGGTATGTGAAGTTGCGGGCCGAGGGGCGCAGCCCCGAGGAGCGGACGCAGCGGGCTCGGCCGATCGACGAGTTCATGGACAAGATCGAGGAGTTGGTGGCCCGTTCGGGTGGCCGGGTCCGCGCCGATGTGGTGCATCGGCGGATCACCGCGATGGGCTTCGCCGGTGGGGAACGCACTACCCGCCGGGCGGTCGCCGCCGTGAAGAAGTCGTGGCAGGCGTGGCAGCGGCGGGTGTTCCGCCCGTGGATCCCGGAGCCGGGGCTGTGGCTGCAGTTCGACTGGGGTGAAGGGCCACGCATCGGCGGCCGGCGGACCACGTTGTGGTGCGCCTGGCTGCCCTGGTCCCGGTTCCGGGTGGTGATTCCGGTGCTGGACAAGACCCTGCCGGCGGTCGTGGCCTGCCTGGACGCCACCCTGCGGCGCCTCGGCGGGGTGCCGGCCTATGTGCTGACCGACAACGAGAAGACGATCACGGTCGAGCACGTCGCGGACATCGCGGTGCGCAACCCGGAGATCGTGCAGGTGGCCCGGCATTACGGGATGACGATCCGCACCTGCGTGCCGGCGGACCCGCAGTCCAAGGGCGGCGCCGAGAACACGGTGAAGATCGCCAAGGCGGACCTGGTCCCCACCACAGCGAACCTGCTGGGCCAGTACCGCACGTTCGCTGAGCTGGAGGCGGCCTGCCGTGACTTCACCGACGAGGTCAACGCCCGCATCCACCGCGACACCCGCCGCCGACCGGCCGAAGCTCTGCTGGAGGAACGGGATCGGCTGCATCCGTTGCCGGCGCAGCCGTTCACCGTCGCGTTCGGCACCACCCGCCGAGTGAACTGGGACTGCACCATCTCCGTCGACGGAGTCCGCTACTCCGTGCCCCACCACCTGGTCGACACTCGGGTCTGGGCCCGGTTCCACGGTGACGAACTCATCGTCACCGCCGTCGGCGACACCGGGCCGGCCGAGGTTGCCCGCCACCAGCGGGCTCAGCCTGGCCGCCCGTCAATTCTCGATGAGCACTACCCGCCCCGATCGCGCCAGTCCGACACGACCGAGCGGGTGCCGAGGGCCCGCACCGCTGACGAGGCCGCGTTCCTCGCCCTCGGCCCCGGCGCCGCCGCGTGGCTGGTCGAAGCCGCAGCCGCCGGGGTCCGCGGGGTCCGCCGCAAGATGGCCGAAGCCGTCGCCCTGGCCAAGCTGCACGGTGTCGACAGGGTTGACCGGGCCCTCGGGACCGCGGCACTGGCGGGCCGGTTCGCCGACAACGACCTGATCCGCATCCTGGCCCACCAACGCGACGACGACGCGGCACCAACCCGGGCCAGTGAAACCCACAGCCTGCAGCCAGGCACCTCCGCCTGGTCGACCTTCGGCACGACGACTGGAGAACAGCAGTGACCCTCACCCCCTCGCGGGTCACCGGACCGGCCGGTGACCCGCTGACCGAAGCGATCGAGCTCACCCGACGGCTGAAACTGCCGCACCTGCGCCGGGCCATGGCCGACCTGATCCCCACCGCGAAAGCCCAAAGATGGGACCCGGCCGAGGTCGTGCGCGTTCTGCTGGCCGAGGAAGCCGCCGGCCGGGACCAGGCCAACCTGCGCACCCGCCGCAAACGCGCCGCGTTTCCGGCGGGCAAGACCTTCGGCGACTGGGACGAACAGGCATCGTCGATCCCACGGCCGACCCAGGACGCGTTACGCAGCCTGGAATGGGTGCACCGCAAGGAGAACCTGTCCATCTGCGGCCCATCCGGCACCGGCAAGAGCCACTTCTGCGAAGCCCTCGGCCAAGCCGCCGTCGAGGCCGGCATGACCGTCGCCTGGTTCACCATCGAAGACCTCGGCGTCATGGTCCGCCGGCACCGGCCCGACGACTCCGTCGCCCGGGCGATGACCAGGCTGATCCGCACCGACCTGATCATCATCGACGACATCGGCCTGCTACCGGTCTCCCCGGACGCCGCCGAAGGCTTCTACCGCCTCGTCGACGCCGCCTACGAACGACGCAGCCTCGCGGTCAGCTCGAACCTGCACCCGTCCGGCTTCGACGAGATCATGCCCAAAACTCTGGCCACCGCCACCGTCGACCGGCTCCTGCACCACGCCCACGTCGTCGTGACCCAGGGTGACAGCTACCGGTTCAACCAAGCCACCGCCGGACAAGGCGTCAAAGCCCTGCACTAAGAGGTCCTAACAAAGTCGTACGACGTGTCGGTACGTGATGATGCAGGTGGCCAGGGCAAGGAAGGCTTCGTGGATGTCGTCGCGGCGTTCCCAGCGGATCCGTAGCCGTTTCATGCCGTGGTACCAGGCGATCGTGCGCTCGACCACCCACCTGAACACTCCTAGCCCCGAGCCGTGGGCCTGACCTCGGCGGGCGATCCGCGGCCGGATGCCCTTGGCCCGCACCGCCCGACGGTACTTGTCGTGGTCGTAGGCACG
This sequence comes from Micromonospora sp. R311, assembly GCF_056780015.1. NCBI lineage: Bacteria > Bacillati > Actinomycetota > Actinomycetes > Micromonosporales > Micromonosporaceae > Micromonospora > Micromonospora sp. R311. Next base: position 21,367 of record NZ_JBSWCE010000049.1, read on the forward strand.
ATCAGCGAAGACCTGATCCGGGCGCTGGCGGGGCCGGCCACGACGGCCTCGCACCGGCGGGATCTTGTCGATCAGCGGGAGCAGTTGGGTGACGTCGTGGCGGTTGCCGCCGGTCAGCGACACGGCCAGGGGAATGCCGGCGCCCTCGGTCAGGACGTGGTGCTTCGAGCCCGGGCGGGCGCGGTCGACTGGGCTCGGGCCGCTTTTGGGCCGCGTCGGGCGGCCCGCACATGTGAGGAGTCGATCACGGCGCGGGACCAGTCCAACTTGCCGGCCGCCTGCAACTCGGCCAGTAGCAGCTCGTGCAGCCGCTGCCACACCCCGGCCCGGTTCCACTCCTCCAGGCGCCGCCAGCAGGTCATCCCGGACCCGAACCCCAGCTCCTGGGGCAGGAACTCCCACTGGATGCCGGTGTGCAGCACGAACAAGATCCCGCACAGCACCTGCCGGTCCGGGATCCGCTTACGCCCCGGGTGCCGCGGGTTGCGCTCAGGTTTGGGCAGCAGCGGCTCGATGCGCTGCCACAGCCCGTCAGGCACGATCCACGGCGGCTGCTCGCCACGCCTCACGGCCCGACATCGTAGATCAACCTCTACAAGGGACGCGACATCCAGAGATCATTTTGTTAGGACCCCTAAACCAGCACCACCCGAGGGCGGGGAACTATCTGGCCGCCGTTGGAGAGAAACCGTGGCCGCCAGCGGGGAAAACTACTGGCCGCCTACGGGGAGATCTGATTGGCCGTTGACAACCGCGCCTAGATCGCCCACGCCCTTTCCCCGCCACTGGAGCTCACCCAACCCCGGCTGGACGGGATAGGCCGCTCCGCGCCGTGCTGTTCGCTGACACCCTCAAAACGGGCTCTGTCAGCTCAGGCGAACGCCCCCCTGATCTAACAGACCTCTAACAGCGGCGAGGCTGCCCTGACAGCCCTGGCAGGAGAATCTCGCCTCGCACGCCGATCTCACCGGTTCGGCGGTCGGGCGCGCCAGATGTCAGAGCATCGCGGCTGGATCCTGACGCTACCGCCGGACACCGGCCGTGACGGAAACGCCTGAACGCCGGCGGCCGGGGCCTCCCCAAGCTGCTTGACGGGCGCATGGCCGCTGAGCTGCTCTGTCAGACCCGGCGGCTGCCCTTGTCGGAGCCGTGTCAGATCGTTGTAAGAGGCCCGGGGCGTTCGCCAGAGCTGACAGGAGCCGGTTTGAGGACGTGGGAGTTTCCACGCGACGCCCGCAAGGCCGGACCGCGAACCCACGCGGGCCGACTGGGCCCGGGAGGTCGGCGTCGGGCTCGTCGATGACCGCCCACAAAGGCGGCGCTCGACGGCTGGCAGGTGAGGGGCGCGGAGAGATCGTCGGCGAGCGGCCATCCGGCGACTCGTTCTGGGGCTTCAGTGACCCCTTCGTCCGGGGCTTCACCGTGCCTTCACCACCCGCTCACCACCGTCGCACCCCGCGCAACGGCTGAAGGCGGCTGTCAGCGCAGCACACCGCCGGTAACCGGCCCTCGTGACCGGCGGTGACAGTTCCAGACTCCCTCCGAAAGGAGGGAGTCTCCTTCCGCTTCCTCCCCCAAGGAGGCCGCTGACATCCCACGACGGCAGGGTCGAGAAGGTCCCACGTGGTGACCAATGATCAGGCTGCCGCCCGTGGACCGGGCCGAGTCTGACAAGCGATAATGGGCGCGTGTCCGCGGCCGCCAGGACGACAACGACGTTCGCCAGACGCCGCCGTGAAGGTGACCGGCGCAAGCCGTTGACTTTTCATCGCACCAGAGCGATCGTCGAAGACCACCCACCCTCAGAAGATCAGCAACAACTCCCCGCCCGCAGCTCGGCGTCGCCCGCGTCACCTCGCCCACCCGCCCTCGCGGCCGGTCGGCTGGTTGCCGCCCCTCGCCACCACGCTGCTCGGCCGGACCCGGAGCCCCGAACGTGGACTTGGTGATCCCAGCCAGCCACGACGAATGATGAGCACATCAACCTCTACCGGCGCGACGGCCCAACGCATCTCGAACGCTCCGCCATGCGGTCCAGGCCCCGTGCCGGTGACGTAGACGATGCCCAGGAAGCAACGAACCGGCCCGTCCCGAACGCGGACAGCAACATCACGAGCACGACTGGAACCCGCCGCCTGCTCAGCACTGACGGCGGCAGCGCCGCCAGACGAAAGTGGCGCCGCCGCCGGGCAGTGAACCGCGACATGCGAAGAGACGACCGCAGACGGGCCCAAGATCGATCATAGGCGCGCCGAGTGGGCCAACACCCGGAACGGCGGTCACCATCGACCTACCAGCACGCGGTGGCACCAATTCACGCCCCGAGCGAGGGTTCCCGTCACCCTGCCGGCCCGCGGTTGTCAGCGCACCTCGAACTGACCCGCCCCCACCATCGGCCGTCTTGCCCTGCCGCCGGCCGCGTGCGCCCGAGCCCCAGCTGAGGCGCGGGAAGGCAACCTGCGGTTCCGCACCCGGCCCAGCGAGAGATGGCCTGCCGCCGAGCGCCCCAGGCCGGGGCACACGATCAGAGCCTGGCCGGCGAACAGGCTGCCTTTACCTCTTCCGGCCGGTCATCTCGTCGATCACAAGCCCGTAGCACGAACTCGCTCATGCAGAGGCAGGTCAGCACGTCAGGGCGCGCCCCGTCCGGCGACTTCGGGCCGTTACTACTGTCCGCGTTGGCGGGGTCCCCACCACGGCAGCAGCGGCGGAAGCTCGGCAAGCGGTCGCCGCGGCGCTTTTGGCGGCGGTGCCTCGCCGTCGTCGCCGTCCCAGCACCGTCCGTACTGATCGGGCAGGTCACCCCACCCGAAGTACGGCATCGGCTCGCCGGGCAGGCCGCCGAGCGTCTCCAGCGGGTCGATGCGGGACTCGGCGACCGTGCACAGGTGCGCCCAGTCGTCACCGAAGTCGAACACGTACGCGAACTGCTCACCGCCACCCAGGCGACTCAACTTGGTCCGGTCGCTGTCGACGCTGCCCTCGGGCGCCTCGCCGTCCCACAGCTCAAGCGGCGTGATCTGGGTCTGGTCGGCCAGCGTGAACATGTGCATGTGGGCCAGGTCCCAACGGGCGAACGCCACATCGATCGCGTCAGCGAGCTGGGCGAAGGTATGCGACCGGCTCGCCGCGAAGACCCTGCCCGGCCGAGGCCACAGGTCGACACCGCGACCCGAGACCAACTCGACCCGTACGGACAGCCAGGTACGCGCCACCGCTCACTCCCACCGAGAACCGTCACCACCACCGCCTGAACACTACGAAACGTCACCGGCGCGCTGGCCTCGGCCGTGGCCGGGGTCGGGCATGGTTGATCGGCGGACGTCCCATCAGGGAGCCCGTGACCGGCCAGCCTCGGCGCGCCGACGACAGGCCGAAGTCATATCAGGCAGTGGTGGCACTCACAAGCGTCACTGACGGCGGCATTGTCCGCGTCGTCGTGGGGCGCCGCCAGCCTGACAAGCTGCTTGCCGTACCAGCTTCGCGCGGCGGTTCGGCGGCAAGCGCTACCGAACCTTACCTCCGGCGATCGAGGGACTGCCTGAACCGCCTCCACGCCCCTCCTCACACCAGCGACCAGCGGATTCTCTGCCACGCATACCGCTAAGCCGCCAGCCCGGGATAGCCGCCCACGCGAGACGACTTGACCTTCTGCCAAAGGCGAGCGTCGATCGTGTCCTGTCCGCCCGCTTCTGGATGGCGGACGACATGACTTATCGACGAAGGGTTCCGCCATGCCTCGTGAACGCCTCAGCCGGCTCGTTGTGGCCCCCGACGATGTGACCGACCCGCTCCTGTGGCGGCTCGCCCTCGATGTCATCGGCGCACACCAGCCCGACAACTGCGGCAACTGCCGCAACCTACAGTGCGCCGGCCAGCGAGGCATGTGCGCCGCTGTCCGCACCGCCCGCCGAGCCATGGACCTGGCCCGCCCAGCGCGGCCAGCCGCCACCCCAGCCACGACCCGACGAGCGCATGGACACGCCGCCGTGGTCGCACCCCGGTCGTCGGCGTTTCGCGGCTGGTTCACCACCTCACGCGCGCGGCCACCGGCGTCCCCATTCCGGCGGCGGTCACCCCGGCCCGCCTCTCTGCCGGAGGCGGCATAGTGCGAGGTGACGTCAGGATCAACGATTGCCACCCCTGCCGACCCTCGATCGCCCATCCAGTCATTGATCGGGCGACGGCCAGCGTTGCGGTGTCCGGGGCCGACTGTCCTGGGCGGACATCAGAACCACGGTCCCTGATCCATCAGTGCCGCTTTCCGACCGAAAGTACGGTCCTCGCCACGATGGGTCACAACCTAGGCTTTGGTCCGCTCCATTCGCTCGCACCCGGGATGTGGCGGACATGTGCGAGGTTTGGCGGGTCCAGGAGCAGGCGGTGGGACGCCTGACTGGCATGGCGACAAGCGTCGCCGGTCATGGGTAGTGGGGGTTGTGTGGGTTTCTTCGACAGGTTCCGACGTAGCGCACCGCAGCATCAGGGACCAGGCCCAGCCACTGGTGTGGTAGCGGGGCAGCCTGCGCCCGCATGGCCCCACGCGACGGCACCCAGGCAGGTAGCTCCGCCGGTCCCGGCTGCGAGCCAACAGACGATCTGGGTTCCAGCCGGGCAGCCGACGACCGTCGCCGGGTACCCGATCCCGGGAGGTCTTCTCTATGTCGGCAAGCATCTGACAGCTCCCAATGGTCGGACCGAGCCTGCGCTCATTGACCCGACGCTTCGGATCGACAGGAATCGGCCAGACTGGGGCGGGAGCGGGCTGGACTACTGGCCGTCGTACGACACGCTCCCTGCGAGCAGCAGGGCCGCATACCTGACGTGGCTGGCCGACGGGCGCCGCTACGGCGCCGCGCCCATCGGTTACGTCTTCCTCTTCTTCTACGGCCTTGAGCGGCGCGTTCTGGTCGACATGCCGAACGACCGGGCGCTGCGGCGGGAGATGCCGGCGATCGCCGCCGAGGTCCGTCGGCTCCTTGACATCTATGGTGCCAACAGCTCGTTCCGCTCCTACGCCAGCAGATTTCTCGACGTTCTCGAGTTGATCGGCGCGGCTGAGTCCGACGCCAGTGAAGGACAACCACCAGCGCTTGCGTCTGACCGGTGGCCCATCCCGATGCAGCTACGACTCGCGTTGGGTGAATTCGCCGCCAGCGGCACTCCAGTGCCAGCCGCGTGGGCCCGTGCCTGGGCGTGGTATTTGCCGTCGCTGTACCCACGCACGCCGCAGACCCGTTGTCCGGAAGAGTTCGACCATCTGTTCGCCAGGCGGTACACGCAGCGGTTCAAGGACGGCTTCCGTGTCAGGCCGGGCAAGGCACGAATCGAGGTGACCTACCGTGCGGCCAGTGCGGGTATCGCCAGCGCCAACGTGCGGCTCGATCTGCCTGACGTCGTCGAACTGGCCGGACCGGCGCGCAAGCTGACCGAACTTGTCGATGCCGTCACCGACGACCTGGACGCCTACAGCCGATGGCTTGGCCGTAACCCGGATGGTCGTGGATCGCTCGCCGCAGCCGCAGTGCTGCCTCCCGAGCTGCTCGACCAACAGGCAGGGCAGGTCGGCGCCCTGCGCGCCTGGTGCGACGCTCGCCTGGCAGATGAGACCCACGTCGTCGTCGACGCGGCGGAACTCATCGCCTTCTGGCCAACCGCTCAGCCCGAGAAGATGACCAAGGCTGAGGCGGTGTCCCTCGCCCAACTCCTCGGGCGTGTCGGCGTCGGTGTGGAACCGGACGTCCGCCTCGGTGGATCAACACTGTCTACCGGTCCTGCCGTCCTGTTTCGCACTACCGCCGACGCCCCGCATACCGCAACGCCCGCCTACACCGCCGCAGCCACCCTGCTGCACCTCGCGGTCGCGGTCAGCGCTTCGGACGGCACCATCAGCGACCACGAGCAGCATCACCTGACAGCCCACCTCCAAGCCGCGCTGCATCTGACAGCTCCCGAAAGAACCCGCCTGCAGGCGCACCTACGGTGGCTTGCCGTCACCGGCGTCAAGCTCACCGGGCTGAAGAAACGCCTCGATCTGCTCCGGGCCGACCAACGTGAGACCATCGGCGACTTTTTGATCACGGTTGCCGCCGCCGACGGAGTCATCTCGCCGGAGGAGGTCACGAGCCTCACGAAGATCTACAAGCTCCTCGGCCTTGACCCGAACCTCATCTACGGCCGCCTTCACCAACAGGTCACCGGTCCCGCCGCTCCCGCGGCGACCCCACCCCCAGCCGCAGGGCCCGTCGTCGTGCGCCCCGCAGGGCCCGCCCCGGCGGGATACACCCTGCCGCCCGCACCGGCGGCCCACGGGTCACCTACCCAGGGCAACGGTCAACGAGTTCCGCCAGGGGCTGCCGGTGTCGTCCTCGACGAAGACGTCATCGCCGCGAAGCTGGCCGAGACGGCGGCCGTCTCGGCGCTGCTGTCGACCATCTTCACCGACGAGGAAGCCCCCGCGCCCCAGCCAAGGCCCGCTGCCCGTCACGGCGAACCAACAGCTCAGCCCACCACGCAGGCCCTCATTCCCGGCTTGGACGCGGTCCACAGCGAACTCCTGCGGTCCCTGGCCGCTCAGCCGAGGTGGACCCGCGCGGCGTATGAGGACCTCGCCGAGCGGCACGGCGTGATGCCAGCTGGAGCGTTGGACCTGCTCAACGAGGTCGCCATGGACACTGCAGGGGAACCTGTCGCCGAGGGCGACGACGACATCGTGATCAACGACTACGCGCTTCAGGAGCTACTGCGATGAGCGTTACCACCCCCACCGGACAGAGCACCCGCATCAGGCCCCGCGAGCGCGACGCGATCCTCCAGTCGCTACGCGCCGGAGTGGTGCCGCGCGCCGGGCAACAGCACGTCCAGGTGGGTCGGGCTGCGGAGGTGCAGGCACTTGTCGCCGACATCACCCGCATTGCCGACGGAGGGGCCGGCAGCCGTTTCGTCATCGGTGAGTACGGCTCGGGCAAGACGTTCTTCCTACATTTGATCCGCTCCATCGCGCTGGAGAAGCGTCTGGTCACCGTCCACGCGGACCTGTCACCCGACCGCCGGCTGCATGCCACCGGCGGGCAAGCACGCAGCCTGTACGCCGAACTGATGCGCAACATGGCCACCCGCGCCAAGCCCGACGGCGGCGCGCTGGCCAGCGTCGTCGAACGGTTCGTGACCCAAGCGCTGACCGAGGCACGCGACACCGGCCAGAACCCGCAGGTGATCATCCGCGTCCGCCTCGACGCGCTCAGTGAGTTGACGGGCGGCTACGACTTCGCCGACGTCATCGCCAAGTACTGGCAGGGCCACGACACCGGCAACGAGCAACTCAAGATCGACGCCGTCAGGTGGCTGCGCGGTGAGTTCTCCACCCGAACCGACGCCCGCAACGCCCTCGGCGTGCGCACCATCGTCGACGACGCATCCTTCTACGACCACCTCAAGTTGATGTCCCGGTTCGTCCGCCTGGCCGGCTACGACGGTCTGCTCGTCTGCCTCGACGAGATGGTCAACCTGTACAAGCTGGCGAACTCCCAAGCCCGCAACGCCAACTATGAGCAGATCCTGCGCATCCTGAACGACAGCCTGCAAGGAACTGCGTCAGGCCTCGGTTTTCTCTTCGGCGGAACACCCGACTTCCTGCTCGACACCCGTCGCGGCCTCTACTCCTATGCTGCCCTGCAATCCCGCTTGGCCGAGAACACCTACGCCACCGCCGGGCTCGTCGACTACTCCGGCCCCGTTCTGCGCCTGGCCAACCTGTCACCTGAGGACTTCTACGTCCTGCTGGCCAAGCTGCGCCACGTCTACGCCGCCGGCGACCCGGCGGCCTACCTCCTGTCCGACGAAGCCCTACACGCCTACATGAACCACTGCGCGTCCCGCATCGGGGACGCCTACTTCCGCACACCGCGTAACACCATCAAGGGCTTTCTGGATCTGCTCGCGATCCTCGAACAGAACCCCGAACAGGACTGGCGTTCCCTCATCGGCGCGATCCACATCGCCGCCGAGACGGACCCCGACCTGGAACCCCTCGACGACGCCAGCGACCCAACTGGCCGGCCTACCGACGAACGTCGAGGAGAATCCGCCTCCACCGGAGGCCACGGCTTCTCCCACGCGCCGGCCGTGACGGTGGCCGCCAGCCAACTGCCTCCCGATGACGACGAACTTGCTTCCTTCCGCCTCTGACCCCCAGCGGCAGCCCACGACAACAGCCGAGCCGTCACGCGCTGCCGTCCCATCGTCGGCATTCCACCTCCTGCACCCCAAAGTGCAGCGGTGGATCCACGATCAAGGCTGGGACCAACTGCGGGACGCGCAGGAACGCGCCGCTCGGCCGATCCTCGCGGGTGGCACTGACGTCATCATCGCTGCCGCGACCGCCAGCGGGAAGACCGAAGCAGCCTGGTTGCCAATCTGCTCGGCCACGGCAACTCGGCGGGAAGCGAGCGACAACGTCGCCGGGGTCTGCGCGCTCTACGTCGGGCCGCTCAAGGCGCTGATCAACGACCAGTACGAACGGCTCGCCTACCTGTGCGAACGGCTCGACGTTCCGGTCCACCGGTGGCATGGCGACGTGGCGGGATCGCGCAAGTCGCGTGTTCTGCGCGAGCCCGACGGAATTCTGCTGATCACCCCCGAGTCGCTGGAGTCACTGTTCGTCAACCACGGGGACAAGGTCGCGCGCATCCTCGGCGATATCAGCCACGTCGTCATCGACGAGCTGCACGCGTTCATCGGCACCGAACGCGGTGCCCAACTGCAATCACTGCTGCATCGGGTGGACCTTGTCCTGCGGCGCAGAATCCCGCGGATCGCCTTGTCGGCCACCCTCGGCGACTTCACCGCAGCGGCAGAATTCCTCCGGCCAGGCCGCGGCGACGCCGTCACCGTGATCGCGTCCGACGATGACGCTCGAGAGATACGGCTTCAGCTTCGCGGCTACGTCGCCGCAGCCCCCCGTCCCCCCGGTCAGGCGCCCACCACACCTCACTCCGGCACCACCGCTGACTCCGACGACGAGGAAGAATCGTGGGACAAGGCTGGGATCGCCGACCACCTCTTCCGTACCCTGCGGGGAAGCGACAACCTCGTCTTCGCCAACTCCCGCAGCGCCGTCGAGCTCTACACCGACATGCTCGACCGGCGCTGCAAGAACAACAACGTCCCCAGCGAGTTCCTCCCGCACCACGGCAACCTCTCGAAAGAAATCCGCGAGCACGTCGAAGCACGACTCAAAGACCGCACCACGCCGGTCACCGCGATCTGCACGTCAACTCTGGAAATGGGAATCGACATCGGCTCCGTGGACTCGGTAGCCCAGATCGGAGCACCAGCCAGCGTCGCTGGAATGCGGCAGCGACTCGGCCGCTCCGGACGCCGAGCCGACCAGCCCGCCGTGCTGCGGATGTACGTCTCGGAACCCGAACTCACCGATCGCACACCCCCCGCCGACACGCTGCGCAGCCAGCTCGTCCAAAGCGTCGCAATGGTCGACCTACTGCTCGCCAAGTGGTACGAGCCACCGGACACCGCGAGCATGCACCTGTCGACCCTCACCCAACAGATCCTCTCGGTCATCGCCCAACGCGGCGGCGCACACCCTCAACAGCTCTACGACGCATTGTGCGGATACGGCCCGTTCGCACGCGTCGACAAGAGCACCTTCATCGCTCTCCTGCGCTGCATGGGCAAGCAGGACCTGCTCACACAAGACTCGCAAGGACTTCTGCTGCCCGGCGGCGTCGGCGACCGCCTCGTCAACCACTACAGCTTCTACACAGCCTTCACGACCCCAGAGGAGTTCCGCCTCGTCGCGGACGGCCGCACCATCGGATCGCTGCCTGTCGACAACCCGATCACCCCAGGAATGCTGCTGATCTTCAGCGGCCGACGCTGGAAGATCGTCGCGATCGACGCACGGCAGAAAGTCATCGACCTGGTCAGATCCGGTGGTGGCCGCCCCCCGAGCTTCTCAGGAAGCGGCGGCGAAGTCGCCGACGCGATCCGACAACGCATGCGCACGATCTACACGACGACCGAGATGCCGCGCTACCTCGACCGCCAGGCACAAGCACTCCTCGAAGAAGGACGTGCAGCCTTCAACAGATACGCGCTGGACAGCCACGCGATCCTCGGCTGGGGCAACGACACCCTCCTGTTTCCGTGGCGAGGGGACAGAATCATAAACACTCTCGCTGTGGCCCTCACGCGAGAAGGACTGCAGGTGGGCCATGACGGTGTCGCACTGACCATCCGCGGCACCGACCCTGCCGGCCTCTGGGAAGTCATCAGGCGCCTCGCCGATGAGTCACCACCCGACCCCCTGGTACTCGCCGCGGCGGTGCCGAACAAGACCGCAGACAAATACGACCAATACCTCACGGACGAGCTGCTCACCGTCGCCTACGCGGCACGGGCCCTCGACGTGCCGGCAACGTGGCACACGCTGCGGTCGATGGCCGCAATGCCTCGCCCCGGTCAAGCTTCTATGCTCGCTGGCGGGACCGGGAACCACGATCGCAGCTACACACCGCCTGCACCCCGCCCCGCACCTGACCAATCAGCGACGCAGCCTGTTATGCGGCCACTGGCTCTGCTCGGGCAGACCCCCTTCGCTGTCGTCGACCTAGAAACCACCGGCTTCGCCCCACACCGAGGCGACCGGATCATCGAAGTCGCGGTCGTCCGTCTGTCTCCCGCAGGGCAGATCGAACACCAATGGACCACCCTCATCAACCCCGACCGAGACCCAGGACCCACCCGCGTACACGGCCTCACCGCCGCCGACCTCGCCCTCGCTCCACGCTTCAAAGACATCGCCGGCGAACTCGCCAACCTCCTGCGCGGCGCCATCGTCGTTGCACACAACGCACGCTACGACCTCAGCTTCCTCGACGCCGAGTACCACCACCTCGGCTACCCCGCACCGGCATGGCCCGCACTCTGCACCCTCAGCATGTCCCACCGGTTCGGCCGCGGCGCAACCCGCCGACTCACAGACTCCTGCCGTGCCGAAGGCATCACCCTACAAGCAGCGCACTCCGCGCTCGGTGACGCAATGGCCACCGCACACCTACTCAACCAATACCTGGACCGCGCCCGGCAAGCCGGCGTCACCGACCTGGCCGAACTCGGCTGCCATCCCCTCGAACTCCCGCTCGCTTGGACAGCGCCGCCCGGGCACGCCGCCACCCTGGCGCGCCCATCGGCTGGCGTCGGCAACGCTACGCGCAAGACCAGCCCCCACATCAGTCTCGCCGGTGTAGCCGCCCGCGTACACGCCGCAACCACTGGCGACTCCCGTGCCGATGCCTACCTCGACATGCTCGACCGTGCCCTTGCCGACCACGTCCTCAGCCGTGCCGAGGTGGCATCCCTCATCGAAGTAGCCCGGACATGGGGGCTCACCGGTGACCAAGTACACCTCCTCCACCAGCAATACCTCGCCGCCCTGCTTGATGAAGTGGCGGCACCCGGAACTCCGGACGAATTTGCTGACCTGGCAGCACAGCTGCGGCAGCTGACCCAAGCCCTAGAATCCGCTGCAACAGCCGTGCAAGAACTCCGGCCAGAGCCGCTCGGTGGACGTGAGTCCAGCCCTCTCTGAGTGCGCGTGTGAGAGCTACGCACCGCGCCGAGTCCGCAACCCGGCCTGCGGCACCAAGAATGGCAATTATTGGTACATGCGGCCCCGGCCCTGCGATCGGCGGGATCTGGCACAGCGGTATCGGCAAACGGCAGGATGGTGGCCGTGACGAGGGACGAGACCGCCGTCCCGACCCGTCCTCCGCTTGCCATCCTGGAGGGGGACCGCCCGATAGCATGCCACGTGCTGGATGACGACCTGCTGCATGGCAGCAGCCGCCGACGTTCGAGGAACTCACTTGCTTGGACTGGCGAAGATCAGGGTGTGCAGGCGCATCCGGCTTACCCGGCTGGGTGGCGACTCCCCGAGGCGCAGAAGGCCGCGCTCATTAGGTCCGGCGTGCCCTGCGCTTCCTGACCCGGCGCGCCGGCTGTCGCAGCTACCGCTGACCGCGATCCAGTCGGGTGTCGAGCACAGGTCCCGCGCGTAGGGGCTGGTCGAACCCCGACCCGCCATGCCCCGGGCGTTCAGATGCGGGCATGAGATCCACGAATCGAAGAACCGAGAAGAGACGTTCATAGAGGTTCGTGCCAGTGGCGCGCCCGTGCCGGTCGCTGACGTATTGGTGCCAGCGTGACGGGTGGCGCGGCTCGCCACCAAGCGTCCAGAGACCACCCAAATGAGCCGCTGACAGGGTCTGCTGAATTACCCATGCAGCCTGGGCTCGTCGATGTTGGCGGGCCGGGCCGTAAAGGCCACTCACACCCCAACCAGCAACGACAGCATGCGATGTCATCAGCACCTGTTCGACCGCCGGGCGGGCTTCCTCCCAACCGCGAGTGCCGCGGCCCACCTCATTGATCTCCGCGACAGTAGCTGTCGGGAGCGTGAACAGGTTGGCCACCTGCACGCGGTCGCACCCGAGCACACCTGCGGCTACCTGCAGGTGGCGCATTGTGGCAGCACCTGCTGTAAGAGGTGGGTTGAGCAGGATCGCGCCGAGGGTCCGTTCAGGCTGGGGCATCGACAACCAGTGATTTTCCCTTTGTCATCTGCTCGATGAATTTGAGTACTTTCTCCGGCTCTTGGCTTTGGGTGAACCGAACCGCCGACTGAGCGGCGTACGCTGGGTCCAGCTCAAATGTCAACCACCGTCGATCGAGGTCCTCGGCGGCCCGACCGGTGGTATTGGAACCGCCGAAGAAGTCCACCACGAGGTCGCCGGGCTCCGTGCACATTTGAATGAAGAACGACGGCAGCTTGAGCGGGAACCGTGCCGGATGGCCGGGGAGCCCGAGGGCCTTGCAGGCTCGCAGGTAGGCGTCATTGGACTGGCTGTTTGGGATGGCGAGCAGGTTGGAGGGCAACGCACCTCCGTTGTCGCGGCCGAACGCCTCGCCGATGCTGTGTTCCGACGGCCGGCCTTTAGGGGTGTAGTACCGCGCTGGGTCGGCCAAGAGGCGCTTCATCGACTCGGAGTAGGGCACCCGGACGTTGCCGACGTTGGCTTTCGGCTCATCGGTCTTGGACAGCCACCACACCGTGTTGACTGCGTCCTTTGCTCGGATTTTGCGCTTATTGACCCACTCGATGGGCGACGGCAGCTTCGAGGGGTTGTACCAGTAGAACTCCTCCGCTAGTCGGTAGCCCACGTCGTCAACGAAGGCAAGCAGCGCCCTGTATTGGTGGAGTGATCGGACCGGCCGGCCCCGCTGGTACGCCCCACCGATGTCGATCACCAGGCTGCCGGTCGGTTTGAGGGCGTCCTTCGCGAGCTTGGCGAACTCGGTCAGCCAGGCGACGTACCGCTGTTGATCTTCGTTGCCGTATGCCTTCTGCCGTAGCAGAGGGAAGGGGGGGCTCGTGACGAAGAGGTCAACGCTGTCTGCAGGTAGCTGAGCGAGCAGCTCCAGGCTGTCTCCGCTGATCATCGCGCCGAGGCGGGTCAGGTAGCAGACCTGACCGGACGTCAGATGATCAAGTAGATCGCGCATTGCCCTCTTTCCGCCTGGTCATCGCGGCCACCTTACCGTGTGATTGTCCGTTGCCGAGGGCCCTCCCCCGGGTACATAGACAAGATCCCGTAGACCTCGCCTGGCGGCCCGTGAGCTCGACAAGCGGGCCAGGTCAATCAAATAGAGCAATTCACACTATATGTGTGGACCGCTGAGAAGTCAGGCGCGGATCGCGATCTGCGGGAGTGGACCTAGTCGCTGTGCCCTGAGAGGTGGGAACGCTGCGGGATGCGGTGCCGCCGTTGCAGAACGTAAGTTGTTGTGGCAGCTGAGACGCTCTTCTCATTGGGGCTCGAGGCTCCAGCTCAGTGTGGGGGAGGAGACCGCGACGTGGCCGAAGCACTGCCCGAATGGCTTGAGATGCCTGAGCAGGAGTTTCAGGACTGGTACCGGCCGACCCGAAACCTGACGAGCAGCTACCTGCACCGGGTCCTCATACGCGCGCTCGGCCCGGCCGTGGCGCGGCTGCCGTCCAACGAGGCTCTCCGCTCGAAGCCTCTCGTGATCGACCTGGCACTGCCGCTGCCCTCGAAGCTGCGCATCTACCTGTATGGCGCCACCCAGCACCCGTCCGAACGACAGCAGGGCACGTTCAAGGTTCAGCTGACCTGCGGGGTGCCTCGAGACGACCAGTCCGCGCCGAGAAACCGCTACTTCGACCGCTCCGACGACATCCGTCCCATCCTCGCTGGATACCAGCCCGACTTGAACGTCTTCATCCTCTGGGACGCCGACCTGCACGACATCGGCGACGGCTTCCCGTACTCCAAAAATGTCCAAGCCCCGCCGAACCTCATCTGGCAGGCCGTGGCGAGGGGCATAAGCCAGGGCACGCGCCGACTCAAGCGGCCATCAATGACTGAATCCATCGTCGCCGCCAGGCCTCGTCAGCTTGCCGAAGCTCTTCACCTGCGCATTCGGCTGAGCAACCAGGCCCTTTGTGGTGGGCTCTTCTGATGCTCAAGAACCTCGGGACCTTGGCGACCGAGTACACCAGCGACACGAGCGACATCGCCCGTGATTTCTACGCCCCCTGCCTACGCGAGTCGGTGACCTATGACCGGATCACCGGCTTCTTCAGCTCCACAGTCTTCCACCTCATCCACCCGGCGCTCGCTGTCTTCGTTACCGAGAACGGCGGAGCGATGCGCCTGCTCTGTTCACCCCGGCTGAGCGGCCCCGACGCCGACAGTGTGATCTTCGGGTATGCCGCCCGCACGAACACCGCCCTCGTCGAGGCGCTTCAGGCTGAGCTGGCCGAGATGCTGAACTCAGCCCACGCCGCCGGGGCCAAGCTGCTTGCCGCCCTCGTCGCCTCCGGTCGCCTCGACATCAAGCTTGCTCGGGTCGCCACGAGCGTCTCCGAGGCCGACAAACGTATGTTCCACGACAAGGTTGGCTTGTTCGCGGACGCGGCCGGCGACGTAGTGGGCTTCCGAGGCTCGCTCAACGAGAGCTACCTCGGCCTCGCCCCCGACGGCAACATCGAGTCGGTTGACGTCTGGCCATCATGGGAGGGCGGCCGTGACGCGCAGCGGGCCCGCAACGCTGTCATACGCTTCGAACGGCTGTGGCAGGGGCAGGTACCTGGCGTCAGAGTAGCCGGACTGCCGGACGAGATTCGCCACGAACTGGAGCGCCTGGCCGTCGACGTTGACCTCGAGGCGCTGCTGCGTTTCCTGGGCAAGAACCAGTCCATCGAGCTATCCGTCGAGTCTCCCGCGGTGGGCGGCATCGAGCTGCGAGGGCACCAAGTCAAAGCCTTTGATAAGTGGGTGGCGGAAGAGCACAGAGGCTTGCTTGCCCATGCCACGGGATCGGGCAAGACCATCACCGGCCTCTACTGTGCACAGAGGGCTCTGGCGGCCGGGCTCGTGCCGCTCATCCTGGTGCCCTCTCAGCTTCTCCTCGAACAGTGGGGGAACCAAGTCCGGCAGCTGTTGGGTGCTCGAGTCGTGCTTGCGGGTGGTGGCCATAACGAATGGTCGCGCGGCGGCGTGCTGCGCGGCACCATCGAATCCTCCCGGGCCGAGCGGCCATACGCCGTTGTGGCCGTCGCCAACACGGCCGTCAGCCCGGTCTTCCGTTCGCAGGTCCGCCCGATGGCACACAAGCTGCTCGTGGTCGCCGACGAGGCGCACCGCTTCGGCAGCCCGCAATTCCGCACCATCCTCGAGTGGCTCGACGCTCCCTGGCGGCTGGGGCTCAGTGCGACCCCGGAGCGAGCTGGAGATGTCGACGGAACGGCGGCGGTCTTCGACTACTTTGGCGGTGTCATCCATCGCTACACGCTGAAAGACGCGCTGGACGATGGTGTGCTGGCTCCTTACGTGTACGAACCTTCATGGATCGGTCTGACCGAGGCCGAGCAGCTGCGCTGGGACACACTCACAACCGAGATCCGCCGGCGCTACGCCATAGCGAAGGCTCCCGCTGCGAAGCCCCACACTGCTGACCAGCTCCGCATGAAACTCATCGAGCGCGCGCGCATTGCTAAGGGCGCGGCGAACAAGGTTCCGGCCGCCGCTGACCTCATCGCCGGGCACTACCGCTCCGACCAAAAGTGGCTGGTGTACTGCGATAGCCAGTCACAGCTTGCAGACGTGCGTCAGGCACTCGACCGCCGGGGTATCCGTTCCTGGGAGTACCACCGACAAATGCGCGGCGACCCGGAGGCGACGCTCAGATTGTTCGACGTCTCGGGTGGCATCGTCGTGGCCATCAAGTGCCTTGATGAGGGGGTGGACATCCCCTCAGCCACCCACGCTCTCATCCTGGCGAGCTCCCGGAACCCCCGTGAGTTCATCCAGCGTCGGGGCCGGGTGCTGCGCCGCTCCCCGAACAAGACCGTCGCTACGCTACTCGACGTACTCGTGTTACCCGACACCCTCGACCAACGGGACCCGACGTGGTCCTTGGTGGTCGGTGAGCTGGCGCGGGCACTCCAGTTCGCGGGCTGGGGAATTGGCCAGGCCGCTACTTCCAGGTTGGAGGACAAATGGGTGTCGATGGGCATGCAGCTGGCGGAGATCGACCAGTTGCAGGCCGCAGGCGTTGAAGTGGACGACGACGAAGGAGACCCCACCGGTGACTGAGACGCCAGAGGAGACGGCCGACTTGCTGGCGACCGTCGAAGAGATCCGGGCGCGTGACTTCGCCAGCCTTGACCCAAAGCTGGTCGGCGAAATCCTGACGGTCCAGCACCAGTTCGCAGAGGACCGTAGCGAAGCCCGAAAGCGAACTGACCAGATCATCAACCGGTGGACTGCGCGCCAGCTGGCATCGGGGGCAGGCCACTAATGCTCACGCTCCAGCGCCTGACCGTGCGGGACTTTGGCCCGTACCGCGGCCGGCAAGACATGGTTTTCTCCCGTGACCGAGGCGTTTACATTGTTTATGGACCGAACGGCCGGGGGAAGACAACGCTGCACAACGCCTTCCGCTACGCACTCTACGGCGAGATCCTCGGCCGCCGCCGCGCCGAGGAGGCCCGGGACCTGGCCAATACGGAAGCAAAGAAGCAGGTTGGCTACGGTTCATTCGAGACCATCCTCGACTTCGAGCATAATGGGATCCAGTACCGGCTGACTCGGCGCTACGACGAACGCGAGCAGCCATACGAGCTGGTACTGCTGGAACGCGACGGTGTCCCACTGGCGCAGGACGACATGGAGAAGACTCTTCAGATCGTCGCGCCTCACTCCGTCAGCCAGTTTTTCCTCTTCGACGGTGAGCTCCTGCGCCAGTACGAGAATCTCCTTGACAAGGACAGTGAGGAGGGCGAGGCCCTTGAGAAGTCCATCGAGCGCGTACTCGGCATCCCCATTGTCGGCAACGCCATGACGGACGTCGCCGATCTGCACAAGGTTGCCGATCGGCAGCTCACGGAGCAGTACGCCGCTTCGGACCAGACCAGGCGCACGGCGCTCTCTCTCAAGGAAGCCCAAGACATCGCCGCACGCCAGCAGCAGGCCCGCGACGAGATCCTGGCGCAGATCGATGAGATCCAAGGCAAGATTGCAGATCTCGAGCTCCAGCTGCGCGAACAGGAGAAGTCAGAGCGCATCCTCGGCGCCCTCGACAACCTGCGACAGCGGCAGACCGCCTTGCAGCTTCGCGAGCAGGAAGCCATTGCCGCACTCGAAGAGCTGACCCCCGCCCTTTGGAAGGCGGTGCTCTCTCGCTCGGCTGCCCAGCGGCTGCCGGCCGTAGAAGCCGAGGTCGAAGCCGCCGAGGCTGATCTCCTTGCGGCCTCCGCCGCCGTCCGCGACCTCGCCCACCTACACGTCGAGACTGACTGCCCCGTCTGCCACCGTGATCTGCCGGAGGAGCTTCGAAGCCAGCTCACGGCTGAGCTGAAGGCGGCTGCTTCCGCTGCTCACCATGAAGCGATCGAGGCGCGGCTGGCAGAGGCGCGCAGCCGACGCAAGGTTTTGCAGACACTTGCCAGCGAGGACGCCCGGCTGGTAGCCGAGCGGGACAAAGCCCTGCGGTCCGTCCGGTTTGAGCAGCAAGAAGTCCGTGAAGACATCACCGGTCTGGAACAGGAACTGGCCGAACTCGGCTCCGAGACCGCACTTCGCGACCTCACGGGCAAGCGCGTTGAGCGCCAGACCCAGCTCAACCGCGAACGTGAACGTTTGCAAGCCTGCGACAGAGAGCTCCATGAACAGTCGCTCGTCATCGAAGAGCTGAAGCGGCGACTGCGCAAAGAGCAGGTCCAGCCTGATCCAAGCATTGCGCTCAAGGAGCAAATCTCACAGGCACTGATGCAGCTGTTCGCTAGCTCGATCGACGCGTACCGGGCGAAGCTGCGGAGGCGGGTGGAGGCACGCGCCTCTGAAATTTTTAGGCAGCTGGCCTCGGAGGCCGACTACGTCGGACTGCGAATCACCGACCGCTATGGGCTAGAAATCATTGACTCAGATGGCGAGGTCGTTCGACGGTCCGCCGGCTACGAGCACCTCGTTGCTCTCGCGCTCATTGCGGCTCTTCAGGACAGTGCTGCCGTCCGCGGCCCGGTAGTCATGGACTACCCCTTCGGTCGACTCGACACCCACAACACGGCGCGGGTCGTGGCGGCGCTCCCGCGGATGGCCCGCCAAGTGGTCCTGCTGTCGTTCGACGGCGAGTTTGACCGCACCGAAGCGCTTAAGGCCCTCGGTCCCAACCTTGTGGCCGAGTACGAGCTGGAGCGCATTACCTCCAAACACACTCGCGTTCAGCTCCGGAGGACGATCTAATGGCCGACCTCAAGAACATTGCTCTGACGGTCGAAGCAACCCAGATCGTCAATGACCTGCGGCAGGTGCTCGGCATCACCGAGCAGATGGACCTGATCCGCCTCGGCTTTGCATACGCCGTCCAGCAGGGAGCCGATCTCACCCGCGACCCTGGCACCCGCGGCGGTAGCAACTACGACAGCCCTGGCCTCGATACCGGAGGTCTCATGGCCGGTACAGTCCGGATCTACTATCCCGCCTCCGAGGTTCAGGAGGAGCCGTATCGCGCCGTAGAGATCCTGATGAACAAGGGAGTTCGGCTCCTCAAAGAGCACTTGCGCGATGGTGTCATCGGCAGCCTTGGCGATCTTATAGAGGATGATCGGGACGATATTAGGTAGGCGTGCGGAGGCTTCAACTACGACCCAGTGGCCTCAAGCTGCTCCAGCAGATCGCAGCTCCCCGACACAAGACGGTCGCGCAGCTGATGGTCGAACGAGGGCTGGTGGCCGGGATCAAGGACAGACGCGTCCTGAACCGGCAGGGAAGTGGCCGCGTGGACCTGATCAGGCGGATGCTCCGTACGCCAGCGCCGGACGTGGGCTGGGGGTAGGAGAACATGACCGAGATTCGCGCCAGCGATGGGAGCTGTACCTGGCCACCGCCATCGACGTGTACTCCCGGCGCAATCTCGGCTATGCGATGGGCGCACCATGACGCTGACCGGGGCGTCGCGGCGCGGAAAATATGCCAGCCGGCCCCAGCTACGGATCTGGTTGGGCTTTCGGGGTCAACACACAAATCCATCGCCGTCAGCCCGGCCGTCACGGTTGTCGGCGGCCGGGCATGGGCGGCGTTCGACCTGTTCAGGTCATGGATGGAGCAAGCTTCATGGTGCGCCGCTTGAATGGCTCGGCGCCTCCTTCGAGGTGGTAAAGAGTCAGCTTGTTCATGTCGTGCCGTTCGAGGGAGCCGCTGGCCTCGACCCGGCCGCGAGTTGCGTCCGAGGTCAGGGTGATGATCATGTCTGCGTCGGCTGAGACTACGAGCCCGGGGCTGCGGGTCGCGAAGATGTACTGGCGACTGCCGCGCAGGCAGCGTAGGCGGTCGACCAGGTGTTCCTCGATCCACGGTGCGTGCAGGGCGTCCTCGGGCTGGTCGATGATCAGCGGTTCGGCACCGTCGGCCATCGCGATGATGAGGATCGCCGTGCACTTCTCCCCGTGGGCTAGTTGCTCAATCGGCTCATACCCGGTGCCCGGCTTGCGGAACTCCACCGAGAGCGTGTCCGGCAGGTCGATGGTCTGCACGGTGAGCAACTCTCCGACCAGGTCCTTGTCGGCGATCCAGTCGAACAGCTTCTCGATGTGTTTCTCCTCGATGTCGATCGCCTTGGCCACCTGTCCGGGATTGGAGTCCCAGAATGACGCGACTAAGGGACGTCTCGTAACCCCGATGTCTGTCCGGTGAGGACGGTCGTTGATGATGCCTGGGTGCAGGTGATCTCCG
>NZ_JBSWCE010000050.1:0-39239 GCF_056780015.1 Micromonospora sp. R311
GACACCGGATCCCGACGGGCCTCGACCGCCAATCGAGTCGCACGCTCACGCAGCTCATCGTTGTACTTCTTCGGTGCAGGCATCGCTGGTGTTCCTCCCAGGTTTCGATGTCTCCATCAAACCCGGGGCGGGACAGCGACCTGCGCAACCACCGACTACCGCACCATCCGGGCGGACTTCATCCATCTCTGTCGAAGATCCCCACTGGAGGGCAAACAGTTCTTGCAGTCCGCCCAGCGTGGCCGGCGCGCCGGCCGATGCCGGCGCTTGCGCCGCCATCAGGCCGAGCGCGGCCGGCGCGGCCCGCTTGCGGGCCGCCTTGATCCTTAAGAGGCCAATTCGGCAGTGCTGGCGGCTGAATCCAGCTACTGCGGGCGCTCGGCGAAGATGTCGGCACGCTCCAGAAGTGATCGGGCGAAGTCGACGGGCGGCAAGGTTTTTCCTCGCTCACGTTCCGTGTCCGTAATCGGCACGACGTTGATGACTCGGACAGCGCCCGCGCTGGTGGGGACATAGTCCAGCCCGTCGGCGCTCAACGGCCCGGCAAGGAAGACCGCGCGACATCCGGGAAAGGTCGGGAAGTCCCCCTGGAAACCGATCATGTGTCCCCAGTTCAGTTGCATTCCTGTTACGAACGGGTGCACCGCAAGGTCGGCCAACCGGACAGCGATCGCGTGCTCTTCAGAACGGGTTAGCGGCCCGCGCCGCCGGAGGTGGAGCTCGGCGCGGCCACCTCCACCCGGTCCGGGCACCGCCGGCATTTCTTTCGCCGCCATGCCGATCGTGGCGAAAGAGGTCATGTCCGTCGCGGACTTGGGCCGATACACGAGCACATCCAGCCGGCTGATCGGTCCCTGCTCGTCTTCGAAGAGGAAGCCATCGTCCTCCTCGCCCAGCTGCTTTTGATAAGCGTTGAAGATGTCTCGCAGGACAGGAGGAGCGGCCATGGCTGGGCACTCTACGCCGACCGGCACAGGCCGATGCTTCACCACCGTGTCGTGCATGCTGGGCTCCAGGTGCGCGGACGGGCGCGAGCACCCGCGAACTGATGGCCCGTAGTGGGCCGTGGATGCCCATCGGGCGCTGGTGGCCCGCGGCACATCGAAGGCCCTGGCCGGGACTGGTGTCCTGATCAGGGCCTTCACGTTGGAGCGCGTGACGGGAATCGAACCCGCACTGTCAGCTTGGGAATTGGACAAGATCGGCCCTGGCACCGCGTGTCGCCTGGTCGGCCGGGCCGCCAGTGGCCTGGTTTGCCCTCGGGTGACACCGCCTTGTGGCCCGTGGATGGCCCGACCCAACCACTGCTTTGCAAAGATCAAGACTGCTGTCGGCACGTGTCGGTGACTGCCGCTGACCTGCTCGCCGGGTCGGCTGTCGTCGTCTCCCGACTATGTCCGCCGGTGGGCTTGGCTGTACTGCTGGCTGTACAGCACCTGTCGGGACGCCGGGTGCTTGCCTCGACATCTGGGAAGACGCAGTATCGGGCAGTGGATGACGCATCAGACCAGGTGGCACCGAACCCGGTGTTCAGCCGCGACCTCGCCGTGCTCATCGGCGTCCTGGCGGTGCTCGAAGGCTCGTTGATGGGGGACGGCGACGTGCCCGAGCACCTGACCGAGAGACTCCGCCACCGATTCGCTCGGGAGGGCCTTCTCGATCCTGAGGCCAGCGAGCGGGCCTTCCGGCAGGCGATCAATAATCTGAATCACCGTCTCCGCTACGGCCTGGGCGAATATCCTGAGTTGCCACCGCCCATCCCAGTACTTGATCTGACGTAGAGCGGGCTGCGAGCAGACCACAACTGCCTGCCATCCCGTCTCGGGATGGTTCTGGGTCCGCCGAAGTCGCCTGCTGGTCGGCGTGCGGTGTCGGTGCCGGCGGCGATCCTGCCGGCCCTGCGTGAGCACCTGGCGGCGTTCGTCGACGACAACCCGGAAGCCGCAGCTGACCCCAGCGCACGGGCGACC
This sequence comes from Micromonospora sp. R311, assembly GCF_056780015.1. NCBI lineage: Bacteria > Bacillati > Actinomycetota > Actinomycetes > Micromonosporales > Micromonosporaceae > Micromonospora > Micromonospora sp. R311. Next base: position 1,971 of record NZ_JBSWCE010000050.1, read on the forward strand.
ACGCGGCACGAGCACTCGCAGCAGCCACGCGCCTTCTCCATTTGGTCATGGCAATTCGCGACCGACCCGCCCCACGGAACACTCGTAGTCGGCCTTCGTCTGTCAATTCGACCGCTCACGGCGTTACCGCTGCTCATACCCAGCCGGACCCACCTGGAACTCTCCAGGACATGGCGGCACGTAGGGGACGGTCGTCGGACGAGCAGCCACCGAGCAGCCACACGTCCACAAGGGACAGACAAGCCAAGGGCCTGACCCGCGTTCCCGCAGGTCAGGCCCTTATGATCTTGCGCGCCCGAAGGGACTCGAACCCCTAACCTTCTGATCCGTAGTCAGATGATCTTGCAGAGAGTCACGGAGTCCGGCGGCGTCCGGCTTACGCCTACCCCATCCGGCAGCGTCCACGCAGGTCCTGGATGGCATTCGCGCTAATGGATGCGCCGGGGCCGCGCCTGCGGGGAACTGAATCCGGCCTCATCCGGGCACGTCCGCGTGAGTTCCCCGACATCCGAGCAGCCACGGAGCAGCCAGGCCCACCAGACCAGGCGATGCCCCCGTCGGCACCCCAAGTACGGGTCCGGTAGTGGTCGACCGCCCGGCCGCTCGAACCGGCCGGGCCACCATCGCCGCAGCCTCCATGGCGATGCACCCGCCAGCACGTCGTTCAGGTCGCCGACCGGTGGCACCTGTGGCACGTGCGCCGTGAGGCTGATTGATCGAGTGGAGGTGAGAGACCTTCGCCGCTGTCCTGTCGCAGCAGGTTGGTCCTGCTGGCCTGACAGGGTCAATCCGGATCACGGAAAGTGGGCCTGGCCTCATTCGTGATCTGCGGTCATCCGACGCCGAGGTCCGTAGCGCGGCAATGTACGAGCTGTACGGCAACATTTACCACCAGGGCAGCCGCTACGAGGCCAGCGCATACGCGGTCCCGTTCCTGCTGGAGCTGCTGGCCGACCCCGCCACGCCCGACCGGCACGAAGTCATTCAGCTGCTCTCCTGCCTCGCTGTCGGCTACACGCCTTACGACATACCCGCCAGCGGCTTCCCCATCGCCGAAATCCGCGACGACGTGGCCCAAGTCCCCGAGGAGACCTGGCGCCGCTGGTCGCAAGCGATGAAGGACTGGTACGAGGTCGTCAGCACAGGGCAGAGGCAACCGCTTCCGCTCACCAAGCCCGAGCGGCGCCTGTTCGAGGCCCGACACGCGCTCGCCGCGTACGATGCCGTCCGGGCCGGCGTCCCGCTGCTGTTGACATGCCTGGCTGACCCAGACGCCGAGGTGGTCGGGGAGGCGATCCATGCCTTGGCCTGGTTTTCCGAGGAGATGACCTCGATCCGCCCCCGCCTGCTCGAAATCGCCTCCGACGACCAGCGCCCGGCGCAGATAGTGGGAGCGGCGCTGATCGCGTTAGGACTGGTCGGCGGTGCGTTGACACAGCCTGTAGCGGACCTGCTCGACAGGAACCTCGCAGGTACAGATCCCGACTTGAGATGGGCGGCTGCTGTGGCATGGGCGCAGCTGGCCGGTGAAGAGGTGCCGGAGGCGGCAATCGCCGAGCTGCGCGGATGGGCGGCCATTCGCCACCAGGACACCGGGCAGACAATCTGGGGAGCGAGCCCCAGCTACGTGGCACTCGAAGTGCTCGACGCCGTCGCCGCGCCGGTGGCCGAGGAGGTGCGGTCGGACCTCGTTGCGGCGGTGCTCGCCGAGCAACCCACGTCGAACTGGCACAACCATTTCAACGTGGTGCTGGAGTACGCGTTTCCGCAGATGGAATCGGATCACGGCCGCGGCTTCGAGGAACTGACGGCGACGCAGCGGGCGGCGGTCGCCTGGCTCATCGACAACCCGCACGTGTTCGGCTCTTCGGGGCCTCAAGGCCCGCTCCGCCAACACGGCCTGCCGACGACTCACGAGGCGCTACGCGCTTACGCTGGCCTGGACGGGTAACACGGCGGGTTGGCTGGACTGCGGATTGCAGGATGGCCGCACCTCGGCGACACCCACGCCGTTCTGATCATCGATGAGACAGGGTCCCTGAAGAAGGGAACCAAGTCCGCCGGCGTCCAACGCCAATACTCCGGGACCGCCGGGCGGACCGAGAACTGCCAGCTCGGGGTGTTCCTGGCGTATGCGTCCGCGCACGGGCGCACCTTGGTCGACCGGGAGCTTTATCTGCCGCAAGGCTGGTGCGCCGATGCCGTCCGGCGGACCGAAGCCGCAGTACCGGCGAAGGTGCGGTTCGCGACCAAGCCGGCCCTGGGGTTGCAGATGCTGCGCCGCGCACTGGACGCGGGATTGCCGGCCCGGTGGGCGACCGCCGACGAGGCCTACGGCAAGGACAGCAAGTTCCGGCTCTGGCTGCAGGGCCGCCGCATGGGCTACGTCCTGGCCGTGGCCTGCAACCAGAAGATCCCGACCGACGGCGGCAGCGCCCGCGCCGACGAACTAGCCGCCACGGCCCCGGCCCCCGCCTGGAAACGGCGCAGCTGCGGCGACGGCGCCAAGGGACCCCGCCTGTTCGACTGGGCCGTGGCCACCCTGCCCGACACCGGCACCGCCGACCACGGATCCACCCGCTGGCTGCTCATCCGCCGGTCGATCACCGACCCGACCGAGCACGCCTACTACCTGTGCTACGGACCGGCCGACACCAACGACGAGGAACTCATCCGCGTGGCCGGCACCCGGTGGGCCATCGAAGAGTGCTTCCAGACCGCCAAGGGACAGGTCGGCCTGGACGACTACCAGGTGCGCCGCTACGACGCCTGGTACCGCCACATAACCCTCGCTATGTGCGCGCACGCCTTCCTCGCCGTCAGGCCACTCGGGCGCAAAGGGGGCACCACCGACCGAGCCGGACTCGTCCCACTCAGCCTCGCCGAGACTCGACGTCTCCTTGCACACCTGATCACCCGTAGACGAACCCGCGACCACATCAATCGATGGTCATGGTGGCGACGCCGCCACCAGTTCCGCGCCAAAACGAGCCACTACCAGCGAAGACAACGACTCAGCCAAGTGCCTCCCACCGCCTCAGGCACCATCTCGTACATCCTCTTTGGAACCCTCGTACCGCTCGGGCTGCTCAGCGGGGCCTTCCCAACCGATGTTGGTGTGCTGCCGCAGGCCGAAACGCCAGCAAATCAGCACAGCCGCCACCGCTACCGCCGCGGCCAACAAAAACACCGGCCGGGCGGTACCGCCTGCCCACTCAGTCGCTGCACCGGCCATTACGATGCCGAGCGCAGTGACCAAGTAGGCGACCGTCCGCATCGCGCTCGTCACACGCCCGAGTAGCTCCCGTGGCGCAATCACCTGCCGGAGCGTTCGGAACGTCACACTGGTCACCACAACGCTCATATTCATACCGAAAACGGCCGCTGCAGCGGGCACAACCGCGTCGGCGCTACCCAGTGCCGCCAGAAGTACGGCGAAGACGACGACACCCATAACCAGAGTACGCACCGGCCCGATACGCTGGATCCAGCGGGACACCACCGCACCGGCGATGCCGCCCAGTCCGCCGGCCGCGACGACCAGACCCACCTGGCCCGGCTGCAGGTGAGCGTCGACTTTGAGCAGGTAAACGATAAGCGAGTCGACGCCCAGCACCAGATTCACGATCGCCACCATCCACAGCAACGTGGACAGCGGTGGCGTCGTCGTTGTATAGCGGATACCTGCGATCAGCTCGGAGCGAAGTGTCCGCCAATTGCGGGGTGCCGCCGGCCGAGCGAATCGAGGAACGTGTTTGAGGATCAGGCCCAGCGTGGCAACCGACACAGCGAACGTGGCCGCCTGGGCAAGAAGTCCAATCTGCAGCAGGCCAGCGGCGGCCAGCAGACCGGCAATGCCCGGTCCAGCCACCAAGCCGACTTGATTAGCCGATTCGAGCGTCGCGTTCGCACTTTGCAGGCGATCGGGGAATGCGTCCCGTACCGCAACCGCGAGCGCCAGCTGGAAGAGGACGCTGGCCGCTCCTGCTGCGAACGCCACCACGAGGATCGCGGCCACGCTGTCAAGCATCGCAAGCAGAAACAACGCTATGAAGCAGCCGGTCCGCACAAGGTCCGCTCCAAGCAGGACGCGCCAGGGATCCGCCCGGTCGACTATGACTCCGCCGATGAGCCCCACCATGGCGTAGCCGATGGCACGAGGGGCAGCGGCGAGCCCTGCGACCACCGGGTTGTGGGTCAACTCCAAGACCAGAAGTGGAACGGTCACGTTGGCGATGCCATCACCAACCAGCGAAACAGCTTGGCCCCCTACAAAGATGGAAGCAGTACGCTTGTTTCGATGCACTGCCATGGCTCCTCAACTTTGCGGCGTTTGTTCGTCAAAGGATTGGAGGAAGCTAGTCGCCATGCCTTCCTCTTTTAGGTTATAAAGCTTCTCATCAAAAAGGCTGTTCAAAATCGTGGCGCTTCGCCATGCCGCAAGACTCAAATTTGGATCCGCCACACCATGACTTTTCCGCGCACCATTCTGGATATAGATGCGGTTCCCATCGGGGCCATCCCAGGGTATGCGGTAGTCTTTATCGACATAGAACTCACCTTCCTTGATTTGCATACGTTCGCGAATCGGATCCAGGAACGCTGGAATTTGCTGCCGGTAACCCGTCGCGAGAATGATCACCTCGCTATGAATCTCACGTTCCGACATAGTGAGCTCATCTCGCAGGCCGCACACGAACCCGCCGTCAGCTTCGGCGAGGCTCGTTAGACTCACGCCGGCGAGCAATCGGTGCTGGCAGCGAATGGAGTCGAGATAGTCGATCTCGTAGAGGCGGCGGTATATCGCCGCTAAAAGATCTCGAGTGATTCCATTCGAAGCAGCGCGTTGACTATCAAGCAGCGACGAGCGTTGTGCGTCCGAAAGCTCAAGAAAGTAATGCACGAAGCGCGGGTGGAACCACTCATTACTGAAGGCTGAATCATCCAGCGGCGAGAACCCCCGACCGGCTACCCAGGTGAGTTGACGCGGCAGCCCGGTGCGTCCCGAAAGGATGTCGAGAGCAATCTCTGCGGCGCTCTGCCCCCCGCCGACCAGCAGGACCTTCTTCCCGAGCAACGACAGTCCGCTACTGATGTGCTCCGAGGAGTGCCAAATTCTGGGATCGGCGATTCCGTTGACACAGGGCGGAATGTAGGGATCCTGGCCGACGCCGAGAACCAGATGAGATGAGGCGAATGTGCCGCGGCTCGTGGACACGCGAAAGCAACCATCGTCGTGATCGACGGCCACAACCTTTGTGCCGAACTTCACGTCGAGTAGATCGGCTGCCCAGGTCAGGTACTGGTCGAACTCCTTCCGACTGACATAGTTTTCGCTGGCTATTAGGTGCCGGTATAGGCGGCCCTGTTCATGAAGGAAGTTTAGGAAGCTGAAGCGGCTTCGGGGATCGACGAGGCTTACCAGATCCTTCACGCCGCTCACCTGCAGCCGAGAATTGCTCCACAGGATACCCGGATGCCATGCCGCAGATTCTCGCGCCTCGACGAGGGTGACGGAGAGGCCGATTACGGGAGCCGCAAGGGCCGCCAAGCTAAGGTTGGCCGGCCCGGCTCCGATGGCGAGCACGTCCACTGTGGTGGGTCCCGTCACTGAGAAACTCATTCTGCCGAGATCAAAAAGGTATGCAGGTTTGCGCGGCACATGGTCGGCCGGGCAGGACCGTACGGCGATGCTCTCACTCGGTGGATGTTGAGCGAGTCGGTCGGGCGCAACGAGGTCTCCCCAGCTTGAGGTTGCTTGATCATCCAGTTCCGGGGATTGCAGAAAGGGTATTGCCATATTGTGGGTAGCGCGACTGAAGGCTTCGTGCGCCACGAGGTGCCGATGAAGATGCCGTGTTCATGTAGGAAATGCACGAAGCTAACCCGCTGCGCGGATCCACTAGGACCTAGAGGCCGCTGGCCTGGAGCCGTGAAACGGGTCCACAGCAGTCCCGGACGCTACCTGATGCTCTTCCTGGTTTCGAAGAATGCGACGAAAGAGCTCGCTGATCGGCGCGACGAGCACCACGGAAATGAGATTGGCCGGGCACGCCCCGACCGCCAGGACAGACACCGAACGCACACCTTTCATGGCGTTGCCGCGTTGCCCCGCCGCCCACGCAAAAGCGGGCGATGGCCGTTCAGCGTCTCACTCTGCCTCTCGGCCCACACAGAAACCGCGATGGGCTGGGTACGGCAGATGATGTCACGCACATGAGATTTAGCCAGCGCGTCCCGCACAAGGTCCGCGGGGACCGGCTTGCCGGCATCGCGCCCGGCTAGGGAAACTGTGCAAGCAACGTCTTGCAGATGGACAATCGCGTCGGGCTCGGCGTTCAAAAGGCCCCGGACGTCCTCGTACGCTTCCGTCACGACCTCCCACGTGAGCGGCTTTCCCATCACCTGCAGCGCCGATCGGCCCAGCTGCAGCGCCAAGTCGGCGGCCAAGCCCATCAACAGGTATTCCTGGGGATTTGGCCCCCAGTCGACCCCGGTGATCTGTTTGGGCTGGTCGACCCGGAGGATCGGTCCGCCGCCGTCCGCAAGGGGATGCGACTCGAACTGGGTCCCGCTGATCCAACGCACGTTGCGCCCGACTCCATGCCGGAGCCGTTCGGGCACCCCGTACTCCTGCGGCATGGCCTCGATAGTCTCGCCGGCACCGTCCGTACAGCCCACGGTCAAAGGGATGTCCTTGATCAGGGTTTGCAGGTTTGGGCTGCTCTGCCGAACGTGCTCGACCAGGGCTGACACCGCTTCAGGATCATGATCCCCGGAGACATCGAAGTGGCAGCGCACTGCCCCCTGCCCCGATCTCGTGGAATCGTCAGTGCCACCATACTCGATCCGCATCTCCGCGGCATCGAACGTCATGCCCCTCGCGCTGCCTCCGCCCACCAGGGTGGTGAGGGAGCAAGCGGCGATCCCGGTAAGGGCGAGGTCGAGTGGTCCCGGCTCTTCTGCCTCCGAAGTGCCAGTCTCAGACACGGCGAGTAGAAAGTTGCGGGTTGCCTTCACCGTGCCGAGAAGCGCGGGCCGCGTGCGGGCGGCCACGCCCCGTCCTGGGACGAACCGCGCGATCGTCGAATAGGAGAAGCCTGCCTCTGCGGGATCGTGTCGGATCTCATGCAGCACCTCGCTGAAGCCGGCGATATTGAAGCTGTTTTTCACAGGACGCCTTCCCCGCCTCGCATGGTGAGCGCTCGATCCAAGTCTGCGATGAGGTCGTCGACGTGCTCGATGCCGACGGACAGCCGCAAGAAACCAGGATTGATGCCTATGAGCGACTTTTGCCGGGCAGTTAGAGAGCTATGCGACGTATTGCCGGGCATGCTAATTAGTGACTCAACTCCGCCGAGACTTGTCGCGACGTAAGGAATCGTTAGTCGGCCCATGAAGGCCAGCGCTCCCTCGTCGCCGCCCTCGACTTGGAAACTCACCATGCCACCATATCCGCGATAGGCGTCGTGCTCGATGTTCTCGTATCTCTCGCCGCCTAGGGAGGGATGGCAGACGTCCAGAACAGCGGGATGGGCGGCGAGGAAACGAGCTATCCCGCACGCGCTTGCATTCTGCGCCCGCACCCGCAGGGCCAGGGTCTTTAGACCTCGCTCGAGCAGGAAACAGGAAAGTGGTTCCAGTGTTCCGCCGAAGCGCAGTGCTTGCGCCCACACCCGGTCGAGGAACTTACGGCGGCCGACAACGGCCCCGGCCGTGAGGTCGCTGTGCCCACTGAGGTACTTCGTGGCACTGTGCACGACAATGTCGGCGCCTAGCTCGAGCGGCCTCATGTTGATTGGGCTGAGGAAGGTGTTGTCGACCACCAGCAGGGCGTTGGCCCGCTTGGCAACCTCCGCGATGGTCTTGATCGGTGGGACCTTCAACAGCGGGTTGGTGAGCGACTCGACGAGGATCAGCTGCGTCTCCGGACGCACCGCTGCGGAGATCGCCGCCACGTCCGTCGTATCGACGAAGGTGACCTCTCGCCCCGCCGATGGCATGTCCTCGCGTAGCAGGTTGTATGTGCCGCCGTAAATATCGTACGCCGAGATGATGTGGCTGCCCGAATTGGTCAACCCGTAAATTGTGCTGGCTATGGCGCTCATGCCGGAGGAGGTAACCAGGGCACTCTGCCCTCCCTCCAACGCTGCGATTTTTTCCTGCACAGACCATTGTGAAGGGTTGCCGTAACGGGTGTAAATAGGAACATCGCGCAAAGATCCGTCCGAGAAAGCGCTGTAGCTCCCGTCGTCCAAGAGAAAGGTGCTCGTCTGGAAGATCGGCGTGCCTACGCTTCCCGTGACCGGGTCCTCGTAGGTGCCCGCATGAACCGCAAGCGTCTCCGGGGCAAGCGATCGAGGAAGAACGCGATGCTGCGGAGATACCGGACCTGTACTTCGCCGGCGCTTGAGGTCGTTGAACCACCGAATATCAGCATCCTGCGCTCGCCCCTCGTCGAACCCTATAGCGGTACGCCGGTCCAGAGACATCGACTCTCCCGTAACCTGTCAAAAGACTCAGACAAGCAGCCCGAGCAAGGATTCATGATAACCCATGACAAACCGCGTCGGCCAGGCGTGACCTAGGTCACACCAGCGGCCCTTCGTCACTCAAGTCCCTTGCAAACCGACGGCTACGGCAGGTTGAGGTGGATACTTGCGACCGAAATTAGGCGCCCGGTCCGTGCATCTCTCAACTGCAGGTCAGCGATCTCGCCCTTGTCGTCCCCGAGTCCACACCACCGCTGTGCGGTTATCGTGAACACCGAACCGATATCCGCATTACCGAAGAACCCGACTCGCTGATCGAATATGCGACGCCGAACAAATTCCGCATCATTACGTCCCGCCGCCCGCCACAGCGCCAATAGCGCCGTGTCGAAAATGGAAAAAAAGGCGGCGAAATAGATCAGGCCGGCCCCGTTTAAGTCTCGCACTGGATCCAGCTCATAGGTTAGGGTCAGCGCCGGGCCTGCCAAGACGTACCCCTCAGGCCCCCCCGGGTAGAAGGTGGCTGCCTGCCGGGCGCGGCCCACCATGCTACGGGGCGAGTACCAGTTGGGCAGCCGCGGCAGGTGCTCGTGCGCGAAATCCGGCGGGGATGTTTCGGCTAAACTGCTGTTGCTACCGGAGAGAGTTCTGGACACCCATCGGTTGAAGGTTTCGGCATACAGGCAGGATGGGTGAGGCTGCACGTAGAACTCGGCAGGCTGGAGCGAGACATCCGGGAGTTCGAGGTCGGCCGGAGCCAGTCGGTGGAGAGTGAGGGTCGAACGGCTGCCGAAATCGAAGACGCGGGAGGTAACCTGCAATTCATCGCCAAATGCGAGAGCGTGCGGCTGGACAGCCGCGCCACCTCGGATGCGGAAATAGTAGAAGGACAGATACGCGGGCTCACCCTGCTGGTTGCGCGCGCCATGCACCTTAGTACGGCAGGCGGCACTCACCGCGTCCCAAGTCCAGTCACCGATACGGGCAAAGAGAAGAGACCCCCCGCCGCACATTCCCGGAGTTACAGTAACGCGCCTCGAGAGCGAGCTCTCGTCCGACATCCAGACATTTTCGCCGATCTCCGCTCGAATTCTCATCTAACCCCCCGTGTGCCAGCACTCCGCAGCGGCGATAAAGGCGTCGTTCTCCTGCCGCGTGCCGACTGTTACGCGAACCCCGGCGTCCGGAAACAACCGGACGGCAATCCGCTCACGCCGACACCGCAGTTCGAAGTCAGCGGCCGACTTCCCAAGCGGAAGCCAGAGGAAATTGGCCTGACTAGCCGGTAGTCGGTAGTTTCGGGCAACCAACTCGTGGCGTATGCGATCCCTCTCGCCGACGATTTCGGATACCCGGTCCAGTAGTTGGCTTTCCATGCCGAGAGATGCCGTGGCAGCGGCCTGGGCGACTGTGCTGACCGCATAGACCGTAAGAGCCTTGCGTAGGCGAGAAACCAAACTGCCAGCGCCAATCAGATACCCGACCCGGAGGCCAGCGAGCCCGTAGGCCTTGGAGAAGGTGCGTAACACAACGAGGTTGGGATGACCCTGCACGAGGTCGAGACCGTCGGCGGCTTCAGGGTCCCGCACGTACTCGCGGTAGGCTTCATCGAGAACCACCAGACAGTGCGATGGCACTTGGCCCAGGAACTTGCGTAGTGACTCCGCCCTGAGCACCGTGCCTGTCGGGTTGTTCGGACTGCAGATGAGCAGCATGCGAGTACGGCTGGTGATGCTGGCGGCCATCGCGTGCAGGTCGAAGGCATCGTCCTCCAGCGGCACGCAAATCGAGTGGACTCCGGCAAGTGCCGCCAGGCTCGGGTAAAGCTCGAAGGACGGCCAGCCGTAGATTACCTCCGCGCCCGGTTCGGCGATCGCCTGGAACAGTCCTTGCAGCAACGCCACCGACCCGGCACCAACGAGGATGTTGTCAGGGGCGACCCCCCTCGCTCTGGCGAGCGCATGAGTTAGCTGCCGGCAAGCTGGATCGGGATAGCGGTTCACGGAGCTCGCTGCCTGCACGATCGCCCCGGAAACACCGGGTAGCGGCTCGTGCGGGGATTCGTTCGCCGACAACGGAACCGGGATGGCAGCCGAGTACAGGCCCGCAGCGGGCCGGTAGCTCGGCAACTCGGCGAGGACCGGGCGTAACCAGGGCTCGTTCACGGCTCTCCCCGGTCCACGACCAGCTGTGCGAGACCGGCCAGGTTCCCGGCGTCCAGGATCTCGTAGTCGAAGACATGAACGCCGTACTTGCTGCCCAGCGTCTCCGCTAGCTCTACTGCGGCGAGGGAATCTAGGCCGATGTCCGCCAGGCTAGCCGCCGGCACCAGGCATTCGGCTTGGAGCTGAAGATCCTGGACGAGCGCTTCTTTCAGCAAGTCCCATGTCATTTCCGGGCCCTTCCGTCGCCGCACCGGCGTCCTCACAAGGATGAATTTCTGAGTTGCATGGCCACATCCACGATGAGGTCCTCCTGGCCCGCGACCGCCTGTCTCCGGCCGAGTTCGAAGAAGATGTCACGAGGGTCGACGTTCTCGCGCTTCGCGACTTCGAGAACGCGGCTCTTGAACCCGGAGAAGACACCCGCCAGGCCGCTAACGATGCTTTCCGAGCTGATCGTCGGCGGGGAGGGCATGAGATTTCGCTCCGCGAAGTCCGCGGCGTCCAGGAGCCGGTAAAGGTCGATGCCAGTGGTGAAGCCGAGCCGTTCCAGCACGGGTACCAGCACCTCGAGCTGGGTGTTGCCGGCACCGGCGCCGAAGCCCCGGGCGCACCCGTCGATTATGGTGGCACCGGCCCGCACCGCCGCCACCGAGTTGGCCACCGCCGAGCCGAGATTGTTGTGGCCGTGAAAGATGACAGGGACGTCGACCGATTGCCGGATCGCCGTGATCCTCTCGGTTACGTCGTCGGGCAGGAAGTGACCGGCCGAGTCGAAAATTCCCACCGCCTCGGCCCCGTAGTCCGTCATCTGGCGACAAGCTTCGGCAAGCTGAGCCGGCGTACACATGTGGCTCATCAACAGCGTTCCGTGAGCCTCGATGCCGGCGTCGCGCAGGAAGCGCAGGTGTCGCTCGGTGATGTCGCACTCCGTGCAGTGCGCGCCGACCCGGACGACATCGACGCCGTGGTCGATGGCCATCCGCAGATCGTCCTCGGTTCCCCAGCCCGGCAGCATGAAGGCACCCATCCTGCTGTGCCGCAGTTCCGAGCGGACTGCGCCCAGCATGACCTCGTCGGTTAGCCGGGCCCGGCCTACCTGCAACGAGGACGCACCCAGTCCGTTGCCGTGGCCGACTTCGACAACCGGTACGCCCGCGCCGTCCGCTGCCGCTGCATAGCCACGAAGCTGAGCCTCCGTGAGAACGTGTCGTACCGCGTGATGACCGTCGCGCAGAGTCGGGTCGTAGATCAGCACCGGAGCGCCGGCGACCGCCGGTTCGGTCATTGCCATGTCACCTCCTTACCGGCAGACAAGCACGCTGACGCGCATACTGCTCCGCCACCAATATGGCTGCCGAGTTCATGATGTCGAGATTCCCGGCGTAGCGTGGTAGGCGGTCTCCGGACGCCTCCACCTCAACCGCTACGAAGGCAACGCCGTCTGCCACGGTGCACGCGCGTACGCGGTAGCCGGGCACGAACGTACGGACTTGCCCGGCCGCGTCGTCGACCAGGTCGCGAACCACGCGCGGGTCCAGGTCTGCGGCCTGCACCGACATGGCGACCCGAAACGTCGCAGGTGGGCGCGCTGGGCTCAGGTTCAGGATCGCCTTGACGTTCGCCGAACGCGTTGTTGTGCGGACCGCGTCCCGAGTGGCAGCGAGATACTCGTCGAGATTCAACCGCGTGGCCCGTCCGACCGACAGGTTCGCGGCCGTGGTGACGACCTCAATGTACTCTGGCCGGTAGCGGGAGGCCAGCGCGTGCAGGATAGGCACGCACGCCTGGCCTCCGCAGCTGACCAGGCTCACGTTGCGGTGTAGGAGGGCCGCGTCGCCGTTCACCGTCGGGACGACCGTGCGACCCACCCCGCTGGGCGTCAGATCAATGACCAGGGATCCCAGTGGTTCAAGGGCCTGCCAGTGTCCAGCATGCGACATCGCGTTGCTGGCATCGAATACGATGTCGAAGGCTTCATCGGCAGCTAGGAGGGAGGCGACGCCGCCGGCGGCAGTGGGACAGCCCAGCGCCCTCGCCGCCCGAAGCCCGGAGGCCTGCTCATCGCGTGCCGAAACGAGATGGCATTCCAGCTCCGCCGATTTCTGGATCTTCGCCAGCAAATCGAGGCCGATGAGACCGGCCCCGATTATGGCCACTCGCAGGGGTCCGGCCCGGTTCACTGGCGAGCTACTTTCTCCGCGAAGGCGATGCCCGCGCCACCAGGAACGTCCCTGATCCGGCTGAGGAAGAGCGCCTCGGCCACGCATGCTCGTTCGAAGTCGCCGAGATCCAAGCTTTCGTTCGGGCCGTGTGCCTGGCAGCCAGGATCCGCGGCACCGACCGCCAGGACCTCAGCGGCGGGGAACAACCGCTGAAACGTGGCGATGAAAGGAATCGACCCGCCAACGCCCATCTCGACCGGCTCGTTTCCGAATGCATCGGACCAAGCACCACGTGCCACCTCATAACCTGGACCGGCTGTGGGAAGGACACAGGGCTCGCCGCTGTGGTCAAGGGTGACAGTGAGGTGAGCGCCCCAAGGGGTCCGTCGTTCCAAGTGCTCACGGACGGCGCGGAAGGCGGACTCCGTAGAGTCGCCGGGAGCGATGCGCACGCTCAGTCGGGCCAGCGCGGACGGGCTCAATGCGTTCGGTGCGTCCGCCGCACCGGGTGCATCGATACCCAGCACAGTCACGGACGGGCGGTTCCAGAGCCGATCCGCCAGGTCGTCGTCGCCCAGTGCCCGTACGCCGTCGAGTAACCCTGCCTCACGGCGGAAACGGTCGGGACTATAGCCGAATCCGCTGGAGGGCCCGTGGTGCAGACCGGGGACCGTGACGTTGCCCTCATCGTCATGCAGCGTGCTCACCAGTCGGCAGAGAACGCTGAGCGCGTCCGGCGCACCGCCACCGAACAAGCCACTGTGCAGCGCGTGGTCCAGGGTCCTGACCTCAACAAACAGGTTAAGCAGGCCGCGTAGGGCGGTGGTGAAAGCCGGCCGACCGACTTCCCAGTTCATGGAGTCCGCGATGATGATGTAATCGGCGCTCACCACGTCCCGATGCTCGACCAGAAGAGCCTCCAGCGACGCCGACCCATATTCCTCCTCGCCCTCGACGAAGACGACCACGCCGACGGGAAGGTCGTCCCCCAGCGCCCGCAGTGCCGTGACATGCGTCATGATCCCGGACTTGTCATCGGCTGTTCCCCGACCGAACAGGCGTCCGTCCCGCTCGACCGGTTCGAACGGATCTGTCAGCCATAGGCCGGGGTCGCCCGGCGGCTGAACGTCGTGATGCGCGTACAGCAGCACCGTAGGAGCTCCGGGGGGCGCCTCCCGGCGGCCGATGACCGCAGGCTGACCGCCAGCGCTCACCACTCGAACGTCCGGCAGGCCCGCTCCGCGAAGCACCTCCGCGACAAGGGCGGCGGACCGCTCCAGGTGGTGGTGGTCAAACCCCGCGAAGGCTATGCCCGGAATCCGGACGAGGCGTTCAAGAGCGGACCTTGCGGCAGGCATTTCACGGCGTACGCTCTCGCGGATCTGAGCAGCTACCTTCATGTCTCATCTGCTTTCTCGGAGGTCGCTATCGTGACGCGGTCAGAACGGCAGCGGGTCACCGGTGGTCATCCGGTCACCACGAAAAGCCTGCTCGTCGGCATCCGCATCGGATGGCAGGCCACGTTCGTAAACCCAGCGCGCCGGAATGCTTCTTCCCATCGCACCTCGGAGGGCAGGTGAACCCCCATCGAAGAGGAGTGCAGATAGGTGAAGAGGCTGCTGAACGCCCGCTCCCGCGGGGTGGTCGCGTACGGCACGGCATCGCTGATCACCAGCCGGCCGCCCGGTGCCAAGGCAGCTCTGCAAGCGCGCAGAATGGCGTCGAATACGTCCGCCCGGCCCGCGACGTCGTGCATGACGAACCCCGCATGAATCACGTCTGCGCCGTCGAGGGGTGACGGATCGGCCGGCAGCGATTCGATCGGGCGGTTTACCACCATCAGCCGCTCGTTGACACCGGCCAGGGCCCCGGCCCGGCTCGCCTCCTCGCAGGCCGCATCGCTGATGTCGACAGCCACGCCGGTGCTGTTCGGCAAGGTCTTCAACAAATGGATCACCAGGGCCGCCGCCCCGGCTCCGAGATCCACGACCTTGGCCGGCTTGTGCTCGACGATCTCAGCGAAGGCAGCGTGGTAGAAGCCCCGCGATCCGATCCAGCGAGAGGACACGGCCACGCTCCGGCCGTCCCGCTGGTACCGCTGCTGGGCACCCTGCGGGTCACTTAGGAACTCGCGAGCATTATCGATGTACGGCCGGTTCGCGGTCATGGCCCAGGACACGTACCCAGCCTGATAGCGCAGATCCGCCAGGTTCCTGGCGCCGACGAACATATCCTCCGGGCCGGCCGGACCGACCAGCCCCGCAGCGCCGAGAGCCTCCAGAATAGCGGCTGCACCTTGCTTCGGAATTTGCGCAGCCTCGGCGACGTCGTCGAGGCTGAAAGGCTCGCCGGCATCCAGGAGTGCGGACAGATCTAGCTTCTCAGCTATCTCCAGAAGTGCGGTGGTCGCCGCCAGATCGGCGGCCGGCTCTCTGGTCCACTCGCTAGTCATGTCGCCTTGTGCTCCCAACGGTGATCTCGGCCCCGCCGCTGCTGCGGGCCCTGTCGCGAAGTGGTGGATGCGCCTCAAGCCAACGGCCAAGCGTCGAAGTCGCCGCGAGCCGTGATGGAAATATCCCGTTCAAGCAGTGCGGGGATGTCCGCGCCGTCGCGCCGGATTCGGCTGCCGATCGCCGCTCTGTGAAAGTCGATGACATCCGCGGGCAGGGGCAGCCGGCCCGGGTCGGCGAGCCTGACCGCAGACCTCGTGTCCCGTAGCGGCAGCGCTGCCCCGGCATTCCACCGGCTCGGGGAAAACGGGACGTCGAACCAGCCGCGAGCGACGGCAATGCCGACGGCTCGGCCGACGTCGTAGCCGGCTTCCTCGAGGGCCGTGTCCAAGATCGCCGTTGCCTCAGCCAGGATGAGTTCTTCCTCGAGATGGTCCTGTTCACCCAGCGCAGGCGGATTCTTCTCGGCCCTGCTCCGGTCCCGAACGAAACGTAGACTCTCCCCGTTGTCCTCCAATGTCGGAATGCGTATGCCCTCGGCATAAGTCTTAAGCATGAGCCTTACCGCGCCACTGCGCGCGGCAGTGACGGCAGAGCCGGACAGGATCTCTAGGGCTTTATCCCGAGCACTGGGGAAGGGGCCCATGTACTGGTGCCAGACGACATACACCGCCACATCGGCGAAGCCGGCCCGTGCGAGATACTGCGGGCCCAGGCGGTACAGCGCCCGGACCGCCGCCAGGTCCTGAGCGCGGTTGCCCTGTTCGGCGTAGCCGAGGGTCACCGATTTCACCCCGCACTCGGCGGCGAGTAACGCCTCGAAGACGTTGAGCGCGATGGCGATGCAAGGCGGGACCAGACATGCGGTCAGAACCCCAAAGAACTCCCGGTCGATGGTGATTCCGAATTCCTGATGATAGCGGCCCGCAAGCCGGTCGACGTACCTCCAGCGCTGCACGGCATGCGATATCGGATAGTCGCGGAAGTAGGGGAGATTGTACGAGAGCGCCCCGCCTTCGAACGCTGCCACACCCGCGGCAAATGAAATTTCGGCGAGCAGGCGCGGATCGCGGGTGCTGTGCCTCACCTGGAGCGGCACCGTCGGGAAGCGATCGGCGATGCGGGCCATCGCTTCCACCCCATAGTTGACCGCCGGGTAACCGTTGAGCAGAGACGCTGACGGATGCGTATTGGAAACGTCCTTGAGTATCCGGTTGATGTCTTCGTACCGGTTATTCCGGGTCAGGGAGTCGACCTGGAACGACAGGACGTCGGCACCCAGCTTTCGCAGCGCGGCGAACAAGGCCTGCTGGCCCTCCGGGGACGACACTCCCGTACGCGGGTGGATGAGCATCTGCCCGCTCTGCCTGGCCTCCTGCTGAAGCGAAGCGAGCCAGGCATGGCGGCGGAGCCGTTCAGCATTCGCCTCGAGGCTGCCAGCCTTCACTCCAGTCGGCCATCCGATCAATACGTCTTCGCGGGTGTCGCTCTCCTGCAGCGCTTCGGCAGAAGCAAACTGCGCGGGGGAGGCGATCTCTTCGAAGCACCGGCCCCGAGGGGGATGCGCCCGCAGGTCGGCGCTCAGGTAACGCAATACCTCATCGACCGGGATGTAGCCCTGGAAGATCCGGTCAAAGCCCAGCTCAGACAGATCGTCGAGATTTCCATCAAGGGTGGGGTAGCCACCCAGATACCAGAGCGGAGCAGTATCGGGGAAGCTCGCCCGGAAGTCGGCCAGATGCTCTAGGTAGTATCGGGCGTGACCATCCATGTTGCTGATCAGAACGGCGTCAGCGTACTCGGACCGGCTCATCAGAAGGTCGAGCTCACACTGCGCGCCCAGGTAGTCCACCTGATAGCCGGCGCGAGCCAGGGCCTGGTGCAGGACCGTCAGTCCTATCGAGTGGGCGTCGCCGCCCACGCCGGCAAGGACCAGCCGCATCCGCCCTGCAACATCGCCACTCATTTCGGAAGCTTCGGTCGGGTGGGATCGTCGAGCCCGTAGAAGCGAACGAGCCGTCGACGTTGCACGCTTTCGTCAAATGCTCGCCGGCCGTGCAAGAACCTCCTGTTGCGCCAGAACAGAATCTCACCGCGCGCCAGCGCGAACGCACGTTGGTTATCGGCGCTCTCGGCTATCCGGTCAACGAGGTCCAGCGCCTCCGTCAACTGCGGTGGACAGACGCTCTCAGCCCTGTTCCACCCGGCGACCAGGTACCTACGCAAGTAGCGAATCTCGTCGTCGCCACTGAGAACTGGAGCCCACTGCCGGACCTCGGGTCCGTCATCCTCCGCCGCAAAAGGCTGCGGCTCACGCAGCACCGCCAGCAGGCCGGGGTCGACTTCTCGGACGCCGTCCACGATCGTCCGACCGTCGACCAGCACGGTCTCACCGCCGCTGGATGCGGGCGACTGGCACAACAGAACCCCGATGGACGGAGGTACGGGCAGAAGGCTCCCGTCGGTGTGCAACCCGCCTGCTGCCGCACTCGCCGAGTAATGGCTGCTGCCGGACTGCCCGGGCCGCACCTCAACGGGGTAGACAAGCTCTCCGGTGTTGTACTGCGGGACCGGGACGGAGATGAGTGTGACGAGGTTCCATGCCGCCACGGTCAACGCATGGTCGTCTAGATCCTGGGGCAGAGCTACGACCGCAGCTTGCTTTTCGCGGAGTTGACGCATTAGTGACGCCACGGCTACGCCCAGGTCTGGATCACTGATCTCGAACGGGTCGGTCGGCCAGGCATTCGCAGCCACGCCGGCGTCGACCTGCCGGGTGAGCAGTCCGTCGGCCCGGGCTGCGAGGACAGCGGCTGCCTCAAGCATAGTTCGTCTCCGTGGCAAAGGTAATTCGGTGGGCGGATGGATCTATCGAGCGAGATGACAAGCCGGGTGCCCAATCGAGTCGTGCACCCGGCCCGCCTACCACTACTTGGCCGGCTCGTCGAACCGGAGGCCGCCACGCATCGACGGCAGCTGGTACTGAGCCGCAGTGCGGATCTCGGGCTTGACTGCCTCGACCGCCGGATCATCCACCGGCGCAGCGCGCAGCGCCTGCTTGAGGCGCGAGCGCATGTTGGACTTCGTCATTGTCTTCACCTCCCCTCTCAGAGAATCTTGTGGACCGTAGTGTCAGTCCACGCTCATAGATGGCGAAACCCGGTCGGGCGCGTGCAACTGCGTCACGATTTCACTCTGCAGGAGCGCTTCCAAACCTTTGTCGACCATTTCCTGAATCTTTCGATCGGAGGTTCCTTCAGGAACGGCGTCGCCAAACTCGGCGACGAGCTGTTCGTAGGTAATGCCGTCACACAATTCGTAGATCAGCCAGGAACGCGCGTCCAGATAATGCACGTTTGGTTTCATCGGGGTGTAGACGAGCATGCAACCCCATTCGGGCACCTCTCGGGCACGGACGTCATCCCTCACCCGGAATGAGTCGCTTGGGGAGAATTTCGACATGGACGCCTCGATTCGTAGTGGTGCAGAATGGATCCGGCGCATCCCAGTCACCGGTGAAGGCGTATGCAGTGGAACGGCACCCACCGCGGGACCCCTGCGTCGCCTCGCATTCTGGACAGTGCGGCTCTACATTCCGGGCCCGCAACCGCTTGAAAAGCGGGTGGTTCCAGGTCTGCAGGAACGGGACCTCACGAACGTTGCCGAAATCTGCGAAATCGCGCAGATAGGAACATCCCACCGACTTGCCAGTGGAATCGACCCCGGAGGCTTGCCAGCAACAATTGGCGTCACGTGGATGCCAAGATCGCATGAGGTAGACGGATTCGGGAACCACCAGTCGATCCAGCGCGGCCATCTGTTCTGACAGCGACAGCGCCATCTCGGACCAGTATGCCTTCGCACGGCCCAACGGATACAGTCGGAGAATGCCGACGCGCTCCACGCCCGCTTCAGCCACCAGATCGACGAACTGCTGAAGTTCGTCGACGTTACGCCGAGTCATGATCATCGTGGCGACGACCTCGATATCGGCGTCGCGCGCCGCCCTAAGACCGGCCACGGTGCGCTCAAAAGCGCCATCAACACCCAGATGCCAGTCGTGAGTCTCTGGAGTGGCACCCATGAAGTCGATAACCAGGCTGGCCACCCCGGCGTTCAGGAGCTCTTGACAGCGATCGGCATCGAGCAGCGTGGCGTTGGTCCGCAGACGCACCAACATTTTGCGGGAAAAATAGCTGAGCAGGTCGAGATGGTCAGCACGGTGCAGGGGCTCACCACCCTCGACAAGGAGTTCAATGACGCCGGACTCGGCCATGTCGTCCGCGACCTTCTTGAAGACGTCGGCGCTCATCTCCCCCTCCGGGGGTGCCAATGAGCAGTCTCCATAGCACTGTTTGCATTTCATGTTGCAACTCGCGGTGAGCTGCACCCAAGACTTCACAGGACGATGTAGCGTCAGTTGTTCCGCGGCGCTGGCGCCCGGTGGCGAGAAGTCGAGGTCGGTCATCTCTTCATCCCTCACAGTTTGGTGGCATCATGCCTCGATAAGCCACTCGTGGTCAAACAACTGGCGACGTCCCACGCGAACCTTGAATCTGCAATGAAATACGGTGGAGGCCATTCACCTCCGCTCCGGAGAGTGGATTAGTTCGATCCAATCATCGACGTCGATTCAGGTAAAGAGGTTTTGCCTGTAACCTGTGTCACATTCGGCATGTTCGAGTCAGATGTTAAATAGCTCCCGGCCAGGGGGTTTCTATTGTCACGGCTCCGCACCGGGGGCAGTAGGGCGCGAGCTGCCGGGGTCGGCATTCGCCCCGACGCGCCGAGCGCAATAGGTACCCGACGGATGATCTTCCCCAGCAACGACTTCGGGTTCATCATGACGTTGCGTCACCAGGACGACAAACGGCTCAAGGTGACGAAGCTACCTGTGACGCTCGCGTGTCGGCCGCTATTCTTAGTCCAACGGATCCGAGAAGGTCGAAGTCAGCCAGGAACTCGTCTCCGGCAGCCACCGGCACGGCTGCATGCAGCGCACCCGTCAAAATGAGGTGGCCGGCTGCAAGCGTGACGCCCTGCGATCCCAGTGTGTTTGCAAGCCACGCCACCACCGCTGCCGGATCACCGAGGGCGGCCGCACCGGTCCCAGCGGCAATCCACTCGCCGTTGCGCCGGAAGCGCATGCCGATGCCTCCCAGATCGATCCCTGCGGCCGGCACGGCACGGCTTCCGATGACCACGGCGCCTGCAGACGCCAGATCAGAGATGGTGTCCACCAGCTTTATACGCCATCCCTCGAACCGTGAGTCGACAATTTCAATGCTGGCATGGACGTCGGCAACGGCAGCCCTAGCGTCCTCCACCGTGACTCCGGGGCCGGCAAGGTCGTCACCCAGTCGGCAGGCGATTTCCGCCTCGACACGCGGCTCGATGAAGGCTTCTAGCCGCAAGACGTCACCCGGCGGGTAGACGGTTGAGGCGAAAACCGGGCCGTAGTCCGGGGAGTCCAAGCCGAACAGCCGCTGCATCGGCTCAGAAGTCAGCCCGGCCTTGTAGCCCACGACTAGTTCGCCATCGGCCTCCAGCAGGGACACCAGTTCTCGCTGGATGGCGTATCCGTCTAGCGGCCCCAGGTCGGGACTGGTATCGGTGAAAGGCGGTATCGGCGTACGCGACGCGCGTGCTCTGTATAACGAGTAGGCGTGGGTTCGCGCGTCGGCGCGAGACAGCGAATTCAAGCTACTCCCCCCGAATGCCAGCGGACAACACCCCAAGGTGCGTTGTTCGCTCATCGATGGACAGGCGCACGCTGCGCTGCAGCGTCTGATACGTCTCGACCAACTGGTCGTGAGAATTTGCGGTGAAGTAGGCGTGCCCGAAGCCCTGCCACACGAACGGCGGCACACCGATCGTGTCACCAACCGAGCAGTACACGCTCAACTCATGGACGCCCGGCTGAGCCAATGCCTCTTCCACACCCGTAATGGCTGTGATCCGCCCGGCCTTCGAGGCGAAGAACTGGCAGAATCCGGCTGGCGTCTGCCGCGTCGGAGTAAGGTCGGGTTCCCTGCCCATGGCCAGGTCCAACACGGCATGTACCATGTCCACGCCGGTGCTACCCAAGACTGTTTGATAGAGCGGTCCGCCACCGAGCCGGGCAGCGCACTCTAGGATAGTTGGCTCACCATCGCTTGTGATGCGGAACTCGGTGTGCGTAGCTCCGATAGTGATGCCCAGCGCCTCGTGCGCCCGTGCCGTCGCCTCCTTAACCTGGTGGATGGTGGCAGGTGGCAGCAAGCTTGGGGTTCGGTAGAAGTATTCCTCGAAATTCGGTCCTTCCAGTGGGAAAGGCTTGTCGTGAATGGCCACGACCCGCGTGTTCCCGCCCACAACGACAGACTCGACGCTCACCTCGATGCCTGCCACGTAGCCCTCTAGCAGCGCCGCGCCCTCGTATTTCTGGATCATCCGCCGGTGCAGCGGGTCGTAGACAAGTTCGGTCCAGGCGCCCTTGCGTAGCGGATCCAGATGGGCGGCCAGGTCGGCATCGTTGTCGAGCCGGCGGATGTACATGCTGCCGCCACCGATCAGTGGCTTGGTCACCAGCGGATAGCCGATGCGTGCGGCTTGCTTCCGTGCCTCTCCCAGGTCTCGTGCGAGCCCGTATGCAGGCTGGAGCAGTCCCGCCTTACTGAACGCGCAGCGCATGGCGTACTTGTCGCGCGCAGTTTCGGCGGTTCGCTCGCTTACGAACGGAACGCCCAGCCGCGCCGCCACAGCCGCGGCGGCGGGAACGCTGTGTTCGCTGAAAGTGACCACGCCACGGATCGACTCGGCCTCGTCTCGGGCCGCGGCGTCGACCGCCAAGAGTGTCCTACCGATATCTGCGGTGTCGACGCAGATAACACGGTCTGCGATCTCGTTTTCCCATGTCGGATCTGCCATCACCAGCAAAAAGCGTTCGCGGTGCCGTTCAGCATATCTTTTGATATGGATCAGTTGGCTGCGCCGGCTCGTATTTTTGCTATGCACCAGCAGGATGCTCATGTCCCCGCCTACTCCCCCGTCCTAAGTCGGCAGCACCGACAACTCAGAGTTTGACCATGGATCGAGCTCAACGCAAGACCCTTGCAGCCGTCAATCTCGCTGGCGATTCCATTAGCCCAGCTCAAGCACGGTGTAGCGGTGCAGAGGCGCAGCTACCGGGCGCTAAACAGCATCACGAGGCCTTGACAACCACTGCGTTCCGCGGCGACAATGTCAGCGTTGTCGATGCAAAGGCACACGGGTGCCTGCAGTTTGCCCAAGGCTTCGAAACAGGGGATTGGCTTCTAATCTGTGACCAGCGACAGTGAGTCCACCGGGCTTTTTTGGGTAGACGGGTCCTGCCATTGCGGCGGTGTCAGGTTCTCAATCGCACTTACTAAAAACGTGACCATTACGCTCTGCAACTGCAGGATCTGCTACATGTCGGGACATGAGGAAATCATGGTCCCGGAGTCTCGATTCAGGCTTCACGAGGGCCAGGAATACCTGAAACCCTACCGTTTCGGCGTCAAGATTGCAGACCACACCTTTTGCGCCGTCTGCGGGTTGATGCCTTTCTATCGACCCCGATCACATCCTACGGGTTTTTTCAGCGTCAACGCGCGGTGCCTCCGCGGCGGGAATGCGGTCGTCGAGCGCCGTGGCGATCCAATAGACCTCGGCTTTGGGGAAGAGATCACCTACGCGCCGTTCGACGGGCAGAACTGGGAAACCGCATTCGCCGCCGGGCAACACGCCGTAACGGAGTAGCCAGCCCGCGCTAGCGCACGCGCTGCGCCACCGAAACCGTTCAAGCAATCCAGGAAGTGTGCGCTCGACATGCCTAAGATCATCCTGTTGAACCTGCGCGCCGAGTTTCCGCCGGACATCGGCCTGGCCGCTAAGTATCCCCTCACCAAATCGTGCTTGCGGACGTTGTGGTACGCGAATGCTGGCGACATCGTCGTCAGCCCGGCGGCTTTGGACGAGGCATCACTGCGCTACGTAGGTGAGATTCTCGGGTTTGACGCCGGCACGATTTCGGTCGTGGTCCGGGACCGGGTCCTCACTGATGACGTCCTGCTGTCCGACGACCTGGTCGCCGAAGTGCGAGCGCACATGGCCCGCGGTTCCGACTGGACGCTCATGCCTTGCTTCGTCACGGAAGGCGTCGCTGAACTCGCCACTCTGTTGGGATTCGACGCCGGCATTGGGCTTCGCTTCGCCGCTGAGCGCGGCTCCGACCTCCTGAACCGAAAGTCGCTTTTCCGTCAGCTGGCCGTCGGTGCCGGCGTGCCCCTTGCGAGGGGCACGATCGCGCGTTCGCCTCAACGGCTCGCTCGAGCCATGGCGGACCATCTTCCCCTGACCGGGTCCGTCATTGTCAAGCGGGACAACGCGGGAGGCGGACTGGGGAACATCGTGTTCACCGAGGGCCGCCTAGGCCCGCTACCAGGGGCACGAGAGACTCGGCCTGCACCGCCAGACCCAGCGAAGATCGCCGCCGAGGTGTGGAACGAGCTGACTGACGACCAAAACCCCGTGCTGGTGGTCGAGAGCTATCACCGGGCCGCGCACGAGTTCTATTTCGAGTACCTCATTGAGGACGACGGCCAGGTTCGTTTCCTCAACAATGGAGCCTTTAAGCTGCGGCTGGTCGACGGCGGCAGCGCGCTGGCGTGGATTGGGCTAGAAATCCCGGCGGACGTGCCCGCCTCCACGCTTGCCGAGGCTCTCACACACGGCACTTCATTCGCGCGAACCGCCGGACAACTAGGATACCGCGGCTACATCAACATCGACATGATCGCTACTGTGGATGGGGATCTTATCCTCAACGAGTCCAATGCCAGGTGGGGTGGGGGTCTCGTCCTGCACACCATCGGCGAGCGGCTGCTCGGCAGGCGTTACGCAGACACCCACATCGTCTCGTCGGTCCGAAACCTGCGGCCCGTGTCGTTGGACGTGCTCACCCGGGAGCTGCACCGCCGAGGCCTGCACTTCACCGCTGACTCCGGCGAGGGAGCCGTCATCGTCGCCTGTGATGCGCACAGCCGGGAAACCACCGAGTTTGCGTTGATCACCCGGCATCGGGAACAGATTCCGGAGCTGGAGAGCAGGGTCCGCGAGACCGTCGAGGAATTGATCGCAGCTACTACCCCGCGCCGTAGCGCCGAATACTCCAGCCACAGTTGACTGATCGGTAGTTTGGCAAGTCACCGGCATGGACGCTGGCAGAGGCATGCTGGCGGCGCCATACCGGACCGGACGCCCGGACCCTCGCTCGCTCGCTCGATTCATAGGACCACGGATCGCTTAAGCACTGTTTGGACTGGACAGGTGCCGCCCGGCGGGCGGAGTTTGACCCAGCTTGAGCCTGGGCGTGGATGTGTCCCGATAGGGGCCTCGCCAATTGGCACCGTCACAGTCCTGATCACCACGTCCGGTCGACGCCAATTCCTGTTCTAGAGTGGAAGGATCTGATGGTGCCCACCGACGCCCCGACCAACGTTGCAGTGGATGAGTAGATCATCCTCGGGGTGGACACGCACGTCGCCGCAGTGGTCACCATGCCGCGTGCGCTGGTGGACACCCGGGCATTCCCGACCACCGCCGCTGGCTACACCGCCTTGGTGAGTTGGGCGCGCGGACACGGTCGGCTGCGCCGCGCGGGTGTGGAGGGAACCAGCTCCGCCTTGACCCGGCACCTGCGCCGCGACGGGCTGCAGGTCATCGAGGTCAACCCGACCTGACCGTGCGGTGCGCCCACACCGCGGCAAGACCGACGCGGTCGACGCGGAGAACGCCGCCTGAGCGGTGTTGTCCGGGCAGGCCACCGGCCTGGCCAAGAGCGGCGACGGCGCCGTTGAGATGATCCGCATGTTCAAGATCGCAAAGGACTCGGCGGCCAAGGCCCGTACCCAGGCATCAACCAGCTCAAGGCCGTGCTGCTGCGAGCTGACCCGACACTGCGGGAATCGCTGAGCGGTCTCGGCCTCGTCGCGCTGATCCGCCGCTGCGCAGCCCTACCCCCACCACCGACTACAGCACCCGCGCGGCAACCATCACGGTCCGACGCAGCCTGGTCCGCCGCGTCCTGGCCCTCACCGACGAAACCCGCGCCCTGCAACAACAGATGAGCAGCGCCATCGCCACCTGCGCGCCGCAGCTGCTCTACCAGTACGACGGCGGCCCCGACACCGCCGCGGCGCTACTCATAACCGCCGGTGACAACCCCGACCGGCTGACCAACCAGGCGGCCTTCGCCGCCCTCTGCGGCGTCAACTCCATCGAGGCATCCTCGGGCAAGACCGCCCGTCGCCGGCTCAACCACGGCGGCGATCGGCGCGCCAACAGCGCCCTCCACACCATCGTCCTGACCCTACTCGGCGGCGACCAACGCACCCGCAACTACGCCCCCAAACGGGCACGCGAGGGCAAACCAACGAAGACGCTCATCCGCTGCCTGAAGCGCTACGTCGCCCGCGAGGTCATCCCCCTCATCACCGCAGCCGTGTCACCAGCGACAAGGCCGACCCCGTGACTTGACAAACAGGGGCGCCCGCGGCAGCGGCCTCGCCGCGCTCCTCTCGATCATTGTTTACCCAGCTCGCCAGGTACCGTCTTTGGTGCTCAGGTCACGCGCGACCTAAGCGACCAATTTCCCGGTCTCCCGCAAGATGCGCACCGCACCCGCACGGGAACTCCGAATCGAACCGGCGTCCCATCTCAGCCATGGATCTCTATACCTCAAGCTCTGGCCTCCACCCTACGAGGGGAACCGCATGTACGGCTCGAGCACTAACACGGGTCAACTCGAGGCCCGTATCCGGGGTATGAGTGCCGCGCTGCTGGCCATCTCTGCGACGATGTGATCGAGAATCGGCCTCGATGTAGCGAAGTTGATACGTACGAAGCCCTCCCCCGGCGCACCACAATCAGCGCCATCGACCAGCGCGACCTTGGCCCTTCGCAGAAAGAAGCTCGCTGGGCTTTCGTCGTGAAGCCCGAGGCCTTGGCAGTCCACCCAGCCGAGATACGTGCCTTCCGGTGGGCGGAAGCTCGTATCCGGCAAGCGCTCCGCCAGCAGTTTCGCCAGAAAGTGCCGGTTACCGTCCAAGTAGGCGACGACGTTACGCAGCCAGTCCCGGCCCCTCCGGTAAGCCGCAATTGCCGCAAGCACCCCCAAGATCGATGCTCCGTCGGTCGCAAGTCGATCGAGATGAGCCCATCGGTTACGGTCCGCGGCGTTACTGAGAAGGACCTGGGCACACTTCAGTCCCGCCAGGTTCCAGGCCTTTGATGCGGACACCGCCGTAATCGTGTGTTCCGCCGCAGAATCTGAGAGCGATGCGTACGGTACATGCCGGTGTCCCAGGTAGACCAGCGGTGCATGGATCTCGTCGGCGAAGACGCGGCCCCCGTACCGGTCCACCACCTCGCTGAGAGCCATAAGTTCCTCGGTCCGCATCACGCGCCCGAGCGGGTTGTGCGGGTTGCACAGGAGAAGAAGATGTCCACCCGCCCGGTATGCGTCGCGCAATGCGTCGAGATCGTACACGTACTCATTTCCAGAGCGGACCATTTCGATCTGGATCGTCCGCCGTCCGAGAAGACCCGGCACAACGAGAAACGGCATGTACGCCGGCACCGGGACAATGACGGGCGAGCCCGGGCGCGAGAAGTGCTCGATCGCCAGGTGCAAAGCGCGGATCACGTCCGGAATGACACGAACATCGTCAGCCGAGACGTTCCAGCTGTAGGTGTCCTGCTGCCAAGCCGCACACGCCTCGCTCAACTCCCGCTCGAAGGCCGGCGGAACGTAGCCAAGGAGCCCCCGGCCGACGGCGGATCGAAGAGTGTCGGCGACTGCGGGCGCGGTGCCAAAATCCATCTCTGCAGCGTCCGCCCCCAACAGCCCAGGGCCGAGCATTGTCCATTTCAGGTGGCCATCCCTCCGCATTGCGTCGGCCGATATATCGTTGAACATGGTCATGTTTCACCGCCTCAAAGGTTGTGCAAGGAGAGACCACTATACATCGAGGTCCTTCGAGGTTGGTAGCGGTTGCGACGCAGGACGAAGATGGCCTGCGCATTCGCGGTAGTTCTGCGGAAAAGCGGCGCAGCTTGGCGCGGACTCGCCGGGTATTTGGGAGTGGTCGATAGCGGCCGAGCCGCGACCCGGTCGAGCGGGACCAGCGATCGGGAATCGCCTAGGCCAGAGCGCGAATGCGATACGCGCCAGCGGCAAGATCGTCAGGGGCCACCGCGAGCAGGTTGGAGGCCATCGTGTACACCGACCAACCACTCGACCGTCCTGCGCCTCTTCATCAACCAACGTTGCGGCTGCGTCATGCCTACTAAGGGACGTCTCGTAACCCAGCAGAGACTCGCAGGTAGGCCGGTCATGGCCGACGGCGCCTACCGCGGCAACCCCGAAGTGATCATCCCGCGCCGCAAGCCCGCCGACGGCAGCGACCTGCCGGCCTGGAAGGAAGACCTCAACCGCGAACACCGCACGATCCGCGTCCGCGTCGAACACACCCTGGCCCGGATGAAGAACTGGAAGATCCTGCGCGACTACCGCCGCGCCGCCCACACATTGACCGATGCCGCTTCCGGCATCGCCAACCTGCACAACATCGCCCTCGCCGGGTGAGCACCAACCCGGTACCGCGCAACGCCTTCATCGGGTTACGAGACAACCCTTAGCTCAACGCTTCCTGCGATGAGACATCCACCGCCACTAGCCCACGCCGAGCACATCAAATTCGCCGCCCAAGCGTATGGGCGGCTGGTAGTGATCGCTGGTGCCTTAGACCTTCGGGCGCTCCTGCATGTAGGCACGAGTCGTCACTCACCGTGCGGATCCTGTGGCACATCAGCGCGGCGGGTTAGCCCGAAATCGTCCGCGAGACAGCCCATGAGGAATATCTGTGGGGTCCAGGGTTGACATGGGGCTGACCGTACCTGTTTCCTGGATAGGCGGGGCTTGTGGTTATCCTGCCCCGACATTGATCCTGGCCATAGGAGGGCGGCCCGAACTGTGAACAGCGCCACGAGTGAATACATAAGGCGTTGCCTTACCGATGAGAAGTTGCGAACGGCGATGTCTGCCGCTCCACTGTCGTCTTCGTTCCGCACTTTTCGCGGAAACAGGCTCCTGCCTCGACCACTCTTTGCTACGCAGGAGGCGATCGGCGCGGTAGCCAAGGATCTCACCGATGTATTCGACTTGATTATCTCACTTCCCGATCGGCTGTTCGACGGCGACCTCGATCGATACTGCGCGGCCGTTGGGATCGAGCCCCGTCGGGCGGCGCTAATCCGGCACTTCCGCACCATGAAAGCCACCCGCTGCGGGCGAGCTGACCTCTACCATGACGGCTCTTCCTTTAAGCTTCTCGAATTCAATATAGGCAGCACAAACGGCGGGTCAGAAGTAGCCGAAGTGGCTCGCGGCCTGATGGCAGTAGAACCCTTCGTGGAGTTCGCCGAAGAATTCGGCCTCAATTACGTGGACGTCATGGCAGAAAGAATGGCGATGCTTAGCCGGGCAGCTGCAGCGGTGTCGTCTGGACCTGATCCCGTAATCGCCATCATAGAGGCGGACGGGTGGCTGGCCGTCAATCAGGAAATGTTCCGCATGCTTCAGAGTTTGATGGGGCGCTATGGAGCACGAGTCATGCTGGGGGAACTCGGGCAGCTGAAGGAGAAGGGCGATCGACTGCTTTTGGACGGCACACCGCTAGATGTCATTGTTCGCTACTTCAGCGTCGATCAGATTATCGATGATCCAACCGGACGGGCGGCCTATGAGCTGATCTGCCGGGCCCATGAGCAAGGAAACGTGATCCTGCACACGCCGCTCGAAAGCCACCTTTATACCGACAAAGCGACGTTGGCCCTGTTGTCCGATCCGGAGTACAGCAGCGCTTTTTCCGAGTCGGAGCGACAGCTTATCGGTAGATTGCTTCCCTGGACACGGACCTTACGTGATGTTCGGACCGAGTTCAGTGGCGAGCGCGTCGATCTCATGAAATTCTGCCAAGAGCACCAAGAAAGCCTAATTCTCAAGCCCGGCGCGGGGTATAGGGGAATCGGCGTCGTGGCAGGCTGGGAAACCGACAGGGAGGAGTGGGCCTCGTCGCTGCGCCGCAGCGTGGGCGGGCCGGTCATCGTCCAGCACCGCGTCGTACCTAGTCCCGAGCCGATCGTTAACCCTGACACTGGGGACCTCGAAGAGGTTCTGGCAACCTGGGGCGTGTTCATTTTCGAAGATGGCTACGCCGGGGGCTTGATTCGCACTACCCCGCCTGGCGGCGGCGCAGTCATAAACATGGGCGGCAACCCAAACGCTTCCATGACGAGCCTGTTTACCTATCGGGGCGGTGACGCTCTTGAGGTGTCGGAAACTGTTGCGGCGGCGGCAGGTTGCTGATTAGTCCGGCTGAGGGCTGACAGGAAAGGTCCTGGGGGCCGATCCTGCGGGCGGCCGTGGACGGCGTGGCCAGATTGGTTTGCTATCCGGGGTGTGGGAGATTCGCGATCAGGCATAGCGGACCTTGGCAGCGGTGGCATGGCATAGCCTCGGCGGAGGTGGGTTCTATCCTGATTTGTCAGCTGACGTTGGCCGGCCCGAGAACGCTCTTCAGGTCGCCCATCAGCGCGGTGGTGGGCGCCACCCGGAACGGCCCGAGGCGCAGCGTGGTGACCTTGCCGCCGTTGAGCAGCTTGACGTGCACCTCGGTGTCGCCCGGGTGCAGCACCAGGGTTTCCTTGAGCTTCTCCACCAGCGGCGGGGTGCAGCGGTGCACCGGGATGGTCAGGGTGACCGGCTTGTTCGCCGGGTTGCTGCTGATGTCCGGCATGGACAGGTCCATCGCCATGATCCGCGGGGTGTCGTCGCGGCGGTCCACCCGCCCCTTGACCACCACGATCGCGTCCTCGGCGATGTACTGGCCGATCACCTCGTAGGTGTTGGGGAAGAACAGCGTCTCGACGCCACCGGCCAGGTCCTCCAGCGTGGCGGACGCCCAGGCCCGGCCCTGCTTGGTGACCCGGCGCTGCACGCCGGAGAGGATCCCGGCCAGCGTCACCACCGCACCGTCGGGCACGGTCCCCTCCTCGGAGAGGGCGGCGATGGTGCAGTCGGCCGCCGCGCCGAGCACGTGCTCCAGGCCGAACAACGGGTGGTCGGAGACGTACAGGCCGAGCATCTCGCGCTCGAAGGCCAGCTTGTCCCGCTTGTCCCACTCCCCCTCACCGATGACCGGCATCACCGTGGTGCTGCCGCCGGCGTCCACGTCGCCGAAACCGGCGCCGAAGAGGTCGTACTGGCCGACCGCCTCCTTGCGCTTGACGTCGGCGTACGCGTCGATGGCGTCGGCGTGCACGGCGAGCAGGCCCTTGCGCGGGTGCTGCAGCGAGTCGAAGGCGCCAGCCTTGATCAGGGATTCGATGGTCTTCTTGTTGCAGACCACCGCGTCCACCTTCGACAGGAAGTCGTAGAAGTCGGCGTACGCGCCCTTCTCCTCGCGGCAACGCATGATCGAGGTGACCACGTTCGCGCCGACGTTGCGGATGGCGGCCAGGCCGAAGCGGATGTCCCTGCCGACCGGGGTGAACGGCCCGGCCGAGGTGTTCACGTCGGGCGGCAGCACCTGGATGCCCATCCGCCGGCACTCGGACAGGTAGAGCGCCATCTTGTCCTTGTCGTCGCCGACGGAGGTGAGCAGCGCCGCCATGTACTCGGCCGGGTAGTGCGCCTTGAGGTACGCCGTCCAGTACGACACCAGGCCGTACGCGGCCGAGTGGGCCTTGTTGAAGGCGTAGCCGGCGAACGGGACGAGGACGTCCCACACCGCCTGGATCGCCTCATCGGAGTAGCCGCGCTCGCGGCAGCCGTCCCGGAACGGGATGAACTCCTTGTCGAGGATCTCCTTCTTCTTCTTACCCATCGCGCGGCGCAGCAGGTCGGCCTGGCCGAGGCTGTAGCCGGCGAGGATCTGCGCGGCGCGCTGCACCTGCTCCTGGTAGACGATCAGGCCGTAGGTGGGGGCGAGGATCTCCCGCAGCGGCTCCTCCAGCTCCGGGTGGATCGGCGTGATCTCCTGGAGGCCGTTCTTGCGCAGCGCGTAGTTGGTGTGCGAGTCCACACCCATCGGGCCGGGGCGATAGAGCGCCAGCACGGCGGAGATGTCCTCGAAGTTGTCCGGCTTCATCAGCCGCAGCAGCGAGCGCATCGGGCCACCGTCGAGCTGGAACACCCCCAGCGTGTCGCCCCGGGCGAGCAGCTCGTAGGCGGCCTTGTCGTCCAGCGGCAGGGCCAGCAGGTCCAGCTCCTTGCCGTGGTTGAGCTGGATGTTCTTGACCGCGTCGTCGATGATCGTCAGGTTGCGCAGGCCGAGGAAGTCCATCTTCAACAGCCCGAGCGACTCGCACGTCGGGTAGTCGAACTGGGTGATGATGGCCCCGTCGGCGTCCCGGCGCATCAGCGGGATGTGCTCGATGATCGGCTCGGCGGACATGATGACACCGGCGGCGTGCACGCCGGTCTGCCGGATCAGCCCCTCGATGCCCTTCGCGGTCTCGATGACCTTCTTGACGTCCGGGTCGGACTCGTAGAGGCCGCGGATCTCGCCGGCCTCCGCGTAGCGCGGGTGCTTCGGGTCGAAGATGCCGGAGAGCGGGATGTCCTTGCCCATCACCGCCGGGGGCATCGCCTTGGTGATCCGGTCGCCCACCGCGTACGGGTAGCCGAGCACCCGGGCCGAGTCCTTGATCGCAGCCTTGGCCTTGATCGTGCCGAAGGTGGCGATCTGGGCGACCTTGTCCTCGCCCCACTTGTCGGTGACGTACTTGATGACCTCGCCGCGCCGGCGCTCGTCGAAGTCGATGTCGACGTCCGGCATCGAGACGCGCTCGGGGTTGAGGAACCGCTCGAAGATCAGCCCGTGCGGGATCGGGTCCAGGTCGGTGATGCCCAGGGCGTACGCGACCAGCGAGCCGGCGGCCGAGCCACGGCCCGGGCCGACGGCGATGCCCTGGCTCTTCGCCCACTGGATGAAGTCGGCGACCACGAGGAAGTACGACGGGAAGCCCATCTGCACGATGACGCCCAGTTCGTACTCCGCCTGGGCGACGTGCCCCTCCGGGATGCCGTTCGGGAAGCGGCGGGCCAACCCCTTGAACGTCTCCTTGCGGAACCAGGACTCCTCGGTCTCCCCCTCGGGGATCGGGAACCGCGGCATCAGGTTGTGGAACTCGAACATCCCGGTCGGGTCGACCTTCTCGGCGACCAGCAGGGTGTTGCGGCAGCCCTGCTGCCACAGCTCGGAGGTGTTGACCGCGCGCATCTCGTCGGCCGACTTGATGTAGTAGCCACTGCCGCCGAACTTGAACCGGTTCGGGTCGGCGACGTTCGCCGCGGTCTGCACGCAGAGCAGCACGTCGTGCGCCTCGGCCTGCGCCTCGTGCGTGTAGTGCGAGTCGTTGGTGACCACCGGCGGGATGCCGAGCTTGCGGCCGACCTCGATCAACCCGTCCCGGACCCGGCGCTCGATGTCGATGCCGTGGTCCATGATCTCCAGGAAGTAGTTCTCCTTGCCGAAGATGTCCTGGTACCTGGCCGCCGCCTTGAGCGCCTCGTCGAACTGGCCGAGCCGCAGCCGGGTCTGCACCTCCCCGGAGGGACAGCCGGTGGTCGCGATCAGCCCGGCGGCGTGCTCGGCGAGGATCTCGGCGTCCATCCGGGGCCACTTGACAAAGAAGCCTTCGGTGTAGGAACGGGTGGTGAGCTTGAACAGGTTGTGCAAACCGATCTTGTTCGCCGCCCAGATCGTCATGTGGGTGTAGCTGCCGCTGGCGGAGACGTCGTCGCCCTTCTGCTCCGGCCGTCCCCAGCGGACTCGCTGCTTGTGGAAGCGCGACTCCGGCGCCACGTACGCCTCGACGCCCAGAATCGGCTTGACCCCGGCGGCCATCGCCTGCTTGAAGAAGTCGTTCGCGCCGTGCAAGTTGCCGTGGTCGGTCATCGCCACCGCCGGCATCCCCTGCCGACTGACCTCAGCGAACAGCTCCCTAAGCCGGGCCGCCCCGTCGAGCACCGAGTATTCGGTGTGCACGTGCAAATGCGCGAACGAGTCAGCCATGCGGAATGCCTCCGGGGTCTAGTCAAGAGTTGATCGAGACCGGTCGGCCCACCTTACCGAGCCGACGGCGTTCGGCTGTGGATGCCGCGCATCTCCGGATCGCGCATCCAAACTCGGTCGGGTCCTACCTCATAGGCCCGCGACGTCGAGCGCTTCCTCATCCCCTCACATCGGCATCTGATCCTGGGAGAGCTGACCTCCGGGCAGCTCAACACGCCGTTCACGCAGATCACCGCCACCAATCGTCATCCGTGCGCGGCCACCCGGGCGGTCGTCGGTTCCCCGACGTCCGAGCAGCCATCGAGCAGCCAGTGGATCCCCATGCACGCGTTACGGCACCGCAGACGAGGAATGACCAAGGGCCGTGGACGCAACCGAGCGGGGGCTCGCTGGCCTACCGCCGGCCATAGCTAGTGCCTTGACCCACGAACGTTCACGGTGTCGAGCGGACGGTAACCTCGGCGCGGTGACGGAGGACGACTTCATGATCAGGCTGAGCCGGGACGAAGCGTTGGTGCTCTCGGACTGGCTTCACCGGATGATGGGCACTGCCGATTTCGACGACCTGGTGGATCGCGACCGCGCAGTGTGGTCCCCGCTGTATCGCATCTCCGGAACGCTGGAGACCTCGCTGGCGGAGGTGTTCAGGCCGGACTACCCCGTCCGGCTGCAGGAGGCGAGGAACCGGCTACTGGATGCGCTTGGCGAGGTGGGGCGGCCAACCGGCGACGCGTGACGGTCAGGCAGCGCGTGGGGTCGGCTGCCGCCAGCCTCGTTGGCGTTCGCTGCGAATGCGGGCGCGTTCGCGGCGTTGGGCGGCCAGGACGTCGGGGTGGCGTGCGTTGGCGTTTCGCCAGCACAGGTAGGCCTGCAGTTTGCGGGTCAGGACGGTGTGGTTCGGATGCTCGGAGCCGGCGATCACGAAGGTCCGCAGCGGGCCGAACTGCGCTTCGATCGGGTTGGCCCAGGACGCATACGTCGGGGTAAAGCACAGTTCGACCTTGTTCCGGGCCGCCCACGCCCGGATCTTGAGGCCCTTGTGCGCGGACAGGATGACGTAGATCGGCGCTCCGTCCGGACGCGCAGCCCGGATCGATTTGAGCGCGGCGAGGGTGTTCGCCGCGCTCTTGCGACGCCTGACGGCGCCCCAGAGTTGGTCGTCCCCGACGCTGTAGCAGCCGTGGAATTGCCGGACGCCGTGCAGCTTGTGGTAGTTCGCTGGCAGCCGCTGCGGATGCCCGGACGGCGCCCACCCGGCACCGGCCTGCGGACGGATGACCAGTGGCCCGAACTCGTCGAAGGCGAACACCCGCTGCGGTAAATGCGCGGTGACGTACTCGATGCGGGCCAGCTTGGCATCCCGGTCGGGGTCGGTGGACTCCTTCCACGTCTTCGTCCGCTGAAAGGTGATCTTGTGCTGGTGCAGGATCTGCCGCAGCCGCTCCCGCCCGATCCGAACTCGGCGGACGGCATGGGCGGTGAGGTAGTCGGCGAGCTTACGCACGCTCCACCGGGTGAACGGCCGCCCCAGTGCTTCGGGGCGGGCGTTGGCCGTCTCGACGATGAACACCTCGTCATCGTCAGTGATCAGGCGGGGACGGCCACCCGCCCACTGAGGGTTCAGGCTGGATGACCTGCCGGACCGTGTCCTCATCTGCCTGCACCAGCCGGGCGATCGCCAGCACTGTGTTCCCACCGGCTGAAGCGAGCACGACCATGGCTCGCCGTAATCGGACCGCCGAGCCGGTACCACGACGGGTGATCCTCAGCAGCTGCTGACCCTCCTGGTCACTGAGCCGCCGGACGCGCACGGGTTCTGCCCCCGCCACAGCCTGAAGCCCGCGACGCCGCCCGTCAGCCAAGCCGGACGGCGTGTCATCCAACACCGCGAACCTTCGTGGTCAGAGCACTATCTATCGGCCACGCCCGTTTGCGCGTGGGTCTTGGCGGCGATCGCGGGAATTGCTGCCGACCCGGACGGGACCAGGCGACCGCGCGGTCCCCGGGCCGTAGTGGGTGGGTGGCCACGTGCGTCGTGAGATTCGTACGGGCACCCACCCACCACCAACGTCCATCGAAGTAATTCGTGGTCAGGCAGCGTTGAGTGCCTGCGGGGCTACGTCTCGCTGCCGGTCGATCGTTGCTGTCGAGGCCGTGCGGGGCGTTGCTGCGGTAGGTAGGCCAGCCGGGGTCGGGCCGACGTTGCTGCCGACGATGGCGGCACGTGCGTTTTGCAGGGCCGCGATGAGTCGGTCGATGCCAAGGACGTTGAGGTCGGCGCCTTCGCTCTTCGTGTTGAGGTACACGTACGGCGGGCGGTTCGGGTCGTCGTCGTGCTCCAACGCGACCTTGATGTACGAGTCGCTGTAGCCCTCGCCTGGCACGCGATCGATGACCTTGGAGTGTATGAGCATGTTGCCTGGTGTTCGTGCGTCCAGGATCTCTCGTTTCGAGTGGCCGTCGCACCATGTGATCCGGGGGCATGGCGCGGCCAGCCAGAAGGGTGACCCTGCCGGTGGTGGTGCGATCGGTAGGGCTTCCTCGCCGCGCTCGGCTGCCGAGACGAGTTTGTTCGCGAGGTCATCAGCTTCCGCCAGGGTGCAGGTAAACCAGGTTTCCTCGGCCCACCGGTCACGGAAGAACCGCAGCGCCGGCTCAATCTCAGCGGGCCGCTGAACGAGTTTGACGTGCAACCGCGCGGCCTCGTACCGGCGTTCGACGGGGACCTTCTCGCCGTGGTCGTGGACATCGGCCAATGACAGCCGCATCTGGACCGCGGCAC
Organism: Micromonospora sp. R311; assembly: GCF_056780015.1. Taxonomy (NCBI): domain Bacteria; kingdom Bacillati; phylum Actinomycetota; class Actinomycetes; order Micromonosporales; family Micromonosporaceae; genus Micromonospora; species Micromonospora sp. R311. The sequence goes on from NZ_JBSWCE010000050.1 coordinate 38,165, forward strand.
TCTCATGACGCCGCTCGTCGCGCTTGTCATCGTGGAAGTGGCCGAACACGCACCACGAGGGCTCCGGCCCCACCATCCAGAACGGCCGGAAGACCGGCGGCGCGGCGGGGGTTTGAGTCAGGCCTATTGCCGGGTTGTTCGTTCCGGCCAGCGCCGTCGCCGAAGTCGCTTGGTCCGCCGGAACAGTGGGGTAGGGCGAAACCGGACGGACGACGGCCAACGACCGCGGAGACCGTCCGGGGCGGAGCGTACGGCCCTTCGGGCCCGTCCTCCGTCGGCCCAAGCTCTTCGACATCGCGCTTCCTCTCCCATCAGGGGCGCTACCACGCCCGGCTCGCCTGTCCCCTCGCTGTTCGCGCGGCAAGGCCCCATCAATATCCACCCTCCACAACAGACACCGTCGGACATTATGTGCGCTTTTGCCCCTTATATACCGACGGCAAGGGCGACAAGCGGTGTGTCCGGCGGTCCCCGATCGGTCATGGATAGATCAGCGCCGAGGGCCCAACTGGCGACCCGCGGTGGCCCACCGGGTGCCGATACGTCGGCGAACTTCCACCACCCAGGTCCGCCTGCCACATCGGTTACACGCTGGCTCGACCCCTGCAGCCTGCCGTAGGCCAGTCCGGCGCCGCCACCGGCGACGATGATGGTCATGATGATCCCCGACAGGACGGTGACGTCGAAGAGCACCACGCTGAGCTGTCGGCAACCTGAACGTTCGTCGATATAATTCTGTATGGTGGCCCAGCCGCACCCTGGCTGGCTTGCAACAATCGACCTGCACGGAGGCACCCCCGGTGAGGCAGGTAACGCGGACCGGCGTGATCCCCACCTTTCGTGAATTCCTCACAGAACAGCGGCTGGACGCTGCAACCCTAACGGTTGAGCAGACAGACGTGATGTGGCAAATCTACGATCAGATGATTTGGCTGCGAGTGGAGGCAATGCGGGGCCATCCGCGCTTCGCCGCCTCACACAGCCTACTCAACGATGCACTAAGGGCTGTCTCGTAACCCGGTGAAGGCGTTGCCCGGGACCGGGTTGGTGCTCAGCTCGCGAGGGTGATGTTGTG
>NZ_JBSWCE010000051.1:0-37265 GCF_056780015.1 Micromonospora sp. R311
TTGCGTCACAACATGATCCTGGATGCCCTCTCTTCATACCCAGACATCGACCCCTGACATCGGAACTACTCGTCTAGTCGGCGGACGATCCGCTCAGCCGCTGCACCTCGGCGTACGAGGGCAGCCCGGTGGGGACGCCCCGGCCGGCCAGGACGTCGAGAGCGGCGCCCAGCGCGGCCCGGAACAGCAGGGAGCCGGTGCTCACCCGGGCCACCCCGAGCGCCCCCAGTTCGGCGGGGCCCGACCCGTCGGGTGACAGCAGCACGTTGAGCGGGGCCTCGACGGCGGCGACCAGCCGGGCGACGGTGCCGGGCTCGGCCACCCCGGGGACGAAGACCCCGTCGGCGCCGGCGTCCCGGTAGGCCCGGGCCCGGCGCAGCGTCTCCGGGAGCGGGTCGGGCGTGCCCAGCCACCAGGTGTCGGTCCGGGCGTTGACGAACAGGTGCGGCACGGCCGCCTTGACCGCGGTCACCTTCGCGGCCGCCAGCTCCGCGGGGGCCAGGCCGCCGTCGGCCCGGCCGTCCTCGAGGTTGATCCCCACCACGCCGAGCGCGGCCAGTTCGGCGGCCAGGTCGGCGACCTCGGTCGGGTCGTCGCTGAACCCGGCCTCCACGTCGACGGTCAGCAGCACGGGCAGCCGGCGCAGCAGCCGGGCCAGCCGGACGGTCTCCGCCCGGGTGGCGGCCGCGCCGTCGGGCAGGCCGGCGGCCGCGGCCACGCCGAGGCTGGTGGTGCCGACGGCCGGGTGGCCCCGCGCGGCGAGGGCGGCGGCGCTGGCGTGGTCCCAGGCGTTGGGCAGCAGCAGCGGCCGGCCGGCGTGGTGCAGGGCGCGGAAGGCGGCGCAACGGTCGGTCATCGGGGGCGTACCTCCAGCCGGGTCGGCACCCGCAGCAGCGCGTGCGGTTCGTGGTGGACCGGGGCGGCGACCGGTCGGCAGCGCCGGCGCAGCACGCCGACGACGCCGGCGGCCAACGCCAGGGCGTGCCGCTCCCCCGGGCAGCCGCGCGGTCCGGCGCCGAAGGTCAGCCCGGCGCCCGGGCGCCCGGGCGCTAGGCGGTCCGGGTCGGCGAAGACCGCCGGGTCCCGGTTCGCGGCGTCGAAGCGCAGCAGCAGCGGGCTGCCCGGCGCGAGCTGCCGCCCGCCGAGCCGGACCGGGCCGGTGGTGACCCGCCGGGTGCCGCGTACCGGCGGGTCGAGCCGGAGCACCTCGGCCAGCAGGTCACCGGTGGGCACCTCGGCGGGCCAGGCCAGCGCGTGCCGGCTGGCGGCGCCGATCAGGCCGGCGGTGGCGTCGGCGGCCTGGACCAGCAGGCCGATCCGGTTGGCCCGGACCTCCGGATCGGCCGGCGGGGTCAGCGCCAGCAACGCGGTCACCGCCCGGTCGGCGCGCCGGACCGCGGCCGGCTCGGCCCCGGGGTGGTAGGCGGCGGCGACCGCGGTCACCGCCGGCACGGCCGCGTCCGGGTCGGCCAGGCCGAGCCGGTCGGCGAGCACCCGCAGCGGCACCCGGCGGGCGAGCGCGCCCATCACGTCCAGCCGGTCACCGGCGCGGTCGAGCGTCTCCCCGGTGAGCCGGGCCGCCGCCCGGCGCAGCTCGTCGGGGTCGAGGTCGGCCAGCGCGGCAACGCCGACCGCCCGACGGGCCGGGTGTCGTCCGGGTGGGCTGAACCGGCTCACCGTGCCGCGCAGCCAGGCCAGGGTGCCGGGCGGGCCGGGTTCGGCGGCCGGTACCTGGCAGGCCGGGTCGAGCAGCGCGGCGCGGACGTCGGCGTGCCGGGTCACCGTCCAGCCGGTGGCCGGGTCGAGGGTGGGCGGGCCACACGGCGCGGTGCCGGAGGCGGGGGCGAGGAGGGTCGTGGCGGTGGTCACCGGCCGACGGTAGGGCCGGATCCGTTCGGTCTCCGCCGAAGGGACCACCGGCGTCCGCCGCCCCCGACCCGGCGCGCTGGTCGGGCCGGCGCGGACACCGGCGGCGGACGCACTCAGGCCCGGCCGCCGCCGGTGTCCGGGGTCGCGGCCGGGGCGAGGTCCGCGACGCTCAGGCCGAGCGCGCCGGCCAGCGCGGGGGTACCGGCCGGGGTCAGTCGCACCGCCCGGCCGGCGCCCCGGGTGAGCCAGCCGAGGTCGAACAGCCGCCGATAGAGCGCCGCGCCGAGGGCGCCGGCCAGATGGGGACGCCGCTCCGTCCAGTCCAGGCAGTCGCGCAGTTGCGGGCGTCGGGCCGTACCGGGCGACGCGACCGGGACGTCCAGCCCGTCGAGCCAGTCGCGCCCGGCCGGGGTCAGGGTGAGCCCGGCCGCGTCGTCCAGCAGCCCGCGGGCCAGCATCGTGTCGCGCAGCAGCACTCCGAGCCGGCCGGCCAGGTGGTCGTAGCACGTCCGGGCGTACGCCAGCGCCGCGTCGGCCCGGGCGGCGCGCAGCGAGCGGGCGGGCCGCGCGGCACCCGGCGCGTGGCCGGCCAGGTCCTCGACCAGCTGCGCCACCGACGGCCCGGCGAGCCGGAGGTAGCGGTGCCGGCCCTGCCGCTCCTCCACCAGCAGCCCTCCGCGGACCAGCCGGTCCAGGTGCTCGCTCGCGGTCGACGGGGCGACCCCGGCGGCGCGGGCCAGCTCGCCCGCGGTCCAGGCCCGGCCGTCGAGCAGGGCGAGGCAGAAGCTGGCCCGGGTGCGGTCGGCGAGCAGGCCGGCGAGGCGGGCCAGGGCCGCGCCGTCGGTGCTGGTGGCGCTCATCGCCCCATGCTGGCACGGGGACGCTTCGGCGCCCACCGACCGGTCGCCAGCCCTTTACAACGTTGTATCCATCGTTGTAGAAACGGACGGAGTGACCCTCGTCGACATTCCCCCACCCGAGGCAGGTCTGATGGGACAACTCCGCCGTGGCGGTGCGCTCGCCGCCGTACTCGGTCTGCTGCTGGCGGCGACGGCGTCCGCGCCGGCCGTCGCCGCCCCCGACCCCGGCTACCGCAACCCGGTCTCGGCCGGGTTCGCCGACACCTTCGCCGACCCCGTCGTCGTCCGCGGTGACGACGGCTTCTGGTACGCCTACGGCACCACGGACCCGCTGCGCGAGGGTGAGCGGCAGTTCCACCGGGTGCCCACCGCCCGCTCCGCCGACCTGGTCGACTGGACCTACGTCGGGGACGCCTTCGGCGCCGGTCAGCGGCCCCCGTACGCGGCCCCCGGGGCGGGCTTCTGGGCACCGGACGTGCGCCGGATCGGCGACCGGTACGTCATGTACGTGACGGTCACCGACACCACCGTCTCGCCCGAGGGCGGCGACTTCGCGATCGGCGCGGCGACCGCGCCCACCCCGACCGGCCCGTGGACCTTCGCCGACCAGCCGGTGGTCGCCCCCCGCCCCGGCGGCGGCGGTGGCTGGCTGTGGACCATCGACCCGACCCAGTTCACCGACGTCGACGGGACCAACTACCTCTACTACGGCAGCTACTACGGCGGCATCTCGGTCACCGAACTCTCCCCGGACGGGCTGCGCGCGGTCGGCCAGCCGACCCTGGTGGCGATCGACAACAAGTTCGAGGGCAGCTACGTGCTGCGCCACGACGGCTGGTACTACCTGTTCGCCTCGACCGCGAACTGCTGCGCCGGCCCGGCCACGGGCTACTCCGTCCACGTCGGCCGGTCGCGCTCCCCGCGCGGCCCGTTCGTCGACCGCGACGGGATCGCGCTGACCGCGTCCCGGGCCGGTGGCACCCCGGTGCTCAGCCAGAACGGCAACCGGTGGATCGGCACCGGCCACAACGGCTTCCTCACCGACCTGTCCGGGCAGGACTGGATCGTCTACCACGCGATCGACCGGGCCGACCCGTACCTGGACGAGCCGTTCGGCATCAACGAGCGGCCGATGCTGCTGGACCGCCTCGACTGGATCGGCGGCTGGCCGACGGTCAACGCCGGCGCCGGCCCGTCCGACGGCACCCGGCCCGCCCCGGTGACCAGCGGCCGGGTGGACGAGCGCTTCGACGCCGGCCTGGCCGGCTGGCGGGGCACCGGCGGCTGGCAGGTCGCCGGCGGCCGGCTCACCGGCAGCGGCGCGCTGACCAGCCGGAGCACGCTGGGCGGAGACCTGCGGGCGGAGACCGACCTGCGGTTGGCCGCCGCCGGCACGGCCGGGCTCATCCTGGGCGGCCGGGTCGAGGTACGCGTCGACGCGACGGCCGGCCGGCTGGTGGCCGGTGACGGGCACCGTACCGCCAGCGCGGCGCTGCCGGCGGGCTACCGCCCGGCCGACCGGCACAACCTCGCCGTCGAGGTCCGCGGCCGGCAGTTGGTGGCCGAGCTGAGCCCGGCCCGGCTCGGCGACCAGCTGGCCACGGTCGCGCTGCGGCTGGACCGCCCGGTGCCCGGGCGGCTCGGGCTGACCGCCACCGGCGGCGCCGCCGAGTTCGACAACGTCAGCGTCGCCCGGCTCCACCGGCCGGCCCGGCACGCCGTGCCCGAACCGCGGGCCGGCGCGCCGCTGCCGGGGTGGTCCGACGAGTTCACCGACGGCCTCGACCCGGCCTGGAGCTGGGTGCGGCCGGACCCGGCGGCCACCGTGTCCGGCGGCGCGCTGCGCTGGCCGGTGCAGGCGGCGGACCTGACCGGCACCGGCAACACCGCGAGCGTGCTGCTGCGCGACGCGCCGCCCGGGGACTACGTGGTGGAGACGAAGGTGACCCTCGACCTGGGCGAGGAGACCGTCCGCAACTACCAGCAGGCCGGCCTGGTCGCGTACGTCGACGACGACCGGTTCGCCCGGCTGGCCCAGGTGGCCATCTGGAACACCCGGCAGGTGGAGTACGGCTACGAGCTGCCCTTCGCCGGCCAGCCGGTGTACGGCGGGAACATCGTCGGCACCCCGGCCACCACCACCTGGCTGCGCCTGGCGCACCGGGTCGACCCGGCCACCGGGGAGCACGAGTTCCGGGCCGGCTCCAGCCGGGACGGGAAGCACTGGACCTGGGGCGGGGTGTGGACCTTCCCGGCCGACACCACCCCCCGGATCGGGCTGGTCGCCCACGGCGGCGCGCAGCCGCCGGTCACCGCCGGGTTCGACTACCTGCGCTTCCACCGCTGACCCGCCCGTCGGGCCCCCCGCCGTGCGCGGGGGGCCCGACCCGGTCCCTCAGAGCTTCTCGTAGCAGGGCCGGTCCAGGTTGTACGCCTGCGCGGTCGGCCCGGTGAACAGCTCGCGCACCTGGCTCACCCCGGTCGGGGAGGCCTTGTCCGGCTTGTAGACCGCGGTGACCCGGACCGCGCCCTCGTTCGCCCCGGCCGCGTAGTTGCCCGCGGTCGCCGGCAGCATCCCCTCGTAGTCCACCGAGGTCAGCGACTTCACCGCCCTGAGCAGACCGGCCCGGGTCAGGTCCCCGTCGGCCACCGCCTTGGTCAGCGCCGCCTTCATCGGGTACGACCAGACCCAGCCGGAGGTGTAGCCGTCGTTCGGGGTGACCCCCGGCAGCGCCTCCCGCAGCGCCCGGTGTCCCGGGGTGTCGCTGCTCCAGGTGTTCCACGGCGCGGTCTGCTCGTAGCGGGCCAGCAGCGCCGGGGCGGCCGGGCTCTGCAGCAGCGCCGGGTTCCAGGTCGGGCTGGTGCCGATGAACCGCCCGGCGAAGCCGCGCGCCGCCGCCTGCCCGACGATGGTCGCCGCGTCCGCCGGGCCCATGGTGAGCACCACCAGGTCCGGCCTGCCGGCGAGGATGGCCTGGATCGCGCCGGCCTGCTTGTCCGCGCCCGAGTCGGTCTTGACGTCGGTGAAGGTCAGCCCCAGGGTCTGCGCGGCCAGCTTCACCCCGGCCGCGGCGTCGTCGCCGTAGTCGCCGGCCAGGTGCACCGCCATCACCGACTTCGGGGCGTATGTCTCGCGGGCGTAGTCGAGCGCGTTCATCGACTCGATGCAGTAGTTCGCGCCCGACTCGATGATGACGTCCTCGAACGCGTAGCCGGAGGTCCAGGCGGCCGGGGCGGCGATCACGTTGCTGGCCTTCATGTCGCCCAGGATCGCGCCGGTGGTGGGCGAGCCGAGGCTCTGCGCCAGCGCCAGCACGTTCGGCTTGATCTCCTGGTAGACCTGGTTGTGGGTCTGCGGGTTGTACTTGTTGTCCCGCACGTAGCGGGTCACGTCCACCTCGTAGTCGCCGATCCCGCCGGCGGTGTTGACCCGCTTCCAGAACGCCTTCTGGGCGTCCGTGATCGGCACCGCGAGGGCCCGGAACGGCCCCTCGGTGAGGTCGGAGATGATGCCGAGGTAGATGCAGCCCTTGTTGCGGTCGACCGCCTCCGGGCACGGCTCGGCGGTGACGCCGACGTCGGTGCGCAGCCCGGATTCGTCGGTCGTGGTGTCGCCGCCACGGCACGCGGTGAGCGTGCCGGCCAGCAGGATCAGGGCCACCCCGAGGGCGGTCCGCGACGTCCGTATTTCCATGGCTTCCTCGCTCGGGTCAGTAGGAGAACGGCCACGCCTTCCAGTAGGCGCGGGCCCGGACCCAGAGCCCGAACAGCCCGCGCGGTTCGAAGATCAGGAAGACGATGATGAGTACGCCGTAGAGGATCGTCTCCACCTGGAAGACGTTCGGCACCTCGTTCGGCTGGGTGCTGATGAACGGCACCCACGCCTGCACTTCCCGGGTGAGCCGGGGCAGCAGGGTGATGAAGAACGCCCCGGCGATCGCGCCGGAGATGGTGCCCGCGCCGCCGATCAGCACCATGGCGATGTACTGCACGGACAGCAGCAGGCTGAACGAACTCGGGTCGAAGAAGCCGGTGACGGTGTAGAGCAGCGCCCCGGCGCAGCCGGCGTAGGCCGAGGACACCGCGAACGCGATGGTCTTGTACCGGGGCAGGTTCACCCCGATCACCCCGGCGGCGATGTCCCGGTCCCGGATCGCGGTGAACGCCCGGCCGATCCGGGAGCGGGCCAGGTTCCGGGCGGCCACCGCGAAGACCACGAGCAGCGCCAGCATCAGCCAGAACAGCTTCTGGTCCCGGGTGGCGGTGGCGTCGGTGACGGCCAGCGGCCGGCCGAGGAACTCCAGGGTGGCCGCCGGCCGGCCCACCCCGGCGCCGCCGGTCAGCGCGGACCACTCGTTGAACACGTGCTGGCCGATGAAGACCAGGCCGAGGGTGACGATGGCCAGGTAGAGCCCGCGCAGCCGGGTGGCCAGCGGGGCGACCAGCACGCCGGCGAGCGCGGCCACCAGGCCGGCGGCCGGCAGCCAGACCGCGATGTCGGTCACCCCGAGCCCGATCACCCGGCCGTCCGGGTCGCCGCTGATCGCCGCCGCGGTGTACGCCCCGATGCCGAGGAAGAACGCGTGCCCGAGGGAGACCTGGCCGGCGTACCCGGTGACCAGACCGAGCCCGATCGCGCCGATCGCGGCCACGCAGCCGACCGCGAGCAGTTGCAGCAGGTCGTCGGTGAGCAGGAAGGGCAGCGCGAACGCCAGCGCCAGCAGCGCGCCGGTCCACCACCGCTTGGCCGGCGTGTCCAGCAGCGCCAGGTCCTGGGCGTAGGAGGTGCGCAGCAGCGGCCGGCCGCGGACCCGCGAGGACGTCATACCCGCTCCACCTCCCGGGTGCCGAAGAGTCCGTACGGGCGGACCAGGAGCACCACCAGCATCAGCACGTACGGGGTGATCACCGAGACGTTGCCGCCGAGCCAGGCGAGGTCGTTGGCGTAGCTGGCGGTGAGTTCCTGGAGCACACCGACGGCGAGCCCGCCGACCACCGCGCCGGGCAGCGAGTCGAGTCCACCGAGGATGATCACCGGCAGCGCGGTCAGCGCGATCAGCCAGAGCGCGGCGTCCACGCTGGCCCCGGCGGCGGCGAAGGTGCCGGCCACCGCGGCCAGCCCGCCGGCCAGCGCCCAGCTGACCGCGAAGACCGCGCCGACCGACACGCCGTGCGCCAGCGCCGCCTCCTGGTCCAGCGCGGCGGCCCGCATCGCCAGCCCGGTGCGGGTGAACCGGAAGAACGCGAACAGCCCGGCGACCAGCAGCGCGGTGGCGGTCACCGCGGCCAGGTGCCGCTGTTGCAGCTCCACCGGGCCCAGCGAGAGGGTGCGCAGCCCCCACGGGTCGCCGACGTGCCGCACGTCCAGGCCGATGAAGGCGTTGACCACCACCCGGACGGCGACGTCCACGCCCAGGGTGATGATGGCGACCACGAACGCCGGCCGGCCCACCATGGGCCGGACGGCGGCGCGCTCGACGCCGAGCGCGAGCAGCCCGGTGCCGACCGCCGCGAGCGGCACCGCCGCCCAGAACCCGACCGCCGGGCTGAGGTAGGTGACCGCGACGACGCCGGCGAGCATGAACGCGGGCTGGGCGAAACTGATCACCCGGGTGGCCTTGTAGATGATGACGAAGCCGAGGGCGAGCAGGGCGTAGACGCTGCCGGTGCCCAGCCCGCGCAGGACGCTCTCGGCCAGCTCGGTCACCGGTCACCGTCCGGGGCGTACAGCTCGTCGACCAGGTCGGCGAAGGCGCGGGTGACCGCCTCCCGGCGGACCTTCTGGGTCGCGGTCAGCTCGCCGTCGTCCTGGTCGAGCTCCTTGGGCAGCAGCCGGAACCGCTTGATCTGCTCGACCCGCGGGTGGCGGGCGTTGACCTCGTCGACCACGGTGCGGATCAGGTCGACCACCTCCGGCTTGCCGGTGAGGTCGCGGTAGGTGGTGTACGGCAGCCGGCGGCGCTGCGCCCACTGCCCCACCGTGTCGGCCTCGATGCCGATCAGGGCCACCAGGTAGGGTCGGCGGTCGCCGATCAGCACCGCCTCCCTGACGTACGGCGAGGCCTTCAGCTCGTTCTCGATCCCGGCCGGGCCGATGTTCTTGCCACCCGCGGTGATCATGATGTCCCGGGCCCGGCCGGTGATCCGCACGTGCGTGCCGTCCACCCACTCGCCGATGTCGCCGGTGTGCAGCCAGCCGTCGGGCTCCAGCACGGCCGCGGTGGCGGCCGGGTCGTCCAGGTAGCCGGCGAAGACCCCGGGGTGGCGGGTGAGGATCTCCCGGGTGGTCTCGTCGATGCGCAGCTCGACACCGTCCTGCGGCTCGCCGACCGTGCCGAGTTTCACCCGGCCCGGCCGGTTGCCGGTGGCGACCGCCGAGTTCTCCGTCATCCCGTACACCTCGTGCATCGGCACCCCGATGCCCATGAAGAAGCGGAGCACCTCGGGGGCGATCGGGGCGGCGCCGGAGGCCGCGTAGCGCACCCGGCGCACGCCGATCCGCTCGCGCAGCGCGCGGTAGCAGAACAGCCAGCCGACCGCGTACGCCAGCCGGCTGGCCGCGGTGTGCCGGCCGCCGGTGGCCACCAGGGTGGCGCCGATCCGGTCGGCGACCCGTAGCCAGAACCGGGCCACCGCCCGTTTCAGCGGGGACGCCGACGCCACCCGGATGGTGACCGTGGCGAGGATCTTCTCCCAGATCCGCGGCACCCCGAACAGGATGGTGGGCTGCACCTCGCGCAGGTTCGCCGGCACGGTGGCGACCGACTCGGCGAAGTTCACCTGCACCCCGGCGCCGGCGCTGCTCCAGGTGGTGAAGACCCGCTCGGCGACGTGGCAGAGCGGCAGGTAGGACAGGAGCAGGTCGTCCGGGCCGGGCGGGGGCTGGGCGAGGCCGCCGCCCTCGGCGACCGTCCGCACCGCGAAGTCCACGTTGGCGACGGTGAGCATCGCGCCCTTGGGCCGGCCGGTGGTGCCGGAGGTGTAGATCAGGGTGGCCAGGTCGGCGGGGGTGGCGGCGGCCATCAGCTCGGACACCAGCTCGGGGTGGGCGAGCCGGTGGGCGGCGCCGAGGGCCAGGAAGTCGTCCCAGTGCAGCAGCGCGGGGTGCCGGTAGCGGCCCCGGATGCCGCGCGGTTCCAGGTAGATCACGCGGTCCAGTTCGGGGCAGTCGTCGAGCACCGCGAGCGCCTTGTCGACCTGCTCCTGGTCCTCGGCGACGAGCACCCGAGCCCCGGAGTGCGCCAGCAGGTAGCCGATCTCGGCGGCCGGGTTGGTCGGGTAGAGCCCGACGGTGGCGCCCCGGACGGCGACGGTGGCCACGTCGGTCCAGAGCCACTCGCGCCGGTTCTCGGCCAGCACCGCCACCCGCTCCCCCGGGCCCACCCCGAGGGCGAGCAGGCCGTGCGCCACGGTCCGCACGGTGTCCCAGTACGCCGCCCAGGTCACCTCCTGCCAGATCCCCCGGACCTTCTCCCGCAGCGCCACCCGGTCGGGGGTGGCCCGGGCGCGGTCGCGTACCCGGGCGGCGATCGTCGGGGCGGCGGCGCCGGCGGTGTCCGTGGCCGGCGTCCCGGTCGGCGCGGTGGTGGCGCTCACGTGGTGGTCACCTCCCCCAGGTAGGCGCGGATCACGTCGGGGTGGTGCTGGATCTCGGCCGGGGCGCCGGTGGCCACCGGTTGTCCGAAGTCGACCACCAGCACCCGGTCGGCGAGGTCCATCACCAGGCCCATGTCGTGCTCGACCAGCACCACCGGGACGCCCAGTTCCTCCCGGACGTCGAGGATGTAGCGGGCCATGTCCTCGGTCTCCTCGAGGTTCATCCCGCCGACCGGCTCGTCGAGCAGCAGCAGCTTCGGCTCCATGGCCAGCGCCCGGCCGAGTTCCACCCGCTTCTGCACCCCGTACGGCAGCAGCCCGACCGGCATCCGCCGCCACTGCTCCAGCTCCAGGAACTCGACGATCTCCTCGACGGCGGCCCGGGCGGCCAGTTCCTCGCGGCGGGCCCGGCCGCGCCAGAGCACCGCCGACAGCGGCCCGTACCGGATGTGGTGGTGCCGGCCGAGCAACAGGTTCTCCAGCACGGTGAGGTTGGCGAAGAGCTCGACGTTCTGGAAGGTGCGGGCCAGCCCGAGCGCGGCGATCTCGTGCGGCCGCCGGCCGACCAGGTCGACGCCGTCGAAGACCACCCGGCCGGACTGCGGCCGGTAGACCCCGGAGAGCACGTTGAAGATCGAGGTCTTGCCGGCGCCGTTCGGCCCGATGACGGCGAACAGTTCCTGCCGGCCGACGGTGAAGCTCACCCCGTCGATCGCCCGGACCCCGGCGAAGCTCAGCCGCACGTCGGTGAAGCGCAGGATCTCGTCGGTCACGACAACCACCGCTTCCGTCGCCGGTAGTGCTTGACCTCGCGGAAGGAGCGCCGGCCGGCGTCGGCGCCGGCGTGCAGCCCGAGGTAGAACTCGCGGACGTCGTCGTCGGCGAGCAGCTGCGCCGCCGGCTTGTCGAGCACCACCCGCCCGGTCTCCAGCACGTAGCCGTGCGCGGCGACGGAGAGCGCCATGGCGGCGTTCTGCTCGACCAGCAGCACCCCCGTGCCGGCGGCGTTGATCCGGACGATCAGCTCGCGGACCTGCTCGACCAGGCGCGGCGCGAGGCCCAGGCTGGGCTCGTCCAGCAGCAGGTAGCGCGGCCCGGCCATCAACGCCCGGCCCATCGCCAGCATCTGCTGCTCGCCGCCGGAGAGGTAGCCGGCGGGGCGGCGGCGCCGCTCGGCGAGCACCGGGAAGAGCTCGAACACCTCGTCGAGCCGGGCCGGGATCCGGCGCGGGTCGGTGTGCCCGCCCAGGCGCAGGTTCTCCTCCACGGTCAGCTCGCCGAAGATCCGCCGCCCCTCCATCACCTGCGCCACGCCGCGCCGCACGATCGCGGCCGGACGCAGCCGGTGCAGCGGCTGACCGTCCAGGGTGACCTCACCGCGGACCACCTCGCCGTGGTGGATGTCGAGCAGGCCGGTGATCGCCCGCAGCAGGGTGGTCTTGCCGGCGCCGTTGGCGCCGAGCAGCGCGACGATCCCGCCCGGCGGGACGGTGATGCTCAGGCCGCGGAGCACCAGCATCACGTCGTCGTAGACGACCTCGAGGTTGCGCACCTGCAGCATGGCCGGCGCTCCCGGGGGCTCGACTGTGGCGTGCGCCACAAGTTACCGAGCATTAAACCGCGCGGAACGCCGCCGCAAAAGATCGGAACGGCTGGATCCGCCGATCGTCGTTCCCCCGGCCGATCAGCCGGGGGTCGCCGCGCCGAGCGGGTGGGTGGTGCGGGTGGCGCCGTGATAGCTGCGCGCCGCGACGAACGCCCCCGCCGGCCGGGCATCGCCGACCACCGCCCGGGCCAGGCCGGCGTCGGCGTCGCGGAACCGCAGCGCCAGGCTCAGGTGGGGGCGCCAGCGCGGCGGCGCGTGCCAGGGGTTGCGCCCGTCGGCGTCGGCGAGGACGCGCCACACCGCCGCGTGCAACGCGGTCAGCTCGGCGTCCGGGCGGACCAGCCAGACCAGCGGCGCGCTGCCGTCGAGCACGGCGACCTCACCGAGCCGCGCCGGCAGCGACAGCGCGCCGTCGAGCAACGCGGCCAGCCGGGCCACCGCGCCGGGCGGGAAGTCGTCGGCCGCGGCCAGGGTCAGGTGCGGCCGGTTGGTCGGGTGGGTGTTGCGGGCCAGGCTGGGCAGTCCGGCGGCGGCCAGCCGGTCCCAGGCGGTGCGCACCGCCCGCTCCAGGGTCGGGGAACAGAGCAGTTCGACCGTACGCACGGCCGCCAGGCTAGCCGGGTGTCGCGGTCGAGCGGTGCTAAAGCCAGCCGGCCTCGCGGGCGATCCGCACCGCCTCGGCCCGGTCGGCCGCGCCCAGCTTCTGCACGCTCGCCGCCAGGTGGTTGCGGACCGTTCCGGCGGCCAGGTGGGTGCGCCGGGCGATCACCGCGACCGGCGCGCCGAACTCGGCCAGTCGCAGCGTCTCCAGCTCGCGTGGCGTCAACGGGCACTCGGGCAGGGTGAGCGCGTCGGCGGCCAGCGACGGGTCCACGTACCGGCCGCCGGCGTGCACCCGGCGGATCACGTCGGCGAGCGCGCCGCCCGGCGCGCCCTTGGGCAGGAAGCCCCGGGCCCCGGCGGTGAGCGCCTGGCGCAGGTGCGCCGGCCGGCCGTGGCCGGTCAGCAGGACCACCGCGCACTCGGGCCGGGCCCGGGTGACCTCGGCGGCGACCTGGATGCCGCTGAGGCCCGGCATCTCCAGGTCCACCACGGCCACGTCCGGCCGGTGGGCCAGCACCGCGGTCACCGCCGCCGGGCCGTCGGCGGCCTGCGCCACCACATCGAGGTCGGGCTCCAGGCCGAGCAGGGCGGCCACCGCCACCCGGATCAGCTCCTCGTCGTCGGCGAGCAGGACCCGGATCATGACGTCGCCGGCACGGTGGCCTCCAGGGTGAACACGGTGTCCTCCCGCCGGACCCGCAGCCGGCCGCCGACCGCGCCGAGCCGGTCGGCCAGCCCGCGCAGGCCGTTGCTCCGCTCGTCCGGGCCGCGGTCGGCGGCGCCGTCGTTGGTCACCGTCATCCTGGCCACGCCGTCCTCCCGGGTGATCTCGATCCGGCACCAGCCGGCCCGGCTGTGCCGCAGCACGTTGGTGCTCGCCTCGCGCAGCACCGCGGCCAGCTCGGCGGCCACCCGCACCGGCAGGTCGGCCGGTGGAGCCGGGGTGGTGCAGCGTACGCCGCACGAGCGCAGCACCTCGGCGACGGCGGTGAGTTGCTCGCCCAGGTCGACGCTCCGGTAGCCGTGCACGGTGGCGCGTACCTCGGTGAGCGCCGAGGCGGCCAGCCGCTGCACTTCGGTGGCCTCCCGGCCGGCCCGCCCGGGGTCGGTCGGGGCGAGCCGGGCGGCCAGCTCGGCCTTCAACGCGATCACCGTCAGGTGGTGCCCGAGCACGTCGTGCACCTCCCGGGAGAGGCGCAGCCGCTCCTCGGCCGCGGCCAGCCGGGCCCGGGCGGCCTGGCCCTGCCGGGCCTCGACGAGCAGGTCCCAGAACCAGACCTGGAACCAGTTCACCACGGCGATGCCGGCCCCCACCCCGCCGGTCACCGCCAGGTGCCGCCCGACCGAGCCCCCGGTCCAGCCGGCGACCCCGAGGGCGACCGCGACGGTCAGCGCCGCCACCGCCAGCGCGGCCGGGGGCCGGACCAGCAGCGGCGCCGTGCCGACCAGCGAGGCGCCGAGCCACGCCCAGGTGGGCCACTGCCCGGCGGCGACCGGCCCGACCAGCGGGACGCTCAGCACCGCCGCCCCGGCCAGGCACAGCTGGAACCGCCGGCGGCGGCGCTGCGCCAGCCACGGTGTCGCGGCCGCGTACAGCACGGCGCACTGGGCGGCGGCGAAGGCGAGCACCCCCACCGCGCCGAGCCCGGCGCGTGCCGGGTCGGGCTCCCGCAGCACGCCGACCGCGGGCAGCACGAGGCTGGCCCAGATCCCGGTGGCCAGGGAGAGCAGGGTGGCGAACCGGGCGCGGCGCAGCCGCCGGTCCGCCCGGGGTACCGCCGCCTGCTGCGCCACGGAGCAGATCCTAGAGCGGCCCACCGCCCGGTTCACCCGTGCGATCGTCACGGTCGGACCGTGCGGCCCGCACGGGAATCAGGTGACGCGCGCGCCTGTCGCCCGGTGCGCCGGCGCCGGCAGGGTCGAGGGCATGAGACAGACCCTGACGGACCACCCGATGGTCCCCGTTCCGTCGCCCATCGCCCGTCCGGCCGGCGGCGCCCGGCAGCTGCTGCGGCACCTCGGCGAGATGGCGCTCGCGATGATCGCCGGGATGCTGCTGCTGGGTCCGGTGTGGGAGGTGGCCGGCGCCCCGCTCGGGCTCGCGGCCGTGCTGGCCCGGCCGGACGTCGCGGCGCTGGTGATGGCGACCGACATGACCGTCGGCATGACGGTCTGGATGCGGTACCGCCGGCACTCCTGGACCGCCACCGCCGAGATGGCGGCGGCGATGTACGTCCCGTTCCTGCTGCTGTTCGCGCCGTACCGGGCGGGGCTGCTCCCCGCCGACGCCCTGATGCTCGGCGGGCACCTGCTGATGGTGCCGGCGATGGTGCTGGTGGCGCTGCGGCACCGGCACACGGCGGCCGGCCCGGCGCCCCGGCGGCACCCGGCGGTGGCGGCGGTGGTCCGGCGCTGGCCGACCGGGCTGGCCCTGCTGATGACGGTCGACAGCTGGGTGTCGCCGACGGTGCTCAGCCCGTGGACCTTGCTGGTGCTGCCCGCCGGCTACCTGCTCATCGGCGCGTACCGGCGGCAGCTGCGGGAGCCGGGCGCGCTGGGCCGGCAGCTCGCCGGGCTCGCCGCCTGGTCGGCGCTGGCGCTGGTCGCGGTCACGGTCGGCGGCCGGGCCGCCGCCTGGCTGGTGGCGCTCGGCTGGCTCGCCCACGCCGCCTGGGACGTGGTGCACCACCGCCGCGGTGAGGTCGTGCCGCGCGGCTACGCCGAGTGGTGCGCCGTGCTCGACGCGGTGGTCGCCGGCACGGTCGTCCTCGCCATCCTGACCGCGTGACCGGACGCGGCCCGGGTCACCCAGCGGCCCTCCGGCGGCGGGTGACCCGGCCGCGGAGGGCGCCGGGCCGGCCGGAAACGGTGGACCCGGCGCCGGGTTGTGCCGGTCGGCGCAGCGGGCGGAAGGTGGTGATGAAAGGCTTACCGCATGAGTTCGGCACCCGCAGAGACCCATCCCACCGACCCAGGCACCGAGGACGCGAGCGGCTTCGCGGAGCTCGGGCTCCGCGACGAGTTGCTCGGCGCGCTGGCCGCGCTCGGCTACGAGGAGCCGACCCCGATCCAGCGGGAGGCGATCCCACAGCTGCTGACCGGGCGGGACCTGCTGGGTCAGGCGGCCACCGGCACCGGCAAGACGGCCGCCTTCGCGCTGCCGCTGTTGCAGCGGATGCCGTCGCAACGCGGCGACGACCCGGTGGCGCTGGTGCTGGTGCCGACCCGGGAACTCGCCGTGCAGGTGTCCGAGGCGTTCCACCGGTACGGCAAGGACCTGGGCGCCCGGGTGCTGCCCATCTACGGCGGCCAGCCGATCGGCCGGCAGCTGCGCGCCCTGGACAGCGGGGTGGACGTGGTGGTGGCCACCCCCGGCCGGGCGCTGGACCACATCGCCCGGGGCACCCTGCGGTTGGGCGGGCTGGCCAGCGTGGTGCTGGACGAGGCCGACGAGATGCTCGACATGGGCTTCGCGGAGGACATCGAGGCGATCCTGGAGCACGCGCCCGCGCAGCGGCAGACCGTGCTCTTCTCGGCGACCATGCCGGCCCGCATCGACGGGATGGCCCGGCAGCACCTCACCGACCCGGTGCGCATCCTGATCGCCCGGGAGCAGCCGGTGGCCGGCGAGGCGCCCCGGGTGCGGCAGAGCGCGTACATCGTCGCCCGGGGGCACAAGCCGGCGGCGCTCGGCCGGGTGCTGGACGTCGAGTCGCCCACCGCCGCGATCGTCTTCTGCCGCAGCCGGGAGGAGGTCGACCGGCTCACCGAGACGATGAACGGGCGCGGCTACCGGGCCGAGGCGCTGCACGGCGGGATGAGCCAGGAGCAGCGCGACCGGGTGATGGGCCGGCTGCGGTCGGGCACCGCGGACCTGCTGGTGGCCACCGACGTGGCGGCCCGGGGCCTGGACGTCGAGCAGCTCACCCACGTGGTCAACTACGACGTGCCGTCGGCGCCGGAGTCGTACGTGCACCGGATCGGCCGCGTGGGCCGGGCCGGGCGGGAGGGCGTGGCGATCACCCTCGCCGAGCCGCGCGAGCACCGGATGCTCAAGACCATCGAGCGGGTCACCGGGCAGCGGATCACCATCGACAAGATCCCCACCGTGGCCGACCTGCGGACCCGGCGGCTGGAGCTGACCCAGGCCGCGCTGCGGGAGAGCCTGCTGGAGGACGACCTCGACCCGTTCCGGGCCATCGTGGAGTCGCTGACCGACGAGTTCGACCTGGTCGAGGTGGCGCTGGCCGCGGTGCGGCTGGCACACGAGGCGACCTCGCCCGGCGCGGACGACGAGGAGGAGATCCCGCAGGTCCCGCTGCGCGGCGCGCGGGAGGGGCGGCCGGAGGGCGGCCGGGGCGAGCGGCGCGCCGGGCGGCCCCGCCCGGGCGGCACCACCCAGGTCTTCATCGGGTTGGGCCGGCGGGCCGGGGTGCGCCCGCAGGACCTGGTCGGTGCGATCACCGGCGAGACCCGGGTGAGCGGCCGGGACATCGGCTCGATCGAGATCGCCGACCGGTTCTCCCTGGTCGAGGTCCCGTACGCGGTGGCCGACGAGGTGATCGCCGGGTTGCGCGGCAGCACCATCAAGGGCCGCAAGGCGACCGTACGGCGGGATCGTGACGGTGACGGGGGCGGCGAGCGCCGCTTCGACGGCGCCGACCGGCGCGAGCGCCGGGACCGGGACTTCGGTGACCGGCGCGACCGGCGCTGACGTACCGACGAGGCCCCCGCCGTTGCGGGTGGGGGCCTCGTCGCGTCCGGGCAGCGGTCAGTCGGCCGGCTCCTCGGTCACCCGTTCGGCGTGCTCCTGCTGCACGGCGCGAGCGGTGGTGAGGAAGTCCACGATCGTCTCGAGCTGCCGGTGGTCGTACCGCGTCAGCGCCCGCAGGCCGGCCTCTCCGACCGGCCGGTAGATCCTCCGCTCGGCCGCCCGGGCCGCCTCGGTCGCCTCGACCAGCACCCGGCGCCGGTTGGCCGCGTCCCGGGTACGCGCCACCAGGCCGGCTCGTTCCAGCCGGTCGATGACCGTGGTGGTGGCCGCCGGGCTGACCCGCAGCGCCGCCGTCAACTCGCCGGCTGTCACCGGTCCACGGCCGAGGACGACGTCCAGCGCCCGCAGATCCGTCCGGTTGATCCCCAGCCGGCCGGCAACCGCCTCGTCGAAGGCGTCGAAGCTCTGCTGCAGCAGCCGGATCTCCCGAGCCACCCGGTGCACCAGCTCACTTTTCGACATTCGAATCTTCCTGCTAGCTTAGATTTCGACAGTCGAACTTTAGCAGGGAGTGACCATGACCGAGGACGACCGCAGGGAGATCCGCGAGCTCTTCGACCGGCTGCTACGGGCGTGGACCGACAACGACGCGGTCGCCTACGGCGCCTGCTTCACCGAGGACTCCGACTACGTGTCGTACGACGGCACCCGGGCGACCGGCCGGGCGCCGATGCAGGAGGCGCACGACCGGCTGTTCCGGGGCGTCCTCGCCGGGTCTGCGCTGGTCGGCGAGGTGGAGTCGATCCGGGCGGTGACGGCCGACGTGGCGATCGTGCACGGCACCGGCTCGGTGCTGATGCCCTGGCGTTCGCGCCTGCCGCGCCGCCGGCTGTCCCGGCAGACCCTGGTCGCCGTGCGAACGGCCGCCGGGTGGCGGTTCACCGCGCTGCACAACGGCCGGGTCCGTCCGGTGCGGATTCCCGCGCCGGACTCGGCGCCCGCCCGGCTGTCGCAAGCCATGGCCCGTTGTGCGCGCGGGCTCGGGCTCGGCCGCACCGGCGCCACCGCTTAGCACAGGGCCCCTGTCGTCCGTTCCGACGACAGGGGCCCCACGTGCACCGGCTACGACGCGGCTGCGCCGGAGCACGCTTTCGGCAGGCTCAGGCGGCGGCGAGCGCCGGTCCGTCCAGCGACTCCGTGTCGACCTCGGCCGGGCGCAGCGCCAGGGCGAGCACGTCGGCGACGTCGGCCAGGGTGTGGATGGTCAACGCCTCCCGGACCTCGGTGGGCAGGTCGTCCAGGTCCGGCTCGTTGCGGGCCGGGATGATCACCTCGGTCAGACCGGCCCGGTGCGCGGCGAGCAGCTTCTGCTTCACCCCGCCGATGGGCAGCACCCGCCCGGAGAGGGTGACCTCGCCGGTCATCCCGAACTCGGGGCGGACCGGCCGGCCGCTGGCCAGCGACGCCAGGGCGGTGACCATGGTGATGCCGGCGCTGGGGCCGTCCTTGGGCACCGCGCCCGCCGGCACGTGCAGGTGGATCCGCCGCCCGGCCAGGGCGTTCGGGTCCAGCCCGAGCCGGCGCCCGTTGGAGCGCAGGTAGGACAGGGCGATGTGGGCGGACTCCTTCATCACGTCGCCGAGTTGGCCGGTGAGGGTCAGCCCCGGCTCACCCTCCATGCTGGTCGCCTCGATGAAGAGCACGTCGCCGCCGGCGCCGGTGACCGCCAGGCCGGTGGCCACGCCGGGCACGGCGGTCCGCTCCGCCGACTCCGGGGTGAACTTCGGCCGGCCCAGGTAGCGGGCCAGGTTGCCGGTGTCCACCCGGACCGGCGTCGGGTCGGTGGCCAGGGCCACCGCCACCTTGCGCAGGATCTTGGCGAGCGCCCGCTCCAGCTGCCGTACGCCGGCCTCGCGGGTGTGCTCCCCCGCGATCCGGGCGAGGGCCTCGTCGGCCACGGTCACCTCGTCGGCGGTCAGCCCGGCCCGCTCCCGCTGCCGGGGCAGCAGGTGGTCCCGGGCGATGGCCACCTTCTCGTCCTCGGTGTACCCGTCCAGGGTGACCAGTTCCATCCGGTCCAGCAGCGGGCCGGGGATGGTCTCCACCACGTTCGCGGTGGCCAGGAAGAGCACGTCGGACAGGTCGAGGTCGACCTCCAGGTAGTGGTCCCGGAAGGTGTGGTTCTGCGCCGGGTCGAGCACCTCCAGCAACGCGGCGGCCGGGTCACCGGCGTAGCCGGCGGCCAGCTTGTCCACCTCGTCGAGGAGCACCACCGGGTTCATCGAGCCGGCCTCGCGCAGCGCCCGGACGATCCGGCCGGGCAGCGCTCCGACGTACGTGCGCCGGTGGCCGCGGATCTCGGCCTCGTCCCGCACGCCGCCCAGGCTGACCCGGACGAAGTTGCGCCCCAGCGCCCGGGCGATCGACTCGCCGAGGCTGGTCTTGCCGACGCCGGGCGGGCCGGCGAGGGCGAGCACCGCGCCGGAGCCGCGCCCGCCGACCACGCCGAGGTTGCGCTCGGCGCGGCGGTTGCGCACCGCGAGGTACTCCAGGATGCGGTCCTTCACGTCGGCCAGGCCGGCGTGGTCGGCGTCGAGCACGGCGCGGGCCGCGGCCAGGTCGGTGTTGTCCTGGGTACGCGTGTTCCACGGCATCTCGAGCACGGTGTCCAGCCAGGTGCGGATCCAGCCCGCCTCCGGGGAGGCGTCGCTGGCCTGCTCCAGCTTGCCGACCTCGCGCAGCGCCGCCTCGCGGACCTTCTCCGGCAGGTCGGCGGCCTCGACCCGGGCCCGGTAGTCGGCCGAGCCGTCCGGCTCGTCCTCGCCGAGTTCCTTGCGGATCGCGGCGAGCTGCTGGCGGAGCAGGAACTCCCGCTGGGACTTCTCCAGCCCCTCGCGGACGTCGTTGTTGATCTGCTCGGTGACCTCCTGCTCGGCCAGGTGGTCCCGGACCCAGCCGACGAGCAGCTCCAGCCGGGCGGTGACGTCCGGCGCGGCGAGCAGTTCGGTCTTCTGGGCAAGGCTGAGCCAGGAGACGTAGCCGGCCGAGTCGGCCAGCTCGGACAGGTCGGTCATCCGCTCGATCGCGTCGATGACCTGCCAGGCCCCGCGCTGCTGGAGCACCGAGGTCATCAGGGCGCGGTACTCGCGGGCGAGTTCCCGGGCCCGGCCGGCGGGGGCGGGCTCGTGCAGTTCGGCCGCCTCGACCCAGAGGGCGGCGCCGGGCCCGGGCACGCCCGAGCCGATCCGCGCCCGGGACAGGCCGCGGATGACGGCGGCGGGCTCGCCGCTGGGCAGCCGGCCGACCTTCTCGATGGTGGCCACCGCGCCGACCGGGCCGTACTCGCCGTCGAGGCGGGGCACGGCGAGCAGCTTGCGGTCGCCGGTGGCGCGGGCCGCGTCCACGGCGGCCTGGGTGGTCGGGTCGAGGGTCACCGGGATGACCATGCCGGGCAGGAGCACGGCGTCGGTCAGCGGAAGTACCGGAAGAGTTGCCATCGAACACCTGCTATCGCGTTGTCTTGAGCCTGTCTCGCTCAAGTAACAAAGCGTTCCCCTTGTTCCGGTGTGTGACCCAGACCACGGTCCGGCGTCGGGCGGGCGGGTGTGCGGAGCACGTCCCGCAGCAGCCCCGCGCCCCCGGCGAGGACGACCGCGAGCGGGATCGCCAGGCTGATCAGGGCCAGCGCGGCGACGGTCGCGCCGGGCATCCCGGCGAGCCCGGCGACCACGGTCAGCGTGGTGAACACGAGCAGCTTGGCCCGGGCCCGGGCGACCGGCAGCGGCCAGGTCTCCTCGGTGCGCGCGGCGGATGGCATCGGGTTCCCCTTCCGGTTCGTGTGGTCAGAGCAGGAGCAGCAGGCCGGCGCCGACGGCCGCCGCCGGAATGGTGGTGATCACGGTGGCCAGCGCGGCGGAGTGCCGGCGCATCGCGGCGAGCGGGATCAGCGCGTCGCCGTCCTGGCTGATCGCGTTGGCCACCAGGGTGGGCAGCGGCAGTCCGCCGCTGACGTAGAGGCCGGTGAAGACGATCTGCACGGCGCAGCCCGGGATGAGCCCGACCGCCGCGCCGACCAGCACGCCGAAGATCCCGGTGAGGGCGAGTTCCGAGCCGTCGAAGCCGGTGCTGGTGGTGATCACCTGCCAGGCGAGGTACGCCACCGCCACCCAGACCGTCACGAAGGACGCCTCGTGCGCGCTGCGCCGCAGGGTCTCCCGGAACGACCGGGCCTGGGCGGTCTCCAGGGTGTCGTCGGCCAGCCGCCCCCGCCCGGCGGCGAAGATCAGCATGGCGGTCAGCGTGCCGAGCACGCCCAGCGCGAGGTACGGGTCGACGCCACCGAGCCAGCCGGTCAGCACCCCCGGGTCGACCACCTGGAAGACCACCGGCACCGACACCAGGAACGCCGGCGTGGTCAGCCCCCAGAACGCGGTGGACGCCGGCACCCGGGGCAGCAGCCCGCCGAGCAGCCGGCGGGTACCGGCGAGGTCGGGTCCGCCGGCCGCGGCCAGCCCGGCCGGCGCGGCGGCCACGGCGGCGGCCGGGGCGACCGCGGGACGGCCCCGCGCGGCGCGGGCGGGGTCGATGCCGAGCGCGTCGACGACGTAGCCGGTGACCAGGCCGACCGCGAACAGCAGCAGGTGGATCTGGAGCGCGAAGAGCGGGTTCCAGGCGATCACCACCCAGGACGAGTCGCCCATGGTGGCCGCCAGCGCGGCGACCACGGTGCCGAAGGAGACCTTCCCCCGGGCGTAGAGCGGCATCAGGATGATCGCCCCGCCGCAGCCCGGGCTGGCCCCGAGCAGCGCACCGACCAGCGGGCCGAGCCGGCGACGGCGGGTCAGCCCGTCGGTGACCCGGTCGCCGTAGCGCCAGCGCAGCCAGCCGAAGAGCGCGACCAGCACCGCGACGTAGACGCCCACCTGCATGAACGCGTCCGCGAGCGGGCGGAGCACGAGTTCGGTCACGGCACACCTCCTCCGGGTACGGGCGCCGCCGGACCGTCCGCCGCTCGCGGACGGTCCGGCGGTGCGGCGTCAGGTGAGCTTGCTCTTGACCTTGTTGACGACGCCGCCGGCGACACCCGGGTTGGTGCCGTACAGCCGCGGGTCGCCGGGCGGGAGCACCGGCTCGGGCGCGTGCGCGCGCGGGCTGTGGTCGTAGCGGAACTCGCCCTTGCCGTCGGGCGCCGGCCCGGAGGCCCAGCGCCCCTCGGCCGCGTCGCCGCCGGGCGAGAAGTCGAGGTAGGTGTAGCTGAACTTTTCGGTGAACTCCTTCGAGTCGGGGAAGGCGTCCGGCACCGGCATCTCCTCCAGGCCGTCCTCCTTGAGCTGTTCGATGGCCGCCAGCCACATGTTCTGGTGCATGGTGTCGCGGGCCAGCAGGAAGCGCAGCATCTGCTTGACGCCCGGGTCGTCGGTCATGTTGAACAGCCGGGAGACCTGGAGCCGGCCCTGCGCCTCCGCGGTGACGTTGAGCTGGAAGTCGGCCATCAGGTTGCCACTGGCGGTGATGAAGGCGGCGTTCCACGGCACGCCGTTGCTGTCCGTGGGCAGCGCCCCACCGCCGCCGTGGATGAAGTGCGCCGGGTTCGACCCGCCGTAGATCGCCCCCACCATCGGGTTGTCGTCGGCGGCCTCCTGCAGCGACAGCGGCGCGTTCTCCAGCAGCCGGGTGATCATGGTGGCGATCATCTCGACGTGGCCCATCTCCTCGGTGCCCACGTCGAGGAGCAGGTCCTTGTACTTGCCGGGCAGCCGGCAGTTCCAGCCCTGGTAGAGGTACTGGTTGGCGACGGTCATCTCGCCCCACTTGCCGCCCAGGATCTCCTGGAGCCGGCGGGCGAACGCGGCGTCCGGGCCGTCCGGCTTGGCCTCGAACTGCAGGTCCTTGATGTGGCTGAACACGGGTCCTCCTCGGTGCCACTGGTTCGGTACCGAGGGCAGTTCCCCCGCCGCTGACCCGCCCGGGCCAACCGGCGGCCCCGTCGGGTCAGGTCGTCGGACCGACCCCGGGCAGCAGCACCTCCAGCGCCACGCCGCGCGGCCGCAGCCGGTGCACCCGCACCCGGCCACCGTCGGCGGCCACCAACCGCCGGACGATCCACAGCCCCAGGCCGGACATCCCGGCGGCGGGCACGGGCCGGCGCAGCGCCGCGAGCAGCGCGGCGTCCACCCGACCCTCGTCGGCGACCAGGATGCTCAGCCCGGCGCGGCGCAGCGAGGCGTAGACGCCGATCCGCCCCTCGGCCGGCCCGTGCCGCAGCGCGTTCTGCACCAGGTTCTCCAGCACCTGCCGGGTCCGGCGCTCGGGCACCGGGCAGCCGCCGGCCCGGCGGGTGACCCGCACCCGCCGCCGGTGCTCGGGCACCAGGACGGCGACCCCGCGGAGGATCTCCGCCAGCGGCGCGGTCGTCACCTCCGGCTGCGCCGCGAGGGTCAGGGCGCCCGTGCTGGCCGCCGCGTCCCGGAGCAGGTCCTGCAGGTGTACGGCCTGGTCGCGGGCGAGTTCGCTGATCGCCCGCCGGTCGTCGCCGGTCAACTCGCGGCGGTCGTCGGCCAGGGCCCGGGTCAGCGAGGTGAGGGTGCTGACCGGGGTGCGGAACTCGTGGCAGAGCACCCGCAGCAGCAGCTCCGGGTCGGCCGGGCCGGGCGGCCCACCCGGGCCGCTGCGTCGAAGCCCCCGCATCAACCCCTGCAACCCGTGCCGTCCGCGCATCCGTCCGCCTCCCCCTCGACCGGCCACCGCCGCATGATCGGTACCCGCCAGGGAAGGGACCAGACATGCTCAGCTCCCCCACCCTCCGGCTGGCCGTGGTGGACGACCATCCGCTCTTCGTCCGGGGGCTGGAGCTGCTGCTCCCCGCCACCACCGGCGGCCGGGCCGAGGTGGTGGGCTCCACCGGCGACGCGTCGGCGGCCGCCTCGCTGGTCAGCCGGTGCCTGCCGGACCTGGCCCTGGTCGACCTGCACATGCCCCCGCCCGGCGGGATCCGGGCGGTGGCCGCGATCCGCCGGACGAACCCGCGGGTGCGGGTGGTGGCGATGTCCGGCAGCGACGACCCCGCGCCCGCGCTGGACGCGCTGCGGGCCGGTGCCGAGGGCTTCCTGCCCAAGAGCGCCGAGCCGGAGGAACTGCTGCCGCCGCTGCTGGCCATCCTCGACGGGTGGGCGGTGCTGCCGAGCGACCTGCTGCGGGCGCTGCTCCGGCCGTCCCGCACCACCCCGGTCGACCTCGACGGCGAGGAGCGGCGGTTGCTCCAGGCGATCGCGGCCGGGCGGAGCACGCTGGAGATCGCCGACCAGTTGCACGTCTCGGAACGCACCGTCAAACGCATGACGGCCGCGCTGCTGCGCAAACTCCGGGTGTCCAGCCGGGCGGAGGCCGCCGCGCTCGCCGGCCACGCCGGTCTGCTCGGTGAGTGAACGGACCTCTTTCCCGCCGCTTCGCTTTTCGCGGAAACGCGACCCGCCGAAATGAAAACGGCGGAATTGTTGCGGATATGCCGCGGGATGGGTCAAACTTTGACCACACCCCGCCGCACACAGGGAGTAATCGGCGATGGCAAGAAAAGTAATCACGGTGCTGACCGACGATCTCGACGGCGGAAAGGCCGACCGGACGGTCGAGTTCGGTCTCGACGGCGTGGCATACACCATCGACCTCTCCGACGAGAACGCGGGAGTCCTCCGTAAGGCGCTGGACGCCTACATCAGCGCCGGCCGGCGCATCGGCCGGGGCGCCGTCGACACCGGCCGGGCGCCCCGCCGGGCGGGCGGAACCGGCGGCGCGGGAATGGATCGCGAGCAGAACCGCGCCATCCGCGAATGGGCCGCCAAGAACGGCTACAAGATTTCCGAGCGGGGCCGGATCCCGGTCGAGGTCGTCGAGGCGTACAAGAACCGCTGAGCGGAGGCGGGACCGGGTCCCGCGGCGGGGTCGGGCCGACGCCCGACCCCGCTTCCTGCTGTGCTCCGGAGCCACCGGCCGGGTCGGCCGTAACGGCAACCGGCGGTCGCCGCCGGGGCGGTACGGGGACGTACGCCCCGCACCGCCCCGGCCACCCGGTCGATCAGTTGACCTCGATGCGCACCGCGTCGAAGGCCGGGGTCTGGTTGGCCCGCTCCATCATCGGGATCCGGTGCGAACCGTCACCGGCCCAGACCGCGCACTGGGCGATGCCGGACTCGGGCAGCCCGGGGATCTGGATGGTCACCTCGTCCGGCTCGGCGCCGCCACGGCTGTCCTCGGTGGCGACGAAGAACGCGGGCACCTCCTGGGGCTCCGGCGGCTGCTCGAGGCTGTCCAGCATCCGGCAGGCGGTGTGGAAGTGCCCCCGGACCAGGCCCTGCTCGTTGAGCAGCGAGCTCTCCACGTAGTAGCCGCCCTGACCGGCGGCGAGGAAGCGGTCGCGGATGAGGTTCCGGGTGGAGACCCGGAGGGTGAACGGCTGGTTCGCACCCACCTGCTGTGGGAAGTCGGTGATCAGCAGCGACGGGTTGTTCGCCGCGGCGCCGACCTCGCCGAACGCGGTGCTGACGCAGCGGTTGCCGTTCTGGAAGCCGTCGTGCGGCTGCAGCTGGCTGTCGTCGCAGTCGTTCGCCAGGACGCCGAGCCCGGCACCCGGGCCGCCGTTGTTCCCGCCGTTGTCGCCCCCGTCGTTCCCGCCGTCGTCGCCGCCGTCGTTCCCGCCGTCGTCGCCGCCGTCGTTCCCGCCGTCGTCGCCGCCGTTGTCGCCACCACCGGGGGTGCCGCCGTTGCCGGTCGGCTGCACCTGGCACTCGGCGAGCTGACGCAGCCCCTGCGGGCGCGGACCGAACCGGTCCATCACGATCGTGATCCGGTCCAGCGTCGCCCGGCGCTTGCCGGCCAGGGGCTGCAGGATCGAGTTGCGGATGAAGGCTTCGCCCCGGTCGCCCTCGGCGGCCAGCCGGCGGTCGGCCTCGCCGATCTGGTTCTGCAGCAGGCTCAGGTTGCGGTCCACCTCCGCCCGGGCCCGGGCGGGCACCTGCGGGAGCCGGCCGGCCACGTCGGGACAGGCGACCGCGGAACCGCCATTGGGCGCCTCGCCCTCCCGGACCTCCTGGCACTCCTCCACCGTCTGCTGGCCGTCGCCCCAGTGGTTGCGTACCCACCGGCCGTTCTGCCAGGTACGCGTGGTGCCGTCCCGCCCGCTCGGCGCGGTCGCCCCGGGGCTGGGCGCCACGCAGGCCGCGGCCGCCGGCCGGGTCCGGTTCGACCGCCGGTCCTCGGCCGACGAGATCTGGGTCACGGCGACCACTCCGCCGAAGACCGCGAGCGTGCCGACGACGGCCAGCAGACGCTTGCTCCGCGCGTTACCGGATGACCGGCGCGCCCGTGTGGACCTGCGCATCGAATTGCACTCCTTCTCGATCCGGTAGTTGATTCGTGACCTCGGCGGACCGACGGAATTGAGGCGGCACGCCCCGACGGAAACCGTCCGGACGGACCGGTGGCATGTCGACGACCGACGATGCCCTTTCCGCACCGTCTCCCACGTCCCGGGACGCGGATGAGGAGATCCTGTCCATTCCCGCAGGAGTACGAACCGGCAGCCGACACGGTTCAAAGCGGATCGGACAAAAATTCACACCCGGTCACGGCGACCATGTCGGGTGCCGGACGGACCGGTTCGCGGCATAGCCGGGCGGCCGGCGACGGGACCGGCGGAAAGGGCCGGGCGGGCCGGCGACGGCTCCACCCGGACGCCCGGAAATGGCGCGGTGGCGCCGGCCAGGTGGGTGCGTTTTCCAGCTCGACCGATCGGGCACCGGCTGCGATCGGGCCGGCGGTGACGATCGCGGGCCCGCCCCGGCGACGGTGCGGACGCCGTGGGGGAGCCGGTCGAAGAGCACCGCCCGGGCGCGCCCGGGGGTCTAGTCCGCGCAGAGGTGGTCGAAGGCGAAGTCGTTCTCCAGCTCGTCGCCGCGCGCCCGCAGGCCGCGGATCGCGGTGCGCAGTTCGTCCCGGGAGACCAGGGCCGGCGTGCCGCCCTCCGGCTCGGCCAGCCACTGGCCGACGGCGACCGCCGCCAGGTCCTCGGCGAGCCGGGCGGCGTCCACCCCGCAGGAGAACCGGTGCTCCCACACCGACACCCGCTCGACCAGGCAGGCGCCGGGACGCACCTCGACCCAGCTCCAGCCCTCGGCCGGCCCGTCCTTCCACCGCACGTGCAGCCCGCGCACGATCGGGTCGGCCAGCCGGCGCGACACGTACGCCTCCACCGCCGCCGCCCGGGCCAGCGCGCCGAGATCGTTGACGTGACCGGTACGGCCGTCCGGCAGCCGGCCGAGGATGTCCCGGAAACCGACCACCGCCTCCCCCGGCTCGCCCGGCGCGCCGCCCTCGGCGTAGCCGCGCGCGTCGATCACGTACGCCACGATCCGCCGACCGTGGTCGGCGGCCCGCAGCGTCGGCGACTCGATCCGCAGCACCTCCAGGCCGACGGCCGCGCCGACCGCGTTCTTCATCCGTTCGGTGCGCTGGGCGGCGGAGCCGGCCGGCGCGGGCGGGCCGATCTCGACGGCGAACAGCGGCCGGCCGCTGTCGCCGGCGCAGACCACGAAGTCGAAGCTCTCCCGGATGGCCGTGCTCCACTGGTGGCCGGTGATCCCCGGCGGGCGGCGCTGCACCAGCTCGCCCATCCTGCGGTCGGCGTGCACGACCTGCCCGTCCCGGGTGAGCACCGGGGCCCGGCCGTCGTTCGTCGGGAACGCGCGCAGCCAGGAGACGTGGTCACTACCGGTGCTCGTCATCGCCTGATCCATCCGTCGTCCGTGGGCCGGCCCGAGTCTAGGCCGTCGATCATGGTGGTCGCCTCGTCGGTGCGTCCGACCGGGCAGGACCGCGCGGTTCGACGGGTACCGCCCGCGGCGTCGGGACCGGCCGGCGGCAGTCGACCCGCGGCACCAGGGCCGGCGCCGGGCCGGGCAAAATCGGTTGAGCCGCGCCGGCCGGCGCCGGTGGGATGAGCCGGTGACCGCCTTCCTCACCACCGCGCGGCTGCTGCTGCGCGCGTTCACCGCGGCCGACGCGGACCTGCTGGTCGACCTGGACAGCGACCCCGAGGTGATGCGCTATCTGACCGGCGGCCGACCGACCCCGCCGGAGGTGGTCCGCGGGCGCACCCTGCCGGCGATCCTCGCGCTCTACCGGCGGCCGCCGGGGCTCGGCTACTGGGCCGCCGTGGACCGGGCCACCGGCGGTTTCCTCGGCTGGTTCGAGTTCCGGCCGGTGCGCGACGGCGACGTCCGCGAGGTGGAACTCGGCTACCGGCTGCGCCGCTCGGCGTGGGGCGGCGGCCTCGCCACCGAGGGCTGCCGGGCGCTGGTCGACAAGGGCTTCGCCGAGCTGGGCGTGGAGCGGGTCACCGCCAACACCATGGCGGTGAACCTGGCCTCGCGGCGGGTGATGGAGAAGGTCGGCCTGCGGCACGTGCGCTCGTACCACGGCGACTGGCCGGAGCCGATCGACGGCTCCGAACACGGCGAGGTCGAGTACGCCCTCACCCGCGAGCAGTGGCGCGCGGCGCGCGACGGCGTCGGCCCGGCGGCCGGCCGGGCCGACTGAGCAGCCGCGGCGACCGGGCCCGCGGCCCGGCGGTGACCCCACCGGCCCACCGGCGGGGACGGCCGCCGGCGGGCCGCCCCGTGCGGGCGGTCCACCCGGCCGCCCGGAGGGTGTCACTCGGCGCCCATCACCAGGCCCTCGATGGTGTGCTTCTGCCGGATCGGCACCAGCGTGTCGACCACCGGGCACGGCAGGTGGGCGCGGACGAGCTCCGGCAGGCTCTCCCAGTAGCCCCGGGTGACCGCCGTGTCGTGGTGGCCGGCGTTGCCGGCGCCGGGCGCGTCCACCCCGAGCACCAGCACCGGACGGGCCAACGACGACACGTTCGGCGTGCCGCGGTGGATGGTCAGCGCGGACCGCGCGGAGATGTCGCCCCGCTGCGGGTACTTGCGCACCGCGCGCCGCTCGTAGCGCGGATAGCGCTCCTTCGGCGGGAACATCTCGTGGTCGAAGTCGCGGCCGTCGTCCCACTGGGTGCCCGGGGCGATCTCGAACGGGCCCATCTCTTCCACGGTGTCCACGGTGGTCAGGTTGAACGCGAGCGAGGTCAGCCGCCGCTGCCGGCGGGTGTCCTCCGGCATCGGGAAGTCGCGGTGCCACGGCTGCCGGGCCGCACCCGGGAACGGGATGTCGAAGCCCAGCTCGACGATCTCGTAGTCGGGGCCGAGGACCGCCCGGCAGACCGCCACCACCCAGGGGTGGGTGACCAGGTCGACGAAGCCGCGCAGCTGTTCCGGGTGGATCTCGACGTACCAGCGCTCCGGGCCCCGCCCGACCGCGCCGTCGGGCCGGGCGCGCGCCTCGTGGAAGGCCGCGTCGATGTCCTCCCCGACCCGGTCCACCCAGTCGACGGCGAACGCGCCCCGGCACGCCGTGATCCCGTCGCGGTAGAGGTCGCCGAGCGCCTCGACGGGCACGTCGTCGTCCGGAGACCGGTCGGTGCCGCTCGACGCGGCACGGTTGTCGGGCTGCCCGGCGCGCGGCGCGGGTGGACCGGAGTGGGGCCTCATCGGGAACCTCCTGGTGGGGACGGGGCGAGTATTCCAACGTTGTAGAAGACTGACAAGTGCGCACCCCGTCGCCGCCGGGCTGACGCGCCGCCGCCGATCTCCGGGAAGCGCGGGTTGCCGCCGGGGCGGAACCCGGCGACCGCCGCCGATCCGGGCCGGCGGGCCCGGCATGATCGACCGGGGCGGGCGCGGACGAGGGGGTACGGGATGCGGGTGGTGTCACTGGTGCCGTCACTGACCGAGGCGGTGGCCCGCACCCTGCCCGGGTTGCTGGTCGGCGCCACCGACTGGTGCACCCACCCGGCGGGGCTGGCCGTGTCCCGGGTCGGCGGCAGCAAGTACCCGGACCTGGACCGGGTGCTCGCCCTGCGGCCGGATCTGGTGCTGCTCAACGTGGAGGAGAACCGCCGCGCCGACGCGGACGCGCTGGCCGCGGCCGGGGTGCCGGTGCGGATCACCTACCCGCGCACGGTGGACGGGGCGCTGGACGAGCTGGCCACGCTGCTGGGCGAGCTGGGCGCGCCGGCGGAGCCCGACTGGCTGGTCGCCGCCCGCCGGGCCTGGGCGGAGCTGCCCGCGACGCCGCCGCGGCGGGCCGTGGTGCCGGTCTGGCGGAGACCGTGGGTGGTGCTCGGCGGCGACACCTTCGCCGGTGACGTGCTGAGCCGGCTCGGCGTGCGCAACGTCTACGCGGACCACACCGACCGCTATCCCCGGCCGGGCCTGGACGAGCTGCGCGCGCACGCGCCGGACCTGGTGGTGCTGCCGGACGAGCCGTACCGGTTCACCGTGGGGGACGGGCCGGAGGCGTTTCCCGGCATCCCCTGCACCCTGCTCTCCGGACGGCACCTGACCTGGTACGGTCCGTCGCTCGCCGAGGCACCGGCGGTGCTGGCCGCCCAGCTGGCCCGACCGGTGGTGCACCCGGCCGGGTGAGCGCCGCCGCACGCCCGCGCACCGGTGGCTCAGCCCTCCGGCGGCGGCGATCGCGCATTGGCGGCTCAGGCCCCTCGGTGGCGGTCGCGCACCGTGGCTCAGCCCCCGGCGCGGCGGCGGGCGCGCTGGGCGGAGAAGACGCTCCAGCCGATGGCGACCGTGAGGGTCAGCACCACCACGGCCAGGGTTATCCAGACCGGCAGCTTGCCCACCGGGGTCTCGGCCAGCATCAGCTTCAACCCGGCGAAGGCCAGCAGCACGGCCAGCCCGTACCGCAGGTAGCCGAAGTGGCGCAGCAGGCCGGCCAGGCAGAAGTAGAGGCTGCGCAGGCCGAGCACGGCGAAGGCGGTGGCCGTCCAGACGATGAAGGTGTTGGTGGTGATGGCCAGGATCGCGGCCACCGAGTCGATCGCGAAGATCACGTCGGTGGCCTCGACCGCGACGACTGCCACCAGCAGCACGGTGGCGTGCCGCCGGCCGCGTACCCGGACGGTGAACCGGCTGCCGTGGAAGCGCGGCTCGGTCGGCACCAGCCGGCAGAACAGCTTGACCGCCACGTTGTGGTCCGGGTCGACGTCCGGCTCGCCGCGTACCGCCAGCCGCCAGCCGGTCCAGATCAGGAAGGCACCGAGGACGAACCCGACCCAGGCCAGCCGGTGCAGCAGTTCCGCACCGGCGAAGATGAAGATCAGCCGGAAGCCGAGCGCCCCGATCACGCCCCAGAACAGCGCCTTGTGCTGGTAGCCGGGGGGAACCCGGAAGTAGGTGAACAGCAGCGCGAAGACGAAGACGTTGTCCACCGACAGCGCCTTCTCCAGCAGGTAGCCCGAGTAGTAGGCCAGCGCCGGCTCGCCGCCGCGCCACAGCCAGACCAGCAGGCCGAAGGCGAGCCCGGCGGTGATCCAGACGCCGCTCCAGACGAGCGCCTCCCGCAGCTCGATGACGTGGTCGTCACGGTGCGAGAACATGTCCACCGCGAGCATGACGGCGAGCACCGCGGCGACCGCCGCCCAGGCCCACAGCGGTGCCGTGAACGTCGCCTCGTCCACCCGGCGCCCTCCGCATCCGTGGCAGCGGCTCTGTGCACCCGTGACGCGCGGCGACGGCACCGGACCGCGTCGTATCCGAGCCTAGGCGAGGGGCCGGGCGACCGGCGTCGGTCCGGCGAAGTCCGCCGGACCGCGCCGGGCCCCGCCCCGGACAGGAGGTCGGGGCCCCGCGGGCGCGCTCAGGCCACCGGCGTGACCGGGCGGTCCCGCTCGACCAGGGTGGTGTCGTCGACGTCGTACGCGATCGTGTTCGACACCCGGACCACACCGCTGACCTGCCCGGCCAGCCGTCCCGCCAGCTCGACCGCGGTACGCCGGTCCAACCGGCCGTCCAGGGTCACCTCGCCGTCCCGGACCCGCACGGTGACCAGGCCGTCCCGGATCGCCAGCACCCGGCGCAGCACCTCCTGGACGACGTCCTCGCGGATCTCGGCGTCCGTGCGCAGGTGCACCCGCAGCAGGTCGCCCCGGGTGACGATGCCGACCAGTCGGCCCAGGTCGTCCAGCACCGGCAGCCGCTTGACCAGCTCGCGGTCCATCAGCCGGGCGGCGGCGGGCAGGCCCGCGCCGGGGTACGTGGTCACCGGCGGTGCCGTCATCAGGTCCCGGGCCAGCAGCGCGTCGGCCTTCTCCCGGGCACCGCGCCGGCGCCGTCCCAGGAAGACGCGCCGCTCGTCCGGGTGACCGGCACGTTCGATCTTGTGCAGCAGATCCGCCTGGGACACCACGCCGAGCACCCGACGGAACCGGTCCACCACCGGCACGGCGCTGATGCCGCGCCGGACCAGCACATCGACGATCGCCCGGTACGGGGTTTCCTCGTCCACCGTCGCGACGTCCCGGGTCATCACGTCGCCCACCTGCCATGTCCTCATCACGACCTCCTCGCCGCCGTCACCTGCGACGCTACGGCCGGCAGACGCGGTCGGTCAGGGCCGCGCGACCGGTGCGCACAAGGCCGAGCGGACCGGTGCGACAGGGGTCGAAGGTCCCGGTGCGGTCGGGCCCGGTCGGCCCTGACCCCGCCGGCCGCAGCGGGCGTCCAATGGAGATGCCACCGGGAAGCGCGGTGCGAGGCACAGGAAGGGACGTGGAGACAATGACCGCGACGATCAGGCGGACCACCGCCGAGACCAGCGCACCGGTGACCGGGACCCGCCACGAGACGCCGCTGACCGGGACCCGCCGGGAGCGGGCGACCCGCTACCTGCTCGCCGGCCTCCGCCTGGCGCTGGGCTGGGTCTTCCTCTGGGCCTTCCTGGACAAGCTGTTCGGCCTGGGCCTGGCCACCGAGGCCAAGAACGCCTGGCTCAACGGGGGCAGCCCCACCAAGGGCTTCCTCGCCTTCGGCGCCACCGGCCCGTTCCAGGGGTTCTACCAGGGCATCGCCGGCGCGGCCTGGGCCGACTGGCTCTTCATGACCGGTCTGGCGGCGATCGGCACCGCCCTCGTCCTCGGCATCGGGATGCGCGTCGCCGCCGCGGCCGGCGGGCTGCTGCTGGTCATGATGTGGACGGCCGTCCTGCCCCCCGAGAACAACCCGTTCATGGACGACCACCTCATCTACGCCGCGGTGCTCGCCGTGCTCGCCCTGGTCGACGCCGGCGACACCTGGGGCCTCGGCCGGGTGTGGGCCCGACTGCCGATCGTCCAGCGGTACGGCTGGCTCCGGTAGCCACCGGCACACCCCCTCGACGGGTCACCACCGGTGACCCCCGTCGAGCCGTTCGCGCGTCGGCCCGTTCCCCTCCGCTCCGCCCGCCGGCGGCTCGGGCTGCCGGCGACGCGGGCCGCGGGACCGCCGGGCATCGGCGGATCACTATCCGGCAGGATCGGCGGTGACCGGACATCACGACCAGTACGGCAGGAGACTCCCGAATGAACCAGGCAGCAGGCGCCCGCTCGGGCAAGCCCGAGGTGGGTCCGATCGAGGGCGCGCCGCCGGCCGAACTCGTGATCGAGGACATCAGCGTCGGCGAGGGCCCGGAGGCCCAGCCGGGTCAGCGGGTCAGCGTCCACTACGTCGGGGTGGCGCACTCCACCGGCCGCGAGTTCGACGCGTCGTGGAACCGCGGTGAGGCGTTCGAGTTCCCGCTCGGCGGCGGCCGGGTCATCGCCGGCTGGGACCAGGGCGTGGCCGGCATGCGGGTCGGCGGCCGGCGGCGGCTGACCATCCCGCCGCACCTGGGCTACGGCGACCGGGGCGCCGGCGGCGTCATCAAGCCGGGCGAGACCCTGGTCTTCGTCGTCGACCTGCTCGGCGTCCGCTGACCGCCTGAGCCCGCGGTCGGGGTCGGCGATCCGTCGCCGGCACCGACCGCCGTCGGGCCGCGCTCAGCAGGCCACCAGCTCCCGGTCGACGCCCGGCTCGACGATCGGGATGACCCGGTGCAGCCCGGTGGCGCGCAGCACCCGGCGGACCGTCGGGTCGGGGCCGACCAGCACCAGCTCGCCGCCGCGGGCGCGGATCCGCAGGTGCGCGGCGACCAGGGCGCGCACCCCGGCGGCCGAGAGCACCCGCACGCCGGAGAGATCCAGCCGCAGCACCGAGCGGGCCGGGGCAGCCCAGAGGGCGGACCGCAGCGCGGCGACGGTGGCGATGTCGACCTCGCCGCTCACCCGCACCTCCACCGCGTGGTCGGCCGTGCTGATCTGCACGTGCAGGCGGTCGCCGCGTTGTCCCATGCCGACGAATCTAGCCGCCACCACCGACAGTTCCGACCTGCCGCGGACCGAATCCGGGTACGCCCAGGGTTCGACCCCGAGGTCCCCGGTCTCCTCCTCAGGGATGACCGCCGACGCCCGGCCGCGGGCGGCAGTCGGCCGGTCGGGGCGACGCGAACGGCATCGGCGGGCGAGAATGGCCGGATGGCCGTACCCCGCCCGCGCGCGCCCTGGCTGATCCGTCCCGTCCGCGAACCGGCCACCGTTCCGCCGCCGCTGGACGGGCCGTGGGCCCCGACCGACGACCGGCTCGACGCCGCCGAACTGCTGCCCCTGCCGGCCGGCGCGACCGGCCCGGAGGACGTGCTCGTCGACCCCGCCGGACGGGTGGTCAGTGGGGACGAGGGCGGCCGGCTGTGGTGGTGGCCGGTCGACGCCGCGCCGGGCACCCGCCCCCGGCTGCTCGCCGAGACCGGCGGGCGGCCGCTCGGCGTCGAGCTGGACCCGCGCGACGCCAGCCTGGTGGTCTGCGACGCGTACCGGGGGTTGCTGCGGGTGACCCCGGACGGGGCATTGCGGGAGCTGACCGGCCTCGGGGAGCGTCCCCACCTCGCCGACAACGCCGCCGTCGCCCGCGACGGCACCGTCTACTTCACCGACTCGTCCCACCGCTTCCCGGTCTCGCACTGGAAGCGGGACCTGCTCGAGCACCGGCCGAACGGGCGGGTGCTGGCCTACCACCCGGGCAGCGGGCGCACCGAGGTGGTCCGGGACGGGCTGTACTTCCCCAACGGGATCGCGCTGACCCCGGACGAGTCGGCGCTGATGCTGGTGGAGACCGCCACCCACCGGCTGCTCCGGCTCACCCTGCCGGACGGCGAGGTCACCGTGCTGGCCGACCTGCCGGCGTACCCGGACAACCTGACCGGGGTCGGCGACGGGACGTACTGGATCGCCCTGCCCAGCCCGCGGCTGCCGGCGATGGAGCGGCTGCTGCCCCACCCCCGGCTGCGCCAGCTGGTCGCGGTGCTGCCGGCCGCGGTGCAGCCGAAGCCGCTGCGCTACGGCCTGGTCGCGCTGGTGGACGGCGCGGGGCGGGTGCTGCGTACGCTGCACGGCCCGCGCGGCGGGTACCACATGATCACCGGCGTCCGGCAGCACGGCGACCAGCTCTGGCTGGGCAGCCTCACCGGGACCGGGGTGGCCCGGGTGCCGCTGCGCTGAACGTCGTACCGCGCCGGCGGATGGACGTGCGGCGGGTACGCGGGACCGGCCCGGTACGGTGCCGGGCCGGTCCGCGTACCCCTGGATCAGCCGCCGGTCACCGACGGCACCGGCGCCGGCGTTCCCCCGGCCACCGCGCCCGGGTGCGGCAGGTGGGTCGGGGCCGGCCCCAGCCCGGCCGGTACGGGCAGCGCGCTGCCCTTGACGAACTTGTCCCAGCTGACGTTCCAGGCCGTCCAGCCGTTGCCCTCGTCCAACTGGACCTCGGTGCCCTTGATGGTGACCAGGTCACCGACCTGGGTCACGCCCATCAGCCAGTCCGCGGCCTCGTTCGAGACGTTCGTGCAGCCGTGCGAGACGTTGGTGTTGCCCTGGTCCCCCACCGACCACGGCGCCGCGTGGATGAACTCACCGCCCCAGGTGAGCCGCTGCGCGTCCTCGACGTCGACCACGTAAGGGTCGGCCGAACCCCGGGTGTCGAACGTCGTGAACTCGTGCTTCTCCATGATCACCATCTTGCCGCTGGAGGTCGGCGTGCTCGGCTTGCCCATGCTGACCGGGATCTTGCGGACGACCTTGCCGTCCCGCAGCACCGACATCTGCTTGGTGGCGTTGTCGATCTCCAGTGACACCTGGCGGCCGATCTTCGAGGTGACCCGCCGGTCCGCGTCACCGACGTGCTCCTTGCCGATCGGCAGGCCCTCGAGCCCGGCCCGGAAACTGATCGTGGTGCCCGGTCGCCAGAAATCGGGCGCCCGGTAATAGACCTGGCTGCCGTCGGACACCCACGACCAGACCCCTGGCTGCGGCGGGTCCGTCTTCACGAACAGGCGCCGCTGGACATCCGCCCTGGCCTCTTTCGGAATGGGCGGGTCGAACGCGACGGTTACCGGCATGGCGGTGCCGTACGTCCGATTGCCGGCGAAATACAACGTACTGGTTATCGCCGGTTTCGACGATTTGGGCATGGTCGTGAAGGTGGTCTTGCGGGTGGTGGTGGCGCCCGAGTCGCCGGTGGCGGTCACCTCGGCGGTGTAGGTCCGCTTCGGCTGCAGCGTCGTGCTCGGCACCCAGCCCGAGCCGTCCTCCCGTGGCTCCGCCTTGACCTCCTTGCCCTTGTCGTCGGTGATTCGCACGGCGGTGACCCGACCGCCCTTGACGGCGGTGCCCACCTCGGCGCTGACCGGGACGTCCCGGGCGCGGTCGGTGGGCGTCACGCTCAACTCCGGCGGGGCCGCCCGGCCCTCGGCCGCGCCCGGTTTGCGGTCTGCGGTGCATCCACCGAGGACCAACGGTGTGGCCGCGATGCTCACCGCCAGCAGCGCCAATCGCCGCCTCAACTCCATGATGCGTCCCCCCGTTTATCGCTTCCCTTCGCCACATTCTCTCCACCGCCCGTGGCCGGGCGCGCAATTTCGACGGATTCGAAAATGTGTTTGGTAACCCATTTCCCGGGGTGTGCTCAACTCACGGCCCCGGCGTTGTTCGGGTGTGTCCGGTTTGATCATGGTTTGTTAGATGCCGTAGGTGGCGAAGACGTCGCGG
>NZ_JBSWCE010000052.1:0-35413 GCF_056780015.1 Micromonospora sp. R311
CGCAAGCACCGTCCGGCGCTCGAAAGTCTTGGGGGAAAGATCCGACGCTCGCGGGCGGGGGTGCCCTTGCGGCGCCGCGACCATGTGTAACGACCGGCGGCCCGCCATCATTCCGCGGCCCGGCCCCGCACCCGAGCAGGCGGCGCGGGCTCTTACTCGATCGTCCGCATAATGTAACGCCCCCGGCCCGGCCCCGATTCCGCCACCGGGATGCGGCCGGTCACACCCCGGACCGGACACGCACCCCAGGGCCGGACGGTTGTCGCGGAAGTAGTCCACCCGTGTGCCGTATGTCGGGTTGCCGTGGGCCGCTCGGTTCGCGCTCCCCGGATGGCGTGGACCTCGCATCGCGGCGGTCGAGGGTATCCAAGCGCCCCTCGCGCCATCCGGTGGTGGTACGCACCGGCGCGTCCAACCGGCGCGGCCCGAGCGGACCACCCTTGCGCTCGTGCGATACCGGAGAGGCATATTGATGACTCTGCGGTATCAGCCTCGCGCGCACACATGGCCGGAGCCGGCAGCATCGCACCCAGCCGGCGGGCACAGCCCCGGGCGCGGCGTGACGGCGCACACATTAGATACGGACCGGTTCCGTATCGTTAATGCGGCGCCTACGCTGACCCTAGTTACGAGTCTTACCCGTATCGTATTTGCGCCGCGGGTGACCGGGGGGAGAACCGCTACCGATGCAACCGCACGAGAACACCGGACACCCGAGGAGGTGGGCGATCCTCGGGGTGCTGGTGATCAGCCTCCTCGTCGTCGTCCTGGACAACACCATCCTCAACGTCGCGCTCCGCACCCTCGCCGACCCGGTGCACGGTCTCGGCGCCAGCCAGGGCGAGCTGGAATGGGCGATCAACTCCTACACGCTGGTCTTCGCCGGCCTGCTCTTCACCTTCGGCGTGCTCGGCGACCGGGCCGGCCGCAAGCGCTTCCTGCTCGTCGGGCTGGCGCTGTTCGGACTGGCGTCGCTGCTCTCGGCGTACGCCCAGAGCCCGGCCCAGCTGATCGCGGCACGCGCGCTGATGGGCGTCGGCGGCGCGGCGATCATGCCGGTGACGCTCTCGATCATCTCCAACGTCTTCGACCCGCGCGAGCGGGGCCGGGCGATCGGCGTCTGGGCCGGCGCGGTCGGCCTGGCGGTGGCGATCGGCCCGGTGCTCGGCGGCGCGCTGCTGGAGCACTACTGGTGGGGCTCGGTCTTCCTGATCAACGTGCCGGTGGTGGCGCTCGGCGTGGTCCTGGTCGCGCTGTTGGTGCCGGAGTCGCGGGACCCGAAGCCGGGCCGGGTCGACCTGCTGGGTGTGCTGCTCTCGGTGGTCGGCCTGGTCGCCCTGTCGTACGGCATCATCGACGGCGGCGAGCACGGCTTCGACCGGCCGGTGGTCTGGGCCTCGATCGTCGGCGGTGTCGCGGTGCTGGCCTGGTTCGTCGCGCACGAGCGCCGCAGCGACCACCCGTCGCTGGATGTCCGGCTGTTCCGGGTGCCGCGCTTCGCCGCCCCGGTGGCCCTGGTCGGGTTGGTCTTCTTCGCCGCGATGGGCGTGATGTTCTTCAGCTCGTTCTACCTGCAACTGGTCCGCGGCTACAGCCCGCTGCAGACCGGCCTGCTCTTCCTGCCGTTCGCCGGCGCCCAGCTCTTCTTCGCCCCGCGCAGCGCGGCGATGGTGCACCGGTACGGCGGCAAGGCGGTCGCCGCGGTCGGCCTGACGCTCACCGCGGTGGCGCTCGGCGCGTTCGCGTTCATCGACGCGACCACCCCGATCTGGGTGGTGCTGGTCTTCTTCTTCCTCCAGGGCGTCGGGATGGCCAACATCATGCCGCCGGCCACCGAGTCGATCATGTCGGCGCTGCCCCGGGAGAAGGCCGGGGTCGGCTCGGCGGTCAGCAACACGATCCGGCAGGTGGCCGGCGCGCTGGGGGTCGCGGTGCTCGGTTCGGTGCTCTCCGCCGTCTACCGCGGCGACGTCGAGCCGGCCCTGCGGGACCTGCCCGCCGGGGCGCAGCAGGCGGCCGGCGAGTCGATCTCCGGGGCGTACGCCGCGGCGGGTCAGCTCGGCCCGGCGGGGCCGCAGCTGATCGCGGTGGCCAACGACGCCTTCGTGACCGCGATGCACTGGGCCGCGGTGCTCGCCGCGGTGGTGGCCGCCGCGGGTCTGCTGGTGGTGGTCCGCTGGATGCCGGGCCGCCCGGCCGGGTCGGCCGCACCCGCGACGGCGCCCGCCGGGGAACCCGAGTTGGCCGGGACCGCATAGGTTCGGCGACAATGTCCGACATGACTTCCACCGCCGATGCTCCGCGGTCGCCCGGGCGACCGCGGAGCGTCCGCGCGGACGAGGCGATCATCGAGGCCACCCTGGACCTGCTCGCCGAGGACAGCTCGGTGGAGACGATCTCGATCGAGGCGATCGCGGCCCGCGCCGGCGTCGGCAAGGCCACCATCTACCGCCGCTGGCCGGGCAAGGACGCGCTGCTGACCGACGCGCTGCGCCGGCTCAAGGGCAACCCGCCGACGCTGCCCGGCCGCTCGGTCCGCGAGGACCTGGTGCTGCTGGTCGGGGCGATCGGGCACAACATCGACCCCCGGGCGGCGAAGATCATGCCCTGCCTGGCGCCGCACGTGAACCGCAGCCCGGACAACTACCAGCTCTACCAGAGCATCATCGAGCCGCGGCGGGCGCTGATGCGCGAGGTGCTGCGCCGGGGGATCGACACCGGCGAGCTGCGCGACGACATCGACATCGAGGTCGCCATGGCGATGCTGACCGGCCCGATGCTGGTGCAGCGGATGCTGCGGTGGCACCCCGACCTCGACGAGGCGACCCTGCCGGGAAGGATCGTCGACGGCGTCCTGGACGGCATCGCCGCCCGCTGACCCCCGTCCGCCGCGGCCGGCCCACCGGTGGCCGGCGGCCCGGCCGTCAGCCGGCGGGCGTACGCAGGCGGTGCAGGCGCAGCGCGAGCTGCACCTCGAGGGCCCGTTCGGGCTTCTGCCAGTCCGCGCCGAGCAGCTGCCCGACCCGCTCCAGCCGCTGGGTGACCGTGTTGACGTGCACGTGCAACAGCTCGGCGGCCCGGGCCAGGCTGCCGCCCACCCCGAAGTACGCCTCCAGCGTCTTGACCAGCGCCGTGCCCCGCCGGGCGTCGTAGTCGACCACCGGGCCGACGGTGACCTCGAGGAACCGGGTGACGTCCTGGTCACCCTGGTCGCCCACCGCGCCGAGGAGCAGCCCGACGAAGCCCAGCTCGGCGGTGCTCGCCCCCTGCCCGGCCCGGCCCAGCGCGCCGAGCGCGGTCAGGCAGCGGTCCGCCTCCCGGAAGGTGGTGGCCAGCGACGCCGGCCCGGTGGACGGCCCGCTCGCCCCGGCGGTCACCGGCCGGCCGGTCACCCGGGACAGGTCCCGGGCCACCGCCCGGGCGCTGCCGCCGGCATCCTGGCCGGGCAGCATCAGCACCACCCGGCCGTCGCGCGCCGCGGCCAGCCCGCCCCGGGTGGAGGCGTACGTGGTGGCCCAGGAGAGCACCCGCTGCCGGGCCGACCCGGTCGCCGCGATCGCGTCGTCGCCGACCGCCACCAGCACGTGCGGGGCGTCCAGGTCCACCCCGAGCCGGCGCGCCCGGCTGCGCAGCGCGTCGGTGTCCCGCAACGGCCGGGCGATCAGGTCGTCCAGCAGCTCACCGCGGACCCGCCCCTCCGCCTCGGCGACCGTCCGCCGGAACAGCAGCAGCAGCGCGGTCACCAGCGCGGCCCGCTCCAGGATCCGCTGGTCGGCGTCGACCAGGTCGTCGTCCGGGCGCAGCACCAGCGCGCCCAGGTTCTCCGCGCCGGCCACCACGGCGGCGTACCAGAGCGTGCCGCGGCGCACGCTGCGCCCCTCGGTACGCGACGCGGCGATCGCCTCCACCATGTCCGCCCGGTCCGGCTCCTCGATCTCGCCGACCCGGGCCAGCAGCCGGCCCTCGGCGTCCAGCGCCAGCAGCGCCCCGCCGAGCACCTCGGTCACCGCCGCCGCGACGTCCTCCACCCCGCCGCCGCGCAGCACCAGCGCGGTCATCCGGTCGTGCGCGGCGGCGGCCCGCTCCACCGAGCTGCTGTGCGCCCGGATGGTGGTGTTGGCCGCCGACAGCTCCTCCAGCGCCGACCGGGTCTCGGCGAGCAGCCGCGCGGTGTCGATCGCCACCGCGGCGTGCGCGGCCAGCGAGACCAGCAGCGCCACCTCCTCGCGGGCGAACGGGCGGGCCGAGCGGTTCGCGGCGTAGAGCACGCCGATCGAGGTCGAGCCGAGCCGCAGCGGCACCCCGAGGATGGCCACCAGGCCCTCCTCGCCAACCCCGGCGTCGATCTCCCCGGTGTGGTGGAAGCGCTCGTCCTCGGCGTAGTTGGCGGTGACGTACGGGGCGCCGGACTGGGCCACCAGGCCGCCGAGGCCGGCGCCCATCGGCAGCCGCAGCCGCTGGAACCGGGCCGAGACCGAACCGTCGGTGACCCGCATGTAGGTGTCGCCGCGCTCCTCGTCGTCGAGGGTCATGTAGGCGACGTCCGCGCCGAGCAGGTTGCGCGCCCGGTGCACGATGGCCCGCAGCACGTCGTCCAGGTCGCGCAGCCCGGCCAGGTCGCTGACCGTGTCGTACAACCCGGAGAGCTCGGTCTCCCGGCGGCGCCGGCGCTCCAGCAGCGCGCGGACCCGCAGCGCCACCGTCTTGGCCTGCTCCAGCTCGGCCAGCCGGTCGGCGGGCAGGCCGGCGGCGCGGGCGGCGACCAGCGGGCCCTCGAACTCCACCGCGGCCGCTTCCCGCGCGAGCAGTTCCAGGTACTCCACCGGTGACGACATGACCGACATTGTGCGGCTCGCCACTAGTTCGCCGTCCAGCCCCCGTCGAGCGCGATCGACGCGCCGGTGATGAACCCCGCCGGCGGCGAGCAGAGGTACGCCATCAGCTCCGCCACCTCCTCGGGTTCGATCAGGCGCTTGATCGCGGCCCGGGCGAGCATGATCTTCTCGATCACCTCGGACTCCGGGATGCCGTGGCTGGCCGCCTGGTCGGCGATCTGGCTCTCCACCAGCGCCGTCCGGACGTAGGCGGGGTTGATGCAGTTGGCGGTGACGCCGTGCGCCGCCCCCTCCAGCGCGACCACCTTCGACAGCCCCTCCAGCGCGTGCTTGGCCGACACGTACGCCGCCTTGTACGGCGAGGCGCGCAGCCCGTGCACGGAGGAGATGTTGACGATCCGCCCCCAGCCCTGCGCGTACATGTGCGGCAGCGCCCGGCGGATGAGCAGGAACGGCGCCTCCACCATCACCCGGTGCAGGTACGTGAACCGGTCCGTGGGGAACTCCGCCACCGGGGCCACGTGCTGCAACCCGGCGTTGTTCACCACGATGTCCACGTCCGCGTCGAGCCGGTCCACCGCCCCGGCGTCGGCCAGGTCGAGTCCCTCGGCCCGGCCGCCGGCCTCGGCCGCCACCGCCTTGGCCGCCTCGACGTTGCGATCCACCACCAGCACCGCCGCGCCGGCCGCGGCCAGGCGCAGGGCGCAGGCCCGTCCGATGCCACTGCCGCCCCCGGTCACCAGGGCGCTGCGACCGGAGAGGTCGACGTTCACGACGTGGGGGACCGCCACGGGTTCTGCCGTCATGGCGCAAGAAGTTACGAGCTGTGTGGCCGGGCGCACATGGGGTGGCGACACATACTCGACCGGCAGAGTGTGTGGGCGGGGCCTCGACCGTCGACGCCGGGCGGATCCCGCCCCGGCGGGCCGAGCCGGTTCCGGGCCGGCGGATCGGCGGTCGCCGCGTCGATCGAGATCGACCCGGCGCGGCGGTGAGCCGCCGGGCGTCCGGCGGCCGAGCGGGCACGTCCGTCCGGCCCCAGGCGCCGGGGCGGGCCACCCGGTCGACGGGGCCCGGCGCGGGTCGCACGGTCCGGCGGCGCGCCGGTCGGATCTCGTCCCGGCGTGTCCCGACCGGCGGCCGTCCGGGGGCACCAGTAGGGTGTCGAACACACGTACTGCTGACGGCTGGGGAGGAGGCGGCGTGCGGGTGCTCGGCGTCGACCCGGGGCTGACCCGGTGCGGGGTCGGCGTGGTGGAGGGGGTGCCGGGGCGGCCCTGCACCCTGGTCGCCTACTACGTCGTCTACACCGACCCGGCCGACGAGCTGCCGCTGCGCCTGCTGCACCTGGACCGCTCGCTCACCGACCTGGTCGCCGAGCACCGGCCGGACAGCGTCGCCGTGGAGCGGGTGTTCAGCCAGCACAACGTGCGCACCGTGATGGGCACCGCCCAGGCCAGCGGGATCGCCGTGCTGGCCGGGGCGCGCGCCGGGCTGCCGGTGCAGACCTACACCCCCAGCGAGGTGAAGGCGGCGGTGACCGGTTCCGGTCAGGCGGACAAGGCGCAGATGACCGCCATGGTCACCCGGCTGCTGCGGTTGCCCGAGCCGCCCCGGCCGGCCGACGCCGCGGACGCCCTCGCCCTGGCCATCTGCCACGTGTG
This sequence comes from Micromonospora sp. R311, assembly GCF_056780015.1. NCBI lineage: Bacteria > Bacillati > Actinomycetota > Actinomycetes > Micromonosporales > Micromonosporaceae > Micromonospora > Micromonospora sp. R311. Next base: position 6,500 of record NZ_JBSWCE010000052.1, read on the forward strand.
GCGGGGCGGGACGCGCTCCAAGCTGGCCGCCGCGGCCGACCGGGTACGACGAGGAGGGAGGGCCAGGTAGTGGGACCCCTCTCTTCCGGCGCGATCGACTTGCGAGAGGTCGCCAAGCCAATGGCGGCGAACCAGACTGCCAGATCCGGTCGCGACATCCTGAGGTACCCGGCGGCTCACGGCGGCCTTCGAGATGATCGTTGTCGATTTGGAATCGTTGTCGCCGCGGCGGGAGTCGGTGAAAATCTTTTGGCGATTTTGCGCGGCTCTTCGGGTCGCCGGGACGGGCTGCGGCCCTACGACAGGGAACCTATAAGGGGCGACCTGGCGATAGGTGGTAAGCAGTGAAGGTCACCCGGATAGCCTGCTCAACCCGTGTGAATCCGGGTAAGTACGCCGCCCTGTTGGAGCAGGCCCGCCGGCTTGGTCGGGTGCGTAGCGAGGTGTGGCAGCGCTACGGCTCGATCAACGGGGTCGGGTCCGGGTTAAGAGATCGGCAGGTGCGGGACTGTTGGCTGGTTGATGGCACGCATCAGCGGTTCGGTGTGCTGGCGAATGCGTGGAAGGAGACTGTCCGCGACGCCATGGCTGACATGACGGCGAACATGGCGGCCGCCAAAGTTGATGTGCGGCGGGCGATCGTGCGGCGTACGGACGATCCGGCCGAGCGCAAGCGGATGCTCACCGCGTTGAAGAGCGACCGGTGGGCGGGCGATCCGTTCCTGGCTCGGCAGATGCGCAAGCACTGGAAGCGCGGCAAGAACCGCACCCATGATCAGATCGTGGTGCGCGCCGACCAGCACCACACGGTCGCTGATGGGCGCGGCCGGCTGTGGCTGGCGGTCCCTGGTCTGGAACGCCGAAGGATGGTCAGGATTCCGCTGCCGACGACGGTCGCTCCGACGGGCACGTTGCGGTTGATCCTGCGCGGCGGGCGGGTCGAGGTGCACTACCAGATCGACGCGTCGCAGCTGCGGTCGTCACAGCGGCCGTGTGGCGACCGGATGATCGGTGTCGACAAGGGTTACACCGAAGCCCTGACCGACTCCGACGGCGAGCAGCACGGCGTCCGCCTCGGCAAGCTGCTGGCCGCGGAGTCGGACCGGGTGAAGGAGCGTAACCGCCGGCGCGCGAAGCTGCGCTCGATAGCCAACAACGCCGCGCAGCGAGGTGACCACGCAAAGGCACACCGGATCACGGTCAACAACCTGGGCTCCGTGAAGCGGAACCGGCGGGCCGCCCGCCACCGGGCGCAGGTCCGCACGGAGATCTTCACCGCCGTGCACCGGGTGGTCGACAAGGCCGCCACCGTGGTCGCCGAAGACCTGACCAAGACATTCGCCGGGCGCAAGACGCTGGATAGCAACGTCAACCGGCGCCTCGCCGCGTGGACCAAGGGGGTCACCGCCGAGGCGCTAGCGAACGTGTCGGAGCGCAGAGGTTCTGCGCTCGTTCACGTCAACGCCGCCTACACCTCACAAGCCTGTCACCGCTGCGGCCGGCTCGGCCGACGCGGCGGGGATCGGCTTCACTGCACCTCGTGCCGGGTGGTGTGGCAGGCCGACGTGAACGCCGCGATCAACATCCTGCAACGAGCCGGCGACCCCGACATCGCCCTGCACACCCCACACCACAGGGTGAAGCAGATCCTGCAGGACAGGACCGATCGCCACCGGACCAGACTGCCGGTCCAGGACTCCAGCCCGACCAACCTCGGGCGGAGAGCGAAACATCCGAACCGCTCAACAACGAGCCACTAGTAGGAAGCAGGAGCGAGATGATCGCCAGCGTGCGCGGCGTGGTGACCGCGACCGGTCCGGACCAGGCGGTGATCGAGGTCGGCGGAGTCGGCCTGGCGGTGCAGTGCGCCCCGGCCACCCTCGCCGAGCTGCGGATCGGCCAGCCGGCCCGGCTGGCCACCAGCCTGGTCGTCCGGGAGGACTCGCTCACCCTCTACGGCTTCGCCGACGACGACGCCAAGCAACTCTTCGAGCTGTTGCAGACCGCCAGCGGGGTGGGTCCCCGGCTGGCCCAGGCGGTGCTCGCCGTGCACACCCCGGACGCGGTCCGCAAGGCCATCGCCAACGCCGACACCGCCGCGCTCACCCGGGTGCCGGGCATCGGCAAGAAGGGCGCCGAGCGGCTGGTGCTGGAGCTGCGGGACCGGATCGGCCCGGTGCCGGTCGGCGCCGACGGCGCGGCCGGGGTCACCGGCGGCGCCTGGCCCGACCAGGTCCGCCAGGCGCTGGTCGGGCTCGGCTGGACGGCCGCCCAGGCCGACCAGGCGGTGGCCGCGGTGGCGGAGACCGTCGACGGGGAGACCCCGCCCGTGCCCGTGCTGCTGAAGCAGGCCATCCGGCTGCTGGGTCGGACCCGATGACCGGCGACGGCCTGGTCTCGGCGTACGTCAACGACGCGGAACGGGACGCGGAGGCCAGCGTCCGGCCGAAGCGGCTGGCGGAGTTCATCGCCCAGCACCGGGTCCGTGACCAGCTCGACCTGCTGCTGCAGGGCGCCATGCGGCGCGGCTCCCCGCCGGACCACATCCTCCTGTCCGGGCCGCCTGGCCTCGGTAAGACGACGTTGGCCAATATCGTCGCCGCCGAGCTGGGCGCCGGCATCCGGGTGACCAGCGGCCCGGCGATCGAGCGCTCCGGCGACCTGGCCGCCATCCTGACCAGTCTCGCCGAGGGCGACGTGCTCTTCATCGACGAGATCCACCGGATCGCCAAGCCGGCCGAGGAGCTGCTCTACAGCGCCATGGAGGACTTCCGGGTCGACGTGGTGGTCGGCAAGGGCCCCGGCGCCACCGCCATCCCGCTGGACGTCGAGCCGTTCACGCTGGTCGGTGCGACCACCCGGTCCGGCCTGCTGACCGGGCCGATGCGGGACCGGTTCGGCTTCGTCGCCCACCTGGACTTCTACTCCCCGGCCGACCTGGAGACGCTGCTGCACCGCTCGGCGCGGATCCTCGGCGTGCCGATCACCGACGACGGCGCCGCCGAGATCGCCGGCCGCTCCCGGGGCACCCCCCGGATCGCCAACCGGCTGCTGCGCCGGGTCCGGGACTTCGCCGAGGTCCGGGCCGACGGCGTGGTCACCCTGGAGAACGCCCGGGCGGCCCTGACGGTGTACGACGTGGACGCGCTCGGGCTGGACCGGCTCGACCGTGCGGTGCTGACCGCGCTGGTCGACTCGTTCCGGGGCGGGCCGGTCGGGCTCTCCACCCTCGCGGTGGCGGTGGGGGAGCAGCCGGACACCGTGGAGGAGGTCTGCGAGCCGTTCCTGGTGCGGGCGGGTCTGCTGGCCCGTACGCCGCGCGGGCGGGTGGCCACCGAGGCTGCCTGGCGCCATCTGGGTCGCACTCCGCCGAATGGTACATTTGGCACCGATGCCCCTCCCGCGCCCGATCTGTTCTCGGTGCAGCCTGATCAGCCGTGATGCGAACGTGATCTGTGCCGCATTCGGCGTTCCCAGGTGCAGGGATTAGACTCGCCGCGGTCTGTACAGGACGTGAGAATCCGCCTCCGCTCCGGCGCCCCTCGTGCCGAACCGGAGGCCAATGGGAAGGTCTGTAACCGTGCTTTATGCAGCATCGGGCGGCGGAGGTGCCGGCGGTCTCACGCCGATCCTGATGATCGTCCTGCTCTTCGGCGTCATGTACTTCATGATGATCCGCCCTCAGCAGAAGCGCCGCCGCGAGGCGGAGGCGATGCAGCGTGCCCTCGCCCCGGGCGACGAGGTGGTCACCATCGGCGGGCTCTACGGCACGGTCACCGGCGTGGACGACGACACCGTCCTGCTGGAGGTCGCCCCCGGCGTGCAGACCCGGTACGCCCGTCCGGCGATCGCCCGGGTGGTCACCCAGGCGGAGCGCCCGGCCGAGGAGGCCGCCGAGGAAGCGGACGCCGTCAAGGAGTGATCCCTCCGCCCCGTCCGGGGTGGGGCCGTCGCGCGCCCGTCGGCGCGGCGGCGGACGTGACGTGAAAACTGGATAGTCGGGTCGACGCCGGGCTTCGGCACGTACCCGCGACCGGTCGGCGCCGCCGGCCGCCGCGGCGCCGTGCCGGCCCGGTGCCACCCCCTCAGGCCCGTCGGCCGGAATCCCGGCCCGACACCCGCCGCCGCAGCACGGCGGCGCGACCGCACAGGGAGACAGGACAGCCGTGGCACCACCTCAGGGACAGATGCGCCCCGGACGGCAGTTGGCCGTGCTCGGGCTCATCTTCGTCGTCCTCTACCTTCTGGTGTTCTTCTCGGGCGGCGCCAGCGGCGGCTGGAAGGACCGGCTCGAGCCCCGGCTCGGCCTGGACCTGGTCGGCGGCACCCGGCTGACGCTGGAGGCGACCAACACCGTCGACGGCCGGGCTCCGACGGCGGAGAACCTGGAGGAGGCCCGACAGATCATCGAGAGCCGGGTCAACGCGTTCGGCGTGGCCGAGGCCGAGGTGGTCACCGAGGGCAACCGGAACATCGTGATCTCCCTGCCCGGTGAGAACCGGGACCTGACCGAGGTTGGCAGCGCGGCCGAGCTGCGCTTCCGTAAGGTGCTCAACGCCGCCGACGGCAGCGGCGCGGTCGCCGCCCCGGCGGCCACCCCGACGCCGTCGGGCAGCGCCAGCCCGGCGCCGTCCGGCAGCGCCACGCCGACGCCGTCGGCCAGCGCGCCCAAGGCGACCACCTCGCCGAGCGCCGGTGGCCAGGGCGGCTCCGCCCCGGCGCCGAGCGCCACGCCGACCCCGTCGGCGTCCGCCTCGCCGGGTGCCGCGACCCCGTCGCCGACCGAGAGCGCCCCGCCGGTGTCGCAGAGCGTCGAGGAGCAGCGCAAGGCCGTCGAGCAGAAGGTCGGCGCCGCCGCCTGGGCCGCCGCCAGCGGCCTGCAGGGCCCGGCCGACCTGACCGCCGACCCGTCGCTGGCCGACAAGCTCAAGCCGTTCGGTTCGCTCAGCCCGCGCGAGGTCGCGGTGCTGCCGGCGCAGATGCAGTTCAACGTGCCGACGATCAGCTGCGCCCAGCTCGACGACCGGCCACCGGCGTCGATCTCCGACCCGAACCAGCAGGTCGTGGCCTGTGAGGACGGCGCCGTGAAGTACCTGCTCGACGGGGCGAAGGTGCTCGGCACCGACGTCAGCGACGCCAACGCGGTGCTCGACCAGACCAGCGCCTGGGTGGTCAGCCTCGACTTCACCGGCGAGGGCCAGAAGAAGTGGACCAACCTGACCCGCGAGGCGTTCAACAACGAGGGTCAGGCCTGCAACGCGACCGCGCTGGGCCAGGACGGCAAGTGCCGGGTCGCCGTGGTGCTGGACAACGAGATCGTCTCCTCGCCGGAGATCCAGGGCGTGCTGACCGGCAACTCGCAGATCACCGGCAACTTCAACCAGAAGGACGCCAGCGAGCTGGCCGGCCAGCTGCGCTACGGCGCGCTGCCGGTGACCTTCGAGGCGCAGGAGCAGCAGAACGTCACCGCCACCCTGGGCGCCAGCCACCTGCGGGCCGGCCTGCTCGCGGCGGGCATCGGCATGCTGCTGGTCATCATCTACTCGTTCTTCTACTACCGGCTGCTCGGCTCGGTGATCTTCCTGAGCCTGATCCTCTCGGCGCTGCTGGTCTTCGGCGCGCTGGTGGTGCTCGGCCGGCAGATCGGCTTCACCCTCACCCTCGCCGGCATCGCCGGCATGATCGTCTCGCTCGGTGTGGCGGCGGACTCGTTCGTCATCTACTTCGAGCGGCTCAAGGACGAGATCCGGGAGGGGCGCAGCCCGCGCAGCGCGGTGCCGCGGGCCTGGATCCGGGCCCGGCGGACGATCATCTCGGCGAACGCGATCACGCTGATGTCGGCGGTGGTGCTCTACATCGTCTCGGTCGGCACGGTGAAGGGCTTCGCGTTCGCCCTCGGCCTGGCCACCGTGCTGGACCTGGTCGTGGTCTTCCTCTTCCGGCACCCGATCATGACCATGTTCGCCCGGACCAGGGCGTTCCTGTCCCCGCGGGTCAGTGGTCTCGGCCGGGCGCTCCCCGCCCGGAGCACCGAGCAGGCCAAGCCCCGCAACCCGCGCGTCAAGGAGGCCTGAGATGGCTGGAAGTGGTCTCGCGAGCCGCCTCTACCGCGGTGAGGCCGGGCTCAACATCATCGGCCGGCGGAAGCTGTGGTTCACGGTCGCCGGCACGCTGATCCTGATCGCCGTGCTCAGCGTCGCGCTGCGCGGCTTCAGCCTCGGCATCGAGTTCGCCGGCGGCAACTCGTTCCAGATCCCGGCCAGCGTGGGCACGCTGGAACGGGCCGAGGAGCAGGTCGACGAGGCGCTCGCCACGGTGGGCGACGGCGCCGAGGTGGTCACCGCGCAGAAGGTCGGCGGCACCGGTGGCGACTTCTACGAGATGCGCACCAGCCAGCTGAGCGCCGAGCAGGCCAACGAGGTCAAGACCGAGATCGCCCGCGAGTTCGGTATCGACCCGACCCAGATCAGCGGCAACCAGGTCAGCGAGGCGTGGGGCAGCCAGGTCACCGAGCGGGCGCTGCTCGGTCTGTTGATCTTCATCGCGGTGGTGATGGTCTACCTGATCCTGCGCTTCGAGTGGCGGATGGCGGTGGCGGCGGTCGCCTCGCTGGTGATGAACCTGATCCTCACCGCCGGCATCTACTCGCTGGTCGGCTTCGAGGTCACCCCGTCGACGATCATCGGGTTCCTCACCATCCTGGGCTTCGCGCTCTACGACGTGGTGGTGGTGTTCGACAAGGTCCAGGAGAACACCCGGGGCATCACCGCCAGCAACAACCAGACGTACGGCGAGGCGGCCAACCTGGCGATCAACCAGAGCCTGATGCGGTCGCTGAACACCTCGGTGGTCGCGCTGCTGCCGGTCGGTGGTCTGCTCTTCATCGGTGCCGGCCTGCTCGGCGCGGGCACCCTGAAGGACCTCGGCCTGGTGCTGTTCGTCGGTATGGCGGTGGCCTTCCTGACCTCGATCCTGCTGGCCACCCCGCTGCTGGTGGTGCTGAAGAACTACGACCCGCGGATCCAGGCGCACACCAAGCGGGTGCTGGCCCGCCGGGCCGCCATCGAGCGGGGCGAGGTCGCCCCGAAGGGCGCGCCGCGGACGGGGGCGGAGGCCCCCGCGGAGGTCGACCCGGAGGCGGCGGCGCTGGCCGGCGCCGCGCCCAAGGTGGGCGCCCGGCCGACCGGCAAGCGGTCCGCCGGCGCCCGAGGCGGCCGGCCGGCCGGTGGCGGCGGCAACCGACCGGGTGGCAAGCGGCGCTGACCGCGCCGGGGACACCCGGTAGGAGACGACCAGACGGCGTCCTTCATGCTGTGCGAGCAGCATGAAGGACGCCGTCGTCGTGGAAGGGACACAGAACTGCCGTGACGGAGACCCACAGCACCGGGGTACGGGGGGACAGCGGTCCGGAGACCGCCCGGCTGGTCGCCAGCCGGGTGCTGGACGTGCCGGACTTCCCCAAGCCCGGCGTCGTGTTCAAGGACCTGATGCCGCTGTTCGCCGACGGCGCGGCGTTCCGCGAGGTGATCGACGGGATCATCGCGTACCACGGGCGTGACGCGTTCGACGCGGTGGTCGGCATGGAGGCGCGCGGGTTCGTGCTCGCCGCCGCCATCGCGTACGCGACCGGGGTCGGCGTGGTGCCGGTCCGCAAGGCCGGGAAGTTGCCCCGGGCCGTCCACTCGGCCTCCTACGCGCTGGAGTACGGCGAGGCCACCCTCGAGGTGCACCAGGACGCGTTCACCGCCGGGCACCGGGTGCTGGTGGTCGACGACGTGCTGGCCACCGGCGGCACCGCGCAGGCGACCCTGGACCTGGTGGAGCGGGCCGGGGGCACGGTGGCCGGGTTCACCGTGCTGCTGGAGCTGGGCTTCCTCGGCGGCCGGGAGCGGCTCGCCCCGCGTCCGGTCCATGCCCTGCTGACCGTTTGAGCCGGCCAGCCGTCGGACGGACCCGGCGCGGTCCGTCCGGCGGAGCGGCGGGGCACCGTGCGTGCGGGTAGCATTGCCCTTTGCTGACCGGGCGGTGACCGTCCGGGCGGCGCGAGACCAGGCCGGCCGGCGCACGGTCGGTGTCCATCCGGCGAGCGGTGAGGAGGCCGGTGTCCCACGATGTCGTCCCTCCGGTGGAGGGCACGGTGCACCCGACAGGCGACGCGGACGGCTCGGTGACCGACCGGAACGGTGACGCTGCGGCCCGGGTGACGGGCTCTGGCAACGGCTCCGGCCCGGCCGAGGGCGTACGCTCCGGCGCGGCCCGGACCGAGAGCGCCCGGTCGGGGGCGGACGCGGTCGTGGTCCCGTTCCCGACCGACGCCGGCGAGCCCCTGCCGAGTGCCGGGTTCGCGCTCTCCAACGCGCCCACCGGCCGCCGGGTGCGGGCCCGGTTGGCCCGGTTCAACGCGCCCTGGCAGACCTCGCAGGTCAGCGAGGTGCTGGAGCCGCTGATCTCCACCCACCGGGAGAACCACCCGAAGGCCGACGCGCGGCTGCTGCAGCGCGCCTTCGACACCGCGGCGCGGTGGCACTCCGGGCAGTACCGCAAGTCGGGCGACCCGTACATCACCCACCCCCTCGCGGTGGCGACCATCCTGGCCAACCTCGGGATGGACACCACCACGCTGGTCGCGGCGCTGCTGCACGACACCATCGAGGACACCGCGTACACCCTCGACCAGATGCGGGCCGACTTCGGCGGCGAGGTCGCGCTGTTGGTCGACGGCGTCACCAAGCTCGACAAGGTCAAGCTGGGCGACGCGGCCAAGGCCGAGACGATCCGCAAGATGGTCGTGGCGATGGCCAAGGACCCGCGGGTCCTGGTGATCAAGCTGGCCGACCGGCTGCACAACATGCGCACCCTGACCTTCCTGCCCCGCCCCAAGCAGGAGCAGAAGGCCAAGGAGACGCTGGAGATCCTCGCCCCGCTGGCCCACCGGCTGGGTATGAACACGATCAAGTGGGAGCTGGAGGATCTCGCCTTCGGCACGCTCTTCCCCAAGCGGTACGAGGAGATCAACCGCCTGATCGGGGAGCACCAGCCGCAGCGCGAGGCGCTGCTGCGCCAGGTCACCCAGAAGGTGCAGACCGACCTCAAGGCCGCCAAGATCAAGGCGGAGACCACCGGCCGGCCGAAGCACCTCTACTCGATCTACCAGAAGATGATCGTGCGGGGGCGCGACTTCAACGACATCTACGACCTGGTCGGGGTGCGGATCCTGGTCGATACGGTGCGGGACTGCTACGCGGCGTTGGGCGTGATCCACGCGAACTGGCAGCCGGTGCCGGGCCGGTTCAAGGACTACATCGCGATGCCCAAGTTCAACATGTACCAGTCGCTGCACACGACGGTCATCGGGCCCACCGGCAAGCCGGTGGAGATGCAGATCCGCACGTACGCGATGCACCGCACCGCCGAGTTCGGCATCGCCGCGCACTGGAAGTACAAGGAGCACAAGGGCACCCAGATCGTCGGCCCGCCGGCGCACATCGACGAGATGACCTGGCTGCGCCAGCTGCTGGACTGGCAGCGGGAGGCGGCCGACCCGAGCGAGTTCCTCGACGCGCTGCGCTTCGACCTGTCCAGCCAGGAGGTGTACGTCTTCACCCCGAAGGGTGACGTCATCCCGCTGCCGACCGGGTCGACGCCGGTGGACTTCGCGTACGCGGTGCACACCGAGGTGGGGCACAAGTGCATCGGGGCGCGGGTCAACGGCAAGCTGGTGCCGCTGGAGTCGACGCTCTCCAACGGCGACGTGATCGAGATCTTCACCTCGAAGTCCGACACCGCCGGCCCGACGCAGGACTGGCTGGGCTTCGTCAAGAGCCCCCGGGCGCGGACGAAGATCCGCCAGTACTTCAACAAGGAGCGGCGCGAGGAGGCGATCGAGGCCGGCAAGGACGCGATCGTCAAGGCGATGCGCAAGCAGGGCATGCCGTTGCAGCGGATGCTCACCCCGGACGCGCTGATGTCGATCGCCCGGGACCTGCACCTCGCCGACGTCGCCTCGCTCTACGCCGCGGTCGGCGACAGCCAGGTCTCCGCCCAGTCGGTGGTGCAGAAGCTGATGGCCGCGTACGGCGGCGAGGAGGGCGCGGCGGAGGACATCGCCGAGACCGCGGTCGCCACCCGGCCGCCGCGCAGCCGGCAGAGCAGCGCCGACCCGGGCGTGGTGGTCCGCGGTGTGAGCGACGTCTGGATCAAGCTGGCGCGGTGCTGCACCCCGGTCCCGCCGGACTCGGTCTTCGGCTTCGTCACCCGCTCCGGCGGGGTGAGCGTGCACCGCGACGACTGCGCCAACGCGGAGGACCTGCGGGCGCAGAGCGAGCGGGTGGTCGAGGTGAGCTGGAAGCTGACCTCCGCCTCGACGTTCCTGGTCGCCATCCAGGTCGAGGCGCTGGACCGGCACAAGCTGCTCGCCGACGTCACCCGGGTGCTCTCCGACGAGCGGGTCAACATCCTCTCCGCCACCGTCACCACCACCCGGGACCGGGTCGCGGTGAGCCGGTTCAGCTTCGAGATGGCCGACCCGAAGCACCTCGGGCACCTGCTGGCCGCGGTCCGCAAGGTCGACGGCGTCTTCGACGCCTACCGCGTAACCTCCGGCGCCTGACCCCACCCCCCACCGACCAGCGCCCCACCCCGTCACCCGCGTTGATCATGAGGTTGGCGGCAGTGGTGGAGATCGACATCGCCGCCAACCTCATATCAACTGTGCGGTGGGGCGGGGCGGGGGAGGGACGAGGAGACGGAAGCGCCCGCCGGCGGGAGCCGGCGGGCGCTTCTTCGTGCGGGAGGGCGGGGTCAGCCCTGGGGGGCGCTCATGGCGAGCTTCTTGATGGTGATCTCCTTCTTCGGGTGACCACCGCCGGCCTGCTGGGCGAACGCCTTGTCGTCGCCGGCCGCCGCGACCTGCTTGACGATGTCCATGCCGCCGGTGATGGTGCCGAGGACGGTGTAGTTCGGGTCCAGCGGCGAGTCGCCGTAGACGATGAAGAACTGGCTGCCCGTGCTGCCCGGCTGGCCGGAGTTGGCCATCGCGATCACGCCCTCCGGGTACGGGGGACGCTTGTCGGTGGGCAGGTTCTCCTCGGCGAGCCGGTAGCTCGGGCCGCCGGTGCCGTCGGTCTCCCGCCAGCCCTTGCCGGTCGCGCTCGGGTCACCGCACTGGAGCACCTTGATGCCCTCGGTCACCAGCCGGTGGCACTTGGTGTTGTCGAAGAAGTTCTTCTCGGCCAGGTGGGTGAAGCTGCCCGCCGTGCAGGGCACCGCGGCCCGGTCGACCTTGGCGGTGATCGGACCCAGGTTGGTGTCGATCGTCATGGTCTGCACGCCGGTGTTCGACTGCTGCGCCGCCGGCAGCCCGACGTCCTTGATCTGCTTGGTCCGCTGGTCGGCCGGGACCTCCGTGAAGGCGCACTGCGCGAAGCCGGCCTCCGGCGCCGCGGTGTCGGTCTTGTCGTCGTCACCCAGGCTGGCGGCGAGCCAGACCGTCCCGGCGACCACGAGCAGCAGGGCTGCCGCGGCCCCCACGATCGCCTGCGTCTGCCGGCGCTTGCGGGCCTTCGCCGCGCGCTCGGCCATCTCCTTCTCGAGCCGGGCGCGGGCCGCCGCGCGCTGCCGCTCTCTGGTGGACGTCACGGCTGGATCCTCCTGGACTATGTCGGGCGCGGCCGGTGCCGCTCAAGTGGGTGGGGCCGGGTCAGCCGGCGCTCGGGCTGGCCGACGGAGCGCCGGTCGCCGAGGGCGTCGCCGTCGGCGCCGAGGTGGCCTGCGCCACCGGCTCGCCGACGGTGAGGCTCTGGATCACCACGTCGGTCTTCGGCTTGACCTTGGCTCCGCTCCCATTGTCCACGGTCTCCAGGGCGCCGATCTTCTCCACCACGTCGATCCCGCCGGTGATCCGGCCGATGATCGGGAACTTCGGGTCGGTGGTCTGGTAGTCCTTGAAGAAGATCAGGAACTGGCTGCCGTTGGCGCCCGGCGGGTTGGCGATCATCGCGACCGTGCCCTTCGGGTACGCCGGGGGCTGGCCCGGCGCCGGGCTGGCCGACGGGGAGGCCGACGGAACGGTCGGCACGTTCTCGTCGTAGAACGAGTAGGTCGGCCCGCCCAGACCGGTGCCGCTGGGGTCGCCACAGCGCAGCGCGCCCTCGGCGGTGATCTCGTGGCACGTGGTGTTGTCGTAGAACGACCGGCCCGCCAGGTGGGCGATGCTGGCCGCGGCACACGGCGCGGTGGCGAGGTCGAGCTCGGCCGTGATCGGCGCGCCCTGGTTGGTGGTGACGGTCATCGCCCGGACGCCGGAGGTGGGCAGGCCGGTGGTGGCCGGGGTGCCCACGTCCTTGAGGTTGGTGTTGGCCGTGGCGTCCTGCGGGGTCCAGAGGCAGACCTCCTCGGCGGCGGTGTTCTGCTTCCCGTCGTCGTCGAACGCGCCCAACGCCCAGGCCGAGCCGGCCACGATCAGCAGGAGGACGACGGCGGCGCCCACCCCGGCCTGGATCTGCCGGCGGCGCCGGACCCGCGCGGCCCGCCGGGCCAACTGACGGTCGAGCTTGGCCCGCGCCAGTTTGCGCTGCCGGTCCCTGCTGGAAGCCACCCGTGCTCCCCTTCCTCTGCCCTGGTCGTCACCGGCGATCGGGCGGCCCGCGCCCCGTCGGGCGGTACGTGCGCCGCGCCACACGCCCGCCAGAGTGTACGGCTACCGACTGGGAAAGTGGTGTACGAGGTCCGGGCTGCGCTTATCGGAGCGCGTCACTGTGCCGTACGGGGCCGGCGGGACGGATGCGCAGAACCGGGTCGCGTCGCCGGTTAGGCTGCTGACAAGGGATGTACAGCTCGACGGAAGGGGAGCGCCCGTGCTCGTGGCCGGCTTTCCCGCGGACGCCTTCGGCACCAACTGCTACGTGGTCGCCACCGCGCCCGGGGAACAGTGCGTGGTGGTCGACCCCGGGATCGGGGTGCTCGACCGGCTCGACGCGCTGCTGGCCGAGCACCGCCTGCACCCGGCCGCCGTGCTGCTCACCCACGGCCACCTCGACCACACCTTCTCGGTGGCGCCGGTGTGCGGTGCGCGCGGCATCACCGCGTACCTGCACCCGGACGACCGGGAGATGCTCGCCGACCCGGCCAAGGGGCTGTCGGCCGACCTCACCGCGCTCTTCGGCGGGCGGCTGCCCTACAGCGAGCCGGAGGACGTCGCGGAGCTGACCGACGGGCTCACCCTGAACCTCGCCGGGCTGGAGATCACCGTCGACCACGCCCCGGGCCATACCGGCGGGTCGGTGCTGTTCCGGTTGCCGGGCGCCGGCTCGCCGTGGGAGGCGGAGCAGCTCTGCCTCTCCGGGGACGTGCTGTTCGCCGGCTCGATCGGCCGCACCGACCTGCCGGGCGGCGACCTGCCGGCGATGCTCGCCAGCCTGCGGAGCAAGATCCTCCCGCTGGCCGACGACACCGTCGTGCTGCCCGGCCACGGCCCCACGACCACCATCGGCCGCGAGCGCGCGACCAACCCGTACCTCCTCGAGGTGGCGGACGGCGACGGCGCGCGACCGGCTGCTCCCAGCCGAGGCTGGTGACCCCCGCCCGCGTCACGCGGGCCCACGACCTGACCGCGCCCCGCGCGGACCGCCAAGGAGTACGCATGAGTAAGCCCACGCCCATCTCCGGCTTCCCGGAGTGGACGCCGCCGCAGCGGATGATCGAGCAGTACGTGCTGGACCGGATCCGCGGCACCTTCGAGCTGTACGGGTTCGCCCCGCTGGAGACCCGCGCGGTGGAGCCGCTGGACCAGTTGCTGCGCAAGGGGGAGACCTCCAAGGAGGTCTACCTGATCCGCCGGTTGCAGGCCGAGGCCGACGGCCCGGCCGGCGACGACTCGCTCGGGTTGCACTTCGACCTGACCGTGCCGTTCGCCCGGTACGTGCTGGAGAACGCCGGCAAGCTGCAGTTCCCGTTCCGCCGCTACCAGATCCAGAAGGTGTGGCGGGGCGAGCGGCCGCAGGAGGGGCGCTACCGGGAGTTCCTCCAGGCCGACATCGACATCGTCGACCGGGACAACCTCGCGGCGCACCACGAGGCGGAGATGCCGCTGGTCGTCGGCGACGCGCTGCGCTCGCTGCCGATCCCGCCGGTGAAGATCCAGGTCAACAACCGCAAGGTGTGCGAGGGCTTCTACCGAGGGATCGGCCTCACCGACCCGGAGGCGGCGCTGCGCGCGGTGGACAAGCTCGACAAGATCGGCCCGAACCGGGTCGCCGAGCTGCTGGCCGAGACGGCCGGGGCGAGCGAGGCGCAGGCCAAGGCGGTCCTGGCGCTGGCCGAGATCTCCGCGCCGGACGCCTCCTTCGCCGACGCGGTGCGCGCCCTCGGGGTCACCGACCCGCTGCTCGACGAGGGGATCGAGGAGCTGGTCCGGGTGGTGGAGACCGCCGCCGAGCACGCCCCCGGCCTCTGCGTGGCCGACCTGCGGATCGCCCGCGGCCTGGACTACTACACCGGCACGGTCTACGAGACGCAGCTGGTCGGCTACGAGCGGTTCGGCTCGATCTGCTCCGGCGGCCGGTACGACAACCTGGCCAGCGCCGGCGCGGTCCGGTTCCCCGGGGTGGGCATCTCGATCGGGGTGACCCGGCTGCTCGGCCTGCTCTTCGGCGCGGGCGCGCTGTCGGTGTCGCGGGACGTGCCGACCTGCGTGCTGGTCGCGGTGACCAGCGAGGAGCAGCGCGGGGTCAGCAACCGGGTGGCCGAGGCGCTGCGGTCCCGGGGCGTCCCGACCGAGGTGTCGCCGAGCGCGGCGAAGTTCGGCAAGCAGATCCGCTACGCCGAGCGGCGCGGCATCCCGTACGTCTGGTTCCCCGGTGCCGACGGGGCGGCCGACGAGGTGAAGGACATCCGCTCCGGCGAGCAGGCGCCCGCCGCTGCGGGCACCTGGACGCCACCTCCGGCGGACCTGAAACCGCTGGTCGGCTGAGACACCACTGGCGCGTCCGGCCGCGGGGACCTACGGTAGCGTAAGTTACGCCACCGTAGGGAGATCCTTGTGACCGCACTGAGCCAGACCGCCCTGCTCGTCGAGCTGGAGCCGGTGGTCGAGCGCAACCTCGACCGGCACCTCTCGATGGCGAAGGAGTGGTTCCCGCACGAGTACGTGCCGTGGAGCGAGGGACGCACCTTCGACGGCCCGCTGGGCGGCCAGCCGTGGTCCGAGGCCGACTCGAGCGTCCCCGAGGTGGCCCGGACGGCGCTGATCGTCAACCTGCTCACCGAGGACAACCTGCCCTCGTACCACCACGAGATCGCCACCCTTTTCGGGCGCGACGGCGCCTGGGGCACCTGGGTGCACCGGTGGACGGCCGAGGAGGGGCGGCACGGCACGGCCATCCGGGACTACCTGACGGTGACCCGGGCGGTCGACCCGGTCGCGCTGGAGCGGGCCCGGATGACGCACATGTCGGCGGGTTACGTCAACGTGCACGACGACGAGGTGCTGCACTCGCTGGCGTACGTGTCGTTCCAGGAGCTGGCCACCCGGATCTCGCACCGCAACACCGGCCGGGTCACCGGCGACCCGGCCTGCGAGGCGCTGCTGGCCCGGGTCGCCGCCGACGAGAACCTGCACATGGTCTTCTACCGCAACCTGCTGGCCGCCGCCTTCGAGCTGGCGCCCAGCCAGGCGATGCGGGCGGTCGCGGACGTGGTGGCCGACTTCCAGATGCCCGGCGTCGGGATCGAGGGCTTCGCCCGCAAGTCGGTGGCGATCGCCCTCGCCGGCATCTACGACCTGCGCCAGCACCGCGACGAGGTGCTGCTGCCGGTGCTGCGGCAGTGGGACGTCTGGAACACCACCGGCCTGGACGCCGACGGCGAGGCCGCCCGCGAGCAGCTCGCCCGCCAGCTCGACGACCTGGAGCGCGCCGCCGCCCGGTTCGAGGAGAAGCGCGACGCCCGCCGGGCCCGGCTCGCCGCCACCCGCTGACCGTCCCGTCCCGCCGCCCCCCGGCACTCCGGGCGCGGCCGTCGCTGGCTCTCTCGACGACGGCCGCGCCCGAAGCGGTCCCTGCCCCCCCGGCGAAACGCGCATTCCGCGCGTACCGAGGGCCGAAGTGCCAGCTCGGCGGGACCGGGTGGGGGTCAGTCGGGGGAGTCGAGGGGGAAGATGAGGCAGGTGGAGGTGGCGTGGGCGACCAGGCGGGCCCGGGCGTCGAAGAGCCTCGCCTCGGCGAGCGCGGTGCGCCGGCCGCGTTGCAGCGCGCTGCCCTCGCAGCGCAGGGTGCCGGAGTCCACGGTGACCGGACGGAGGAACTTCACGTTCAGGTCCAGCGAGGTGTAGCCGACACCGGCCGGCAGCGTGGTGTGCACCGAGCAGCCCGCGGCGGTGTCCAGCAGGGTGGAGATGACCCCGCCGTGCACGGTGCCGAGCGGGTTGTAGTGGAACTCCTGCGGGACCATCTCGACCGCGACCCGGCCCTCGTCGGCCTCCATCCGGGCCATGTCGAGCAGGTGCATCACCGGCGGCGCGGCCAGCTCGCCGTCGATCATCGCGCGGAGCAGCTCCAGGCCGCCGCGCCGGCCGAGGTGCGCGGCGCTGAGGCCCGGGTCGGACCAGGAGAAGGTGCGGCTGCGACCCTGCGTCTGTGTCATGGACTCAGCCTGGCAGCCCGTTGCTGAGTCTGTCAATCAGACCTAGCCTTGGGGGCATGAGACCCCCCGCACTGGACTGGTCGGTGGAGAACTGCACCATCGCCCGGGCGATGGCCGTCCTCGGCGAGAGGTGGACCCTGGTGGTGCTCCGCGAGGTGTTCAACGGGGTGCGCCGCTTCGACGACATGCGGGTCCGCACCGGGATCCCCCGGCAGGTGCTCACCAACCGGCTGGCCACCCTGGTCGACGAGGGGGTGCTGCGCAGGGAGCCGTACCGGGAGCCGGGCACCCGGGCGCGCCACGAGTACCGGCTGACCGAGAAGGGGCTCGACCTCTGGCCGGTGCTGGTCGCCGTGCTCGGCTGGGGGGACCGCCACCTGGCCGACCCGGACGGCTCGCCGTTGAGCGTCGGGCACCGGGACTGCGGCGGCGAGGTGCACGTCGAGCTGCGCTGCGAGCGGGGGCACCCGGTGACCGCGGTGCGCGACGTGGTGCCGCGGCCCGGCCCGGGGGCGCGCAGGCGGGTCGACTGATCCACCGCGCGCGGCGGCGCGCGGACGGGGGGCGTCCCGCCCGCGCGCCGCGGTCGGTCGTTACCAGCGGAAACCGGCGGCGTACGAGACGCTCGCCAGCACCTGCTGGCCGCTGGTGTTCGGGTGGAAGTAGTCCCAGCCGGAGAGCTGGCTCAGGGTGAACGGGTAGTTGAAGACGGCGTTGCCGTCGAAGAGGCAGTTGGCGCCGTACGCCGCGCAGGCCTGGGCCAGCTGGGTGTTGTAGTCGACCACCCGCTGCCGGACCCGGGCCCGCCGGTCCACGTCCGCCTGCGCGGTCGAGGTCGGGTTGGCCAACATGGACTGGCAGATGCCGAAGAGCGACCAGGCGGAGCGGGCGCTGCCGCTGGTCCGGCCGACGGACCAGAGCCGGTGGATGTCGGGGACGCTGATCACCAGCACCCGGGCGGTGGGCAGGCCCGCCCTGATCCGGTTGAGCGCGGAGTCGATGTTCGCCCGGAAGGTGCTCACCGGGGTCATGCTCGACTCCGAGCTGGTGCAGGCGTCGTTCGCGCCGATCAGCATGGTGACGTAGCCGACGCCCTGGCTGACCGCGGTGCCGGCCTGCCCGTACATGTCGGCGGACTTCGCGCCGGAGCGGGCGTCGTTGTGGTTGCGGCCGCCGATCGCCGGGTTGACCGCGCGGATCCGCAGGTAGTGGCTGTTGACGCTGGAGTAGTCGCCGGTGCTGAACGACCGCGACGTGCAGTCGACGTACCAGCCGCAGGCGTTGAAGCCGCGGGTGATGGAGTCGCCGAGGCTCGCCATCGAGCTCGGCGGCGGGCCGGGGTCGGCCTGGGCGGCGGTGGGGGCGGCGGCGAGCAGGGTGACGGTGGCGGTGGCGCTGGCGAGGACGGCCAGCGCGCGACGGGTGAGGGACATGATGGCCTCCGGATCACGGGTGCCGGACATGCTGCGGTGGCCAGATCGTATAGATGACGCACTCTGTCCACAATGTTGCTCCGGTGTTACATCGGGGTGTCGGGTCAATACGGGCAAAGAGGGTCTTGCTCAGGATCTTAAACATGTGAATACTTCACTCAGTCCGGCCGGTTGCCCCAGATCGGCCGGCATCGTCCCCGGGTCCGCCGCCCCCGCGGCGCGCCCTGTCACCCCCTTCCGGGAGGTTGTTACATGCGACCCACGAGGTCATCCCTCCGCCGTGCCGCCACCGTGGCCGCGGCCGGAGCCCTGGTCGCCGGCTCGCTGCTCGGCGCCCCGGCCCAGGCGGCACCCGCGGCCGCCACCCCCGATGCCGCGGCCGGCCTGGCAGAACGTCTCGGCGACCGCTCCGCCGGCACGTACGCCGACGCCAGCGGCAGGATGGTCGTCACGGTGACCGACGCGGCCGCGGCCCGTCAGGTCCGGGCGGCCGGCGCCACCCCGAAGCTGGTCACCCGCGGCGCGACCGAGCTGGCCCGGGCCACCACCGAGCTGGAGAACAGCGCGAAGATCCCGGGCACCGCCTGGTGGACCGACCCGGCCACCAACCAGGTCGTGGTCTCCGTCGACAGCACCGTCACCGGCGCCAAGCTGGAGCGGGTCAAGGCCGCGGCCGCGCGCACCAACGGCGCGGTCCGGATCGAGGCCGAGGCCGGTGTGCTCAGCACCCGGATCTCCGGCGGCCAGGCCATCTACGCCGGCGGCGGCGGCCGCTGCTCGCTCGGCTTCAACGTCCGCAGCGGCAGCACCTACTACTTCCTGACCGCTGGGCACTGCACCAACATCTCGTCCAGCTGGTACAGCAACTCCGCGCAGACCAACCTGCTCGGCACCCGTGCCGGCAGCAGCTTCCCGGGCAACGACTACGGCATCGTGCGGCACAACAACTCCGCCAACGCGGCCGGCAACGTCTACCTCTACAACGGCAGCTACCGCGACATCACCGGCGCCGGCAACGCCTTCGTCGGCCAGTCGGTGCAGCGCTCCGGCAGCACCACCGGTCTGCGCAGCGGTTCGGTGACCG
Organism: Micromonospora sp. R311; assembly: GCF_056780015.1. Lineage (NCBI taxonomy): Bacteria > Bacillati > Actinomycetota > Actinomycetes > Micromonosporales > Micromonosporaceae > Micromonospora > Micromonospora sp. R311. The sequence continues at coordinate 25,655 of NZ_JBSWCE010000052.1, forward strand.
CGCTCAACGCCACGGTGAACTACGCCGAGGGCTCCGTCTCCGGCCTGATCCGCACCAACGTCTGCGCCGAGCCGGGCGACAGCGGCGGCTCGCTGTTCAGCGGCAGCACCGCCCTCGGCCTGACCTCCGGCGGCAGCGGCAACTGCCGCACCGGCGGCACCACCTACTTCCAGCCCGTCACCGAGGCGCTCAGCCGCTACGGCGTCAGCGTCTTCTGATCCCTCGCCTGACCGCGGGCCGCCGGAGCGATCCGGCGGCCCGCCCTCGTGGCGGCGGCGCCACCTCGCCGGCCGCCCGGGCGGCCGGCACCCGGTGCGTCGCGTCACCGGCCCTCCGGGCGAGGTCCACCAGGTGCCGCCCGGTGCCAGCCGCGGCCGGAGGAGCCTGACAGAATGCGGGGAGCAGACGTGTACCGCAGATGAGGAGACGCAAGTCGTGATCCGTACCCATGACGCCGGCAACCTGCGCGCGACGGACGCCGGCACCACGGTGACGCTCGCCGGGTGGGTCGCCCGCCGGCGCGACCACGGCGGTGTCATCTTCGTCGACCTGCGCGACGGCTCCGGCGTGGTCCAGGTGGTGTTCCGCGAGGAGGACGCGCACGCGCTGCGCAACGAGTTCTGCGTCCGGGTGACCGGCGAGGTGACCCGCCGCCCCGAGGGCAACGAGAACCCGGAGCTGCCCACCGGCGAGGTCGAGGTCACCGCCGTGGAGCTGGAGGTGCTCTCCGAGGCCGCGCCGCTGCCGCTGCCGGTCGACGACCAGGTCGAGGCCGGTGACGACGTCCGGCTGCGCTACCGCTACCTGGACCTGCGCCGCAGCGGCCCGGCCCGGGCGATGCGGCTGCGTTCGCGGGCCAACCAGCTGGCCCGCGCGGTGCTGCACGAGCGCGACTTCCTGGAGATCGAGACCCCGACGCTGACCCGCTCGACGCCCGAGGGCGCCCGCGACTTCCTGGTGCCGGTGCGCCTGCAGCCCGGCAGCTGGTACGCGCTGCCGCAGTCGCCGCAGCTGTTCAAGCAGCTGCTGATGGTCGGCGGCATGGAGCGGTACTACCAGATCGCCCGCTGCTACCGGGACGAGGACTTCCGCGCCGACCGGCAGCCGGAGTTCACCCAGCTCGACATCGAGATGTCCTTCGTCACCGAGGACGACGTGATCGACCTCGGCGAGGCGATCGTCGCCGCGCTCTGGTCCGACCTGGCCGGCCACGAGATCTCCCGGCCGATCCCGCGCATCACCTGGCACGACGCGATGGCCCGGTACGGCTCCGACAAGCCGGACCTGCGCTACGGCGTCGAGCTGACCGAGCTGACCGACTATCTGCGCGGCACCGGGTTCCGGGTCTTCGCCGGCGCGATCGACGCGGGCGGCTACGTCGGTGCGGTGGTGATGCCGGGCGGGGCCGGCCAGAGCCGCAAGGAGCTGGACGGCTGGCAGGACTGGGCCAAGGCGCGCGGCGCGCGCGGCCTGGCGTACGTGGTGCTGGACGCCGAGACCGGCGAGGCGCGCGGCCCGGTGGCGAAGAACCTCTCCGAGGCGCACCTGGCCGGGCTGGCCGACGCGGTCGGCGCCAAGCCCGGTGACGCGGTCTTCTTCGCCGCCAGCGCCAACACCCGGGAGGCGCAGGAGCTGCTCGGCGCGGCCCGGGTCGAGATCGCCAAGCGGGCCGGGCTGGTCGACGAGAGCGCCTGGGCGTTCTGCTGGGTGGTCGACGCGCCGATGTTCGAGCCGGCCTCCGCCCAGGAGAACGGCGCGGCGGGTGGTTGGACGGCTGTGCACCACCCCTTCACCTCGCCGAACGCGGACTGGGTGGACCGGTTCGAGGAGGCGCCGGACCGGGCCCTGGCGTACGCGTACGACATCGTCTGCAACGGCAACGAGATCGGTGGCGGCTCGATCCGTATCCACCGCGGCGACGTGCAGCGACGGGTCTTCGACCTGCTCGGCATCACTTCCGAGGAGGCGCAGGACAAGTTCGGCTTCCTGTTGGAGGCGTTCAAGTACGGCCCGCCGCCGCACGGCGGCATCGCGTTCGGCTGGGACCGGGTCTGCATGCTGCTCGCCGGGGCGGACTCGATCCGCGAGGTGATCGCGTTCCCGAAGACCCGGGGCGGGTTCGACCCGCTGACCGGGGCGCCCACCCCGATCACCGCCCAGCAGCGCGCCGAGGCCGGCATCGACGCCAAGCCGAAGCCGCAGGCCGCGCCGCACACCGGCACCGCCGGCCCCGCGGCTCCCGTCGCCGACCCCACCTGAGCGCCCCTGCCCAGGCCCCGCCTCATCCCCGTTGATCATGAATTTGGTGCGTCACTCCACGGCGTGCCACGACGCTGGCTTCCTGATCAACGCTGGGGGTGGGGCGGGATGAGGCTGCTCGTGGTCGGGGGTAGTGGCTTTCTGGGGGCGGAGGTGTGCCGGCGGGCGGTGGCCGCCGGGTGGTCGGTGGTGGGGACGTACCACTCGGGGTCCCTCGGTGTGGCGGGGGTCGAGGCGCGGCGGCTGGACGTGACCGACCGCGCCGCGGTGCGCGCGCTGGTCGCCGAGGTGCGCCCGGACGCCGTCGTCGGCACCCCCTACCGGTACGCCGACTGGGCGGTCACCGCCGACGGGGCGGCCCACATCGGGTGCGCCGCCGCCGAGGTGGGGGCGCGGCTGGTGCACCTGTCCAGCGACGCGCTGCACGGCGGCCGCCCCGAGCCGTACGCCGACGACGAGCCGCCCACGCCGGTGTTCCCGTACGGGGCGGCGAAGGCGGCGGCCGAGACGGCGGTGCGCGCGGTCCATCCCGGCGCGGCGCTGGTGCGCACCTCGCTGATCGTGGGGGAGGGGAGCAAGCAGATCCAGCTCTGCCGGGAGGCCCTCGCCGGCCGGGCGACCCTGTTCACCGACGAGAAGCGCTGCCCGGTCGACGTCACCGACCTGGCCGCCGCCGTGCTGGAACTCGTCGACACCGACTATGCCGGTCCGCTCAACGTGGCCGGCCCGGACGCGGTCAGCCGAGCGGAGCTCGGCCTGCTGGTCGCCGCGCGGTTCGGCCTGGACCCGACCGGGATGAAGACCGGCACCGGCGTCGCGTCCGGCCTGCTGCGCCCGACCGAGGTGCGCCTGGACTCGACCCGGGCCGCCGGCCTGCTGCGGACCCGGCTGCGGGGCGTCCGCGAACTCCTCGCCGCCTGACCGGTCGGGAGCGGAGCCGCCACCCCTCGGGGCGGGGTCCGGGGCCCGATCCGCTGCCCGGCCGATTCGACGATCGCGCTCGATCCGATGGGGCCGCCACCGCCGCTGAGGCTGCTCCTTCATGGATCGAGCGCGTTTTCGGCAGGGGCGGGCGTGTGACGCCGGGTCGGTCGCGCAACGTGCACAGATTCTGTGCATAACTCTTGTGCACAGAATCTGTGCACAGTTATTGTGCATACATGCCTGACACCCCCGACAGCGGTCGGCCGGCCCCGCGCGAGGTGCACCTCGACGCCCGGCAGGTCCGCGTGCTCGCCCATCCGCTGCGCATGCGGCTGCTCGGCACCCTGCGCGTCGACGGGCCCTCGACGGCGACCGCGCTGGCCGAGAAGCTCGACACCAACACCGGCGCGACCAGCTACCACCTGCGGCAGCTCGCCGACGTGGGGCTGGTGACCGAGGCTCCCGACCTGGGCAGCGGCCGCCAGCGGTGGTGGCGGGCGGCGCACGACATCAGCAACTTCGAGCCCACCGACTTCGACGACGACCCGGACGCCCGGGCGGCGGTGGAGTGGCTCCAGGCCGACCAGGTGCGGATCATGGCCGAGCAGGCCGAGCGGTGGATGACCGCGGCGCCGGGCTACTCCCGCCAGTGGCGGGACGCCGCGGGCATGGGCGACATGGTGCTGAAGCTCGGCCCTGCCCGGCTGCGGGCGCTCAACGACGAGCTGTGGCAGCTGCTGATGCGCTACCACGAAGAGCCGGTGCCCGACGAGCCGCACGCCCAGCTGGTGCACGTCTTCCTGGCCGCCTTCCCCCGGGTGGAGGAGAAGCGATGAGCGCGCTGTCCGTACGCCAGGTCCGGCGTCGCTTCCTGCTGCTGCACGGGCTGCGCTGGCTGCCCACCGGCCTGGTGATCCCGGTGATGATCCTGCTGATGCAGGAGCGCGGCCTGACGCTCTCCCAGATCGGCCTGGTCTCCGTCGCCCAAGGGCTGGTCGTGCTGGCCCTGGAGCTGCCCACCGGCGGGCTCGCCGACGCGCTCGGGCGCCGGCCGGTCCTGGTCGCCGCCTGGCTGGTCAACCTCGCCTCGCTCGCGCTCTTCGCGGTCGCCGACTCCTTCGCGCTCTTCTTTCTGGTCTGGGCGTTGCAGGGGATCTTCCGGGCGCTGGACAGCGGCCCGCTGGAGTCCTGGTACGTCGACGCCACCCTGGCCGCCGACCCGGACGCCACGTACGAGCCGGGCCTCGGCTACGCCGGCACCGTGATCGGCGTGGCGATCAGCGCCGGTGCGCTGCTCGGCGGCGGCCTGGTCGCGCTCGGCCCGCTCGGGCCGGTCAGCGCGCTCACCGTGCCGGTGCTGGCCGCGATCGCGCTCCAGGCGGTGGCCCTGATCGCCCTGCTGGTGCTGCTCCGCGAGGTGCGCCCGGGCAAGGGCACCGGGGCGCTGCGGGCGTCGGTCGCCGAGGCGCCCCGGATGGTGGGGCAGGCGTTCGGGCTGCTGCGCCGCTCCCGGGTGCTGCTCGCGCTGGTCGCCGTCGAGCTGTTCTGGGGTTTCGGCATGGTCACCTTCGAGTCTCTGCTCCCGGTCCGGCTCGCCGAGGTCGTCGGCGACCCTGACCGGGCCGCGGCGCTGCTCGGGCCGGCCAACTCGGCGGCCTGGCTGGCCGGGGCGGCCGGCGCCGCGCTCACCCCGCTGCTGCTGCGCTGGCTCGGGGCCGCGCCGAGCGCCGCGCTGCTGCGGATCGTCCAGGGCGTCACGGTGGTCGGGATGGGGCTCTTCGCCGGTCCGGTCGGGGTGCTGGTCGCCTACCTCGCCTGCTACACGGTGCACGGAGCGTCCAACCCGCTGCACATAGGGCTGCTGCACCGGCAGGTCGACGGTCCCTACCGGACGAGCGTGATCTCGCTCAACTCGATGATGGGTCAGCCCGGTTTCGCGATCGGCGCGATCGCGCTCACCGCGCTCGCGGACGCGGTCAGCGTCACCGCCGCCATGCTGGTCGGAGCGGTGGTGCTCGCCTTCGCCGCACCGCTCTACCTGCCCGCCTGGCGGGCCGGGCGCGGCGGCCCGCCGGCGCCCGGCGCCACGCCGGACACCCCCGACGCGGGCGGGCAGCCGGGCACGCCGCCGGGTGACGACCCGGCGGACCGGCGACCGGAGGTGGCCGCGCCGGCCCCCGGCGGCTGACCGGTCGCGGCGGGCAGCGCTCACGGCTCCCCGCCACCCCGGCGGGCGACCGGGTTCGCGCCCGACGGCACGCGCGACCGGGTTCGCGCCCGACGCACGCGCCGGGTCCGGTGATCATCTGCTGCCGAGCAGGTGCCGACCGGGTGATCGGCCCTCCCCGGCAGCAGACGATCATCGTCGCCGTGGGCCCGGTGCCGGGAACGGACGGCCCGAGGACCGGGGCCGCCGAGCCCGGCCCGGGTTACCGCCGGCGGCTCAGGCCAGGCGCACCGAGCTGCGGGCCAGCGTGCCGGTGAAGCCGAGCCGCCGGTAGAGCCGGACCGCCCCGACGTTCGCGGTGTAGACGCCGAGCGCCACGGTGTCGTGGTGGGCGAAGAGGGCGCGGGTCATGCCGGCGGTGAGCGCCGCGCCCAGGCCCCGGCCGCGTAGGCCGGGCGCGACGGTCAGGCCGGCGAGGAAGCCGATGTCGCCCCGGCTGCGGTCCGCCCCGCAGGCGACCAGCCGGTCGCCGTCGCGGATGCCGTACCAGTCGACCACCCGCGGGTCGCCCGGGCGCGAGGTGGTGGTGGGGAAGGCCGCGTCGATCAGCTCGGTGAGCGCCGGGTGGTCGGCCGCGGTCAGCCGCTCCACCCGTTCCTCGCCGGGCTGCGGCGGTGGCGGCGTCGCGGTCCACCGGAAGTCCCACTCGTCGTGCCGGTCCACGTCGAGCCGCCCGTCCAGCGTCGCCGGGTCGAGCCGGGGCAGGTGCAGCCACTGGCCGGGCGCGAGCGCCCCGGCGGCGGCCAGTCCGGCGGCCACCTGGACCGCCGCTTCGGCGGCGCCGAGCCCGCCCCCGGCCGGGCCCTGCCCGGCGAGCAGCCAGACCAGGGCGCCGTCGCGCCGCCAGCCGCGCGGCCGCCCGCCGCGCCAGAGCGCGTGCCGGGCGTACGGGTGGTGATCGGCGGCCGCCAGGATGGCGTCCCGCCCCTCCAGGACCTGGTCGGCGATGATCATGTGCCCAGCGTAGAGCCCCGGCGGAGGTCGTGGCGGCGAGGTCCGGGACACCGGCGACCAGGCCGGTCCACGGTGGAGATTGGCGCGCGGACCGATTGGGTACATCCCGCCCGACCTACTGGGACCCCCCTACCGGAGGAACGACATGCTCGCCATTCTCGCGGCCATCGTTTTCGGCTTCGCCCTGCTGATCGACCTGCTGAACACCAACTTCGGCGCGCCGGACCTGTTCAACTGGAACACTCTCGTGCTCATCGGCCTGCTGCTGCTCTCCCTCTACCTCGCCGGGGTCGGCAGCGGCCCGCGCGGCGCGGGTGGCGGGCGCTGGTACCGAGGCCGGCGACCGGGCCGGGGCTGACCGGAACCGATCACCAAGGCCCGGCCGCGGCGCGATTCCGGCGTCGTCGGCCGGGCCCGGTACTGTTCTCGTGATGGAGTCCGACGCCCTCTTTTCCCTCGGTGAACCCGCCGGAGCGCCCAGCGCCCCCGCGGGTTCCGGTGGTGTCGACGGCTTCACCGCGGTGGCGGCGGATTCGCCCCTGCCCGTCCGGATGCGCCCGGCCAGCCTGGACGAGTTGGTCGGGCAGGACCACCTGCTCGCCCCGGGCGCCCCACTGCGGCAACTCGTCTCCGGCGGCGCGCCGATGTCGGTCATCCTGTGGGGGCCGCCGGGCAGCGGCAAGACCACCATCGCGCACCTGGTCGCCCAGGCCACCGACCGTCGCTTCGTCGCCATGTCGGCGCTCTCCGCCGGTGTCAAGGACGTCCGCGCGGTGATCGACACGGCCCGCCGCCAGCGCCGCTCGGGCGGCCCGCAGACCGTGCTCTTCATCGACGAGGTGCACCGGTTCAGCAAGACCCAGCAGGACTCGCTGCTCGCCGCGGTCGAGGACCGCACCGTCACGCTGCTCGCGGCGACCACCGAGAACCCGTACTTCTCGGTCATCTCGCCGCTGCTGTCCCGGTGCGTGCTGCTCACCCTGCAGCCGCTGGACGACGTGGCGGTGCGCGGCCTGCTGCGCCGCGCGGTCGCCGACCAGCGGGGCCTGGCCGGCGCGCTCACCCTGGAGGCCGAGGCGGAGGACCACCTCGTCCGGCTGGCCGGCGGCGACGTCCGCAAGGCGCTCACCGCGCTGGAGGCGGCCGCCGCCTCCGCCACGGCGCTCGGCACCGGCCGGATCGACCTGACCACCGCCGAGCAGGCGGTCGACGTGGCGGCGGTCCGCTACGACCGGGCCGGCGACGCGCACTACGACGTCACCAGCGCGTTCATCAAGAGCATGCGGGGCTCGGACGTGGACGCCGCGCTGCACTGGCTGGCCCGGATGCTGGTGGCCGGGGAGGACGCCCGGTTCATCGCCCGCCGACTGGTCATCTTCGCCAGCGAGGACGTGGGGATGGCCGACCCGAGCGCGTTGAGCGTGGCCACCGCGGCGGCGCACGCCGTGGAGTACGTCGGCCTGCCGGAGGCCCAGCTCAACCTCGCCCAGGCGGTGATCCACCTGGCCACCGCGCCGAAGTCGAACTCGGCCACCACCGCGATCGGCGCGGCGATCGCCGACGTGCGGGCCGGTCGGGGCGGGCCGGTGCCGCGCGGGCTGCGCGACGCGCACTACGCCGGCGCCAAGGGGCTCGGGCACGGCACCGGCTACCGCTATCCGCACGACGACCAGCGCGGCGTGGTCACCCAGCAGTACGTGCCGGACGCCCTCGTCGGCACCGACTACTACCAGCCCAGCCAGCACGGCGCCGAGCGGGCGGTGGCCACCCGGCTGCCGCTGCTGCGGCGCATCGTCCGGGGCCTGCCGACGCCGGCCGCTCCGGAGCAGGCGCGGCCGGAGGGTCCGGTGCCGGAGGCGGCCGGCAACAGCACGCGACCGGTGGCGCCGGTCGGGGGGGACGGGTCGGACAACGGCCGTCGGTCGACGGGCCCGGGCGCCGGCGCGGCACAGGTTGGCGGCAGGAACGCCGCCGGGGAGGGTCAGCAGTGAGATCGCGTGGTTCGGAGCGACCGGAGGACGGCCCGGACGAGCGGCGCGATTCCCGCGCCAAGGGTCGCCGCTGGGGCCGGGGCAAGGCGGAGGCCGAGCCGGAGGAGCCGATCAGCGGCGAGGAGTTCGGCTGGATCGACGACCTGCGTACCGCCAAGCAGCAGCGCGGCGAGCTGGGCCCCGGCGGGGGCACGCCGGAGCCGGCCGCGCCCGCGCGCCCCGACGCCCCGGTGCCACCCGGTCCGGACGCCCCGCCGGCCCGACGCGGCCCGGCGGGCGGCCCGGCCGCGGCGCCGCCACCGCGTCGCGGTGACGCGGAGCCGCCCCGGTCCCGGCCGGTCGACGGCCCGTGGCCCGGGGCGGCCGAGCCACCCCGTCCCGGCAACCCGGCGGCACCGGTCGCCGGTCCCGCCGCCCCGGCCGGCCCACCCGGTCGGCAGGGCCCGCCGCCGGCCGCCGGCTGGCCGCCGCCCGGCGCCGAGCGACGCGGCCGACCCGTCTCCGGCGGACCGACCGGACCCGTCTCCGGGGGACCGACCGGACCCGTCTCCGGGGCACCGGCCGGGCCGGTCTCCGGCGCGCCCGGCGGCGCGCCCCGCCAGCCGGCCGGCCGAGGGTCGGTCCCGGTCGAGCCGGCCCGCCGGCCGGCCACCGGTGGTCCCGACGCCGGTCGCCGACCCGCACCGGGCGGGCCGGACCCGCTCCCGGGCGGTGGCCCCGGGGCGGCCGGTCCGCGCCGCGCGAGCGTGGACGGGCCGCCGCGGGTGGTGGACCCGACCGATCCCGGTCGCCCCGGCGGCGCGACCGCCGGCCGGGCCGGCGTGCCCGCGCCCGGCGCGGCACAGCCCCCGGCCGGTGGCCCGCGCCCCGGTTCCGCCGAGCGCGATCCGCGGGCCGCGCGGATGCGGCGCGGCCCGGCCGAGCCCGGCCTGCCCGCCGACCCGACCGGACGGCCGCCGCGCGCGGACGGCCCGACCGCTCCCGGCGCCGCGGTGCCCCCCGGCGTCGACCCGACGCCCGCCCGCGGTCGCGGTGCCGGCCCCCGCCCGGGTTCCGGCGCCGGGCGTCGCCGTGCCGCGGTACCCGACGATCCGCCGGTACCCGGTACCGGGGGCGCCCCCTCGGTGCCGGCGGCCGGCAACCCACCGCCGGTGCCGATGACGGGGAACGCCCCGCCGGTGCCGGGGGCACCCGCCGCCGACGCGGCGTCGCCCGCCGGCCCCCGTGCCCGGCGCCCCCTGCCCGGTTCGCCGGCCGTGGGTCGCCGGGCGGCCGTGGACCAGCTGACGGAGGCCGAGTCGCCGGTTCGTGGGCGGCGGGCGGCGGAGGAGGCCGAGTCGCCGGTTCGTGGGCGGCGGGCGGCGGAGGAGGCCGAGTCGCCGGTTCGTGGGCGGCGGGCGGCGG
>NZ_JBSWCE010000053.1:0-35248 GCF_056780015.1 Micromonospora sp. R311
CTGCCTCTCGCGACCCGCCGACCAGCGCATTCCGCCTCGCAGGACCTCCAGGCCCGCCGAATTACGTCGAACCCGGGGCGTCGGTTCCGCTCGGTAGGGCACGTGGCACCTGGCACGCCATGCCATGACGGCGGCGCCGAGACAACAGTCCGACGCCGCCGTGCACGATCAGGCCGCTTGGTCCTGTGGGCCGAACTTCCACCTCCAGTCGAGTCGGTGCCGGCCGAACGCGCGGCGTTCGCCCTTGAACCCGGCGCGGAGGAGTTTGATGTCGGCGACCAGGCGGATGATCTCCCGCTTGACCGGGATGTCGTCGGCGAGTTCCTGCCACGCCTCCACCGCCTGATCCCCGATCCGTCCGCGCAGCACAGCGGGGATCCCGGCGTCGGCGGCGCGTTGCTCGTGCTCCGCGATCTGCGCCAGCAGGCCCTTCTCGGCCCGGGCGTAGGCGATCGCGGTGACCTCGCCCTCCTCACCCAGCTTGCGCCAATCCTCCAACTCCCCGCGCAGCCGTTGCGCCTCCGCCCGCGCGTGCGCCACTTCCTCGTCGCTGGCGCTGGCGGCGGTGAGGATGTCGTAGACGTCGGGGCGCGACAGCCACGCCACCACCGTGCGCTGCACGTACTCGTCGAGGAACTCGGCCTTCACCGCCGTGCACCGCTTGTGCAGGCAGGAGTACACCTGCCCGGTCCAGCCGTGCCGGTTGAGCCGCTGCGACGACAACGGCCCGTCGCACACCCCGCAGCGCACGATGTACGACAGCAGATGCACCGCCCGCGCCGGGCGGGTGGTGGTGCGGGACGGGTCGCCCAGCATCCGCACGACCGACCAGTACGTCTCCTCGCTCACCAGGGCTGGCCAGATGCCGTCGCCGACGATCTCCCCGCGCAGTACCCGCTTGCCGATGTAGGCCGGGTTCATCAGCTGCTTGCGCAGGATCCCCCGCCGCCAGATCCCGCCCTGGGAGGCGGGGATCCCGAGCCGGTTGAGTTCGGCCTCGCGGACGGTGAGGGGCATGCCTTCGGAGATCTTGCGGAAGTTGTCCCGCACCACCTGCGCGTGCGAGTACTCGGTGATGGTGCCGTCGGCGGCCACCGCTGTGCGGACCTCGGTGTCGGGCTCCTGGCGTAGCAGGGCCTTGGTGCGTTGGTCGTAGATCCGCCGGTATCCGTAGGTGATCTTTCCGTGCGGGCGGCCGGCTTCGGCGGCGCCGACGATGCCGCGCAGCACGTTGTCGCGGATGGAGTCGGCCAGCCATTCGGCTTGCACGGCCTGGAAGCCGAGCATCATCCGGTCGTTCTTGTCCCGCAGGTCATACAGCACCCCGCCGACGAGCCAGAAGTACAGGCCGACCTCGTGGCACATGTCGCGGATCTTCACGTACACGGCGAGGTCGCGTTCCTTGCGGGAGATCTCCCAGATCACCAGCACGTCCCCCTTGCCCGCCCGGATCTGCTCGATCAACAGCTCGAAGCTCTCCCGGCCCTTCGTCGCATGCCGGCTCGCCGAGCGGTGGTTGTCGGTGAACGATCCCGCGTCCGTCCAGGACCGCTTCGTGATCTCCGCCAGGTTGAGCACGCCCTGGTCGTGGACGCTCTTGCCCTGCTCCTTCTTGTCCTGACTCGCGCGTTGATACCGCAACGCCCGCACATCCGCGCCACCGGCCAGCAGCGCGTCCTTGCTGTCGAACCGGCCCCGGTTCCTCGACCGGGCCTTCCGCCGTACCATCAGAACCGTCCCCCTAGATCGACGTTCGTGTCGGCAATATCGACCCTAGCTTCTAACGATTCTTGACAGTGCCCAGCGAGCAGCCCAGCGTCTGGGCGACCTCGCGCTCGCTGAGATCCTCGTAGTGCCGGAGCACCACGACCGCGCGCTGCTTCGCCGGCAGCGACATCAGCGCCCGGCGCAGGACCACGGCGTCCGGGCCGATGTCGCCGGACGGGGCGGCCCGGTCGGGGACCTCCCCGACGAGGCTCTCCCGGCGACGCCGCCGCCAGGCGGACGTGTGGTTGTTGACCAGGGCGCGGCGCAGGTAGGCGTGCGGGTCGTCGAGCCGGGACAGCCGCCGCCACCGCTCGTACACCCGGACCAGGCTGTCCTGGAGCAGCTCCTCGGCCCGCCACCGGTCGCCGGTCAGCAGCATGGCCAGCCGGATGTGCCGCTGCCAGGCCACCTCGACGAACGCCACGTACGACCGGTCCGCGGTGGAGAGCCGTTCTGTTTGGTCGGTCACGCCCCTAACACGTGGCCATGCCACGGAAGGTTGTCACGGGCCGCAGAAGAGGCCTGGCCGTGGTCGCGACGGCCAGGTGCCCATTGACCGGGGTTGCCAGAATCGGGCCGCACCCCGGCGGTCGGTCCGCCGGGCCGGCTGGTTCTGCTGGGAGGTCCGGGATGCTGGGGTCACGGGAACGGGGCGGAACGGGGCGGCGCTTGCGTACCGGCACGGCGGTGGTGCTGGCAGTGGTGCTGCTCGGCGCGGCAACCCGGGTGGCGCCGGCCGCCGCCGACCCGCTGCCGGTGATCAACCCGACGGTCACCGCCACCGTCTGGGCACACTCGCCGACCACCGCCGAGTACCGAATCACCGACGGCTACAGCGCCAACTCGGCCGAGGGCGACGTCGTCGTGCGGCGGACCGGCACCGGGGCGTACACGGTGGTGCTGGAGGGCGCGGCGACCGCCGGCGGGGTGGCGCACGCGGTGGCGTACGGCGGCGGGCCGGTGCACTGCACGGTGGCCGGCTGGTACCGCAGCCTGGTCGCCCCCGACCTGCTGATCCAGGTGCGCTGCTTCGCGGCGACCGGCGCACCGGTGGACAGCCGGTTCGTGGCCACCTTCACCAACCGCAGGCAGATCCACCAGGGCCGGCTCGCCTGGTTCGTCACCGACCAGGCGGTGCCGACCGGGCTGCGCACCCTGCCCGCCACCTACCGGTACGACTCCACCGGCGGGGAGATCCGGTACGAGCGGCTGGAGACCGGCCGCTACCAGTTCCGCATGAACCCCAACCCGGACAGCGAGCGCGGGCACCCGTACTTCCCGCTGGCCCACATCACCGCGCTCGGCACCAGCGCGGTGAACTGCCAGATCGCCTGGCCGGACCACTGGCAAGTGCGCTGCGCCAACGCGGCGGGCATCCCCGTCGACGCCCGCTTCGCGGTCACCTACGGGGTCCGCGTCGACCTGCTGGGGCACTCGGCCGGCCCGCGCTTCGCCAGCGGCACGCTCTACGGCGAGAACGCGGGCGACGGGGTGATCAGCGGCGACTCCTACAACTCGACGCTGGGCGACTACGGCGACGCCCGGGGCACGCTGCTCGGCACCGGGCGCTACCAGATGACCTTCCGGGGCACGGGGGCGGCGTACGGCACCGCCTTCGTCAACGCCCACGCGCCGCACTTCGACAGCCAGCCCATCCGCGGCCACTGCGTGCTGGCGAGTTGGAGCCGCTCGGGCGCGGACACGATCGTCGGGGTCAACTGCTACGGCTGGTTGGGCGTCCCGGCGAACCTGAACGCGCGGATCTCGTACACCACCTGGCCAGCGGTCTGACGGGCCCGGCGGCGCGGCCGGGCCGTGGCCCGGGTCAGCGGCGACGGAGCAGGTAGCGGGCGCGCCGGCCGGCCTCGGCGAAACCCAGGCGCCGATCACGTTGACGAAGCCGACCGGCTGCCCGTCCGGGCCGCGGGCCAGCAGTGACAGGTCCGGCCGGTACTCCTCGTCCTCGGCCAGGTCGCCCAGCGCGCCGGGACCGGCGACGGTGTCAACCGGATTCGGGCAGCTCCGGGCCGCCGTCGAGCAGCGGGGCGAGCAGGTCGCCGGACTTCTCCACCCGCGTGAGCACCTCACCGGCGGTGTACGGCTTGCTCGCCGGCCGCTTGCCCGCCGCGCCCGCCTCGACCTCGTCCCAGGTCAGCGGGGTGGACACCGACGGCACCGACTGGGCCCGCAGCGAGTACGGCGCCACCGTGGTCTTCGCCGCGTTGTTCTGGCTCCAGTCGATGAAGACCTTCCCCGGCCGCAGGTTCTTCGCCATCTTCGACACGATCAGCTTCGGGTGCGCCCGCTCCAGCTCCTGGGCGATCCGCTTGGCGTAACCGGAGACGAAATCCGAGTCCTGCGTGCCGGCGATCGGGCAGCAGAGCTGCATGCCCTTCTTGCCGGAGGTCTTCGGGTAGCTCTCGATGCCGTCGTCGGCCAGCCGGTCGCGCATCAGCAGCGCCACCTGGCAGCACTGTTTCAGCGCCGCCGGCGCCCCGGGGTCCAGGTCGACGACCATCATGTCCGGGTGCTCGCCGACCTTCCACTGCGGCGTGTGCAGCTCCAGCGCGGCGAGGTTGGCCAGCCAGACCAGGGTGGGCAGGTCGTCGGCGACCACGTAGTCGATGGTCTCCCGGCCCTTGGTCGACCCGGGCGCGGGCAGCGTCTCCACCCGCACCCAGTCGGGGGTCGAGGCCGGCTTGTTCTTCTCGAAGAAGGACTTGTCGTCCACCCCGTTCGGGAAGCGGATCCGGGTCAGCGCCCGGTCGCGCAGGTGCGGCAGGAGCACCGGGGCGATCCGGGTGTAGTAGTCGATCACCTCGCCCTTGGTGAACCCGGCCGCCGGATAGAGCACCTTGTCCAGGTTGGACAGCTCCAGCGGGCGTCCCTCGACGTCCACCCGGAGCCGGTCAGCCGGCATGGTCGACCTCCTCGGCGGGCTTGTCCGGTCGCAGCCGGAGCACCCGGGGGAACCGCAGCCGCCCGTCCGGGGTGCGCTGGCCGTACTTCACCTCCACCACGACCCGAGGTGTTACCCAGATCGCGCCCCGGGCATCCTCCCGCGGCACGTCGCCCGCGAACGGCGACCCGCCGGAGCGCAGCGGCTCCAGCTCGCGCAGCAGTTCCCGCTCCAGGGCCGCGCCGATCCCACCGCCGACCCGGCCCCGGAAGGTGAGCCGCCCGTCCGGGCGGGGCACCCCGACCAGCAGCCCGCCGATCTTCCGGGCGCCCGGCCGCCAGCCGCCCACCACGAAGTCGCCGGTGACCTCCAGCTTGACCTTCAGCCAGTCCGCCGAGCGCACGCCCGGCCGGTAGACCGAGTCGACCCGCTTGGCCATCACCCCCTCCAGCCCGTGCTCGCCGGCCGCCTCGTAGGTGGCCGGGCCGTCGGCGAACACCGGCGGCACCGCCCACCGGGCGCCGCCGAGCGCCAGGCCGTCCAGGGCCTTCCTCCGGCGGGCGTACGACCAGCCGGTCAGGTCCTCGCCGTCCAGCCGGAGCAGGTCGAAGATCATGTACGTCACCGGCATGACCGCCGCCAGCCGGGCGGCCTTGTTCCGGTCGCGCACGTGCATCCGCTCGGCCAGCGCGGTGAACGAGGGTTGGCCGGTCTCGCCGAGCAGCACCACCTCGCCGTCGAGCAGCGCGTCGCCGACCTGCTCGCGCAGGGTGGCCAGTTCGGGGTACGCGGCGGTGATCTCCACGCCGGAGCGGGCGTACAGCTGCTGGCGCCCGCCGGAGATGTCGGCGAGGGCGCGGACGCCGTCCCACTTGAACTCGTAAGCCCAGCCGTCACCCGCCGGGAGCTGCCCGGTCATCGCGAGCATCGGCTTCAACGGCGCGCCGGGCACCTCATGACTGTAGTTGCCGGCGGAAGCGCTCGCGCCCGCTTCGATCATTTGCGATCCTGGCTGTACCGGGGAGAGGAGCACGGGATGCGAGCCATCTGGAAGGGAGCGGTCTCGTTCGGGCTGGTCTCGATCGCGGTGAAGCTCTACTCGGCCACCGAGGAGAAGGACATCCGGTTCCACCAGGTGCACCGGGACGACGGCGGCCGGATCCGCTACAAGCGCACCTGCCAGGTCTGCGGCGAGGAGGTCAGCTACGACGACATCGCCAAGGGCTACGACATCGGCGGCGGCGAGATGGTGATCCTCACCGACGAGGACTTCGCCGAACTGCCGCTGAGCACCTCGCACGCGATCGACGTGCTGGAGTTCGTCCCGGCCGAGCAGGTCGACCCGATCCTCTACAACAAGGCCTACTTCCTGGAGCCGGAGAGCGCCGCCACCAAGCCGTACGTGCTGTTGCGCGACGCGCTGACCGACTCCGAGCGGGTGGCCATCGTCAAGGTGGCGCTGCGGCAGCGGGAACAGCTCGCCACCCTGCGGGTCCGCGAGGGCGTGCTGCTGCTCAACACCATGCTCTGGCCCGACGAGATCCGTAAACCCGACTTCGGCTTCCTCGACGAGGACCTGAAGGTCCGGCCGCCGGAGCTGGCGATGGCCAGCTCGCTGATCGACTCGATGGCCGGGGAGTTCGAGCCGGACGCCTTCACCGACGACTACCGGGCGGCGTTGCAGGAGGTCATCGACGCCAAGGTGGAGGGCCGCGAGGTGGTCCAGCCGGAGGAGGTCGAGGAGGCCCCGGCGGCGGCGGTGGACCTGATGGCCGCGCTCAAGGCGTCCGTGGAGCGGGCCAAGGCGGCCCGGGGCGAGGCGCCGGCCCGAGCCGGCGGTGCTGCCGAGCCGACCCCGATCTCGGCGGCCCGTTCGGCGAAGAAGGCGGCCGAGAAGAAGGCCGCGAAGGCGCCGGCCAAGAAGGCCGCCGAGAAGAAGGCCGCCCCCAAGAAGGCGGCGGCGAAGAAGGCGGCGCCGAAGAAGGCCGCCGAGGCGGAGAAGAAGACCGGGGCCAAGAAGGCCGCCGCGAAGAAGGCCGCCCGCAAGACCGCCTGACCCCGGTCCGCGCCGGGTCAGCCCCGGCCGAGCTTGTGGGTCGGGGTGATCCGGACGATCACCCGCTCCTCCCCGGCCTGCCGGAACGGGTAGGTGTCCTGCCCGAGGTACTTCTGCGCCATCTGGTCGATGTGCTGGTCGGCCCCCTCCTCGACCAGTTCGGCGGTGCCTTTCACCCACAGGGTGCGGAAGTCGTTCGCCTTGTCGGCCACGGAGACCGCGACCTGCGGGTTGCGCCGGATGTTCTCGTACTTGACCCGCCCCTTGGCCGTGTTGAACAGGATGTGCTGGCCGTCGGTGTCCACCCAGACCGGGGTCACGTGCGGCGAGCCGTCGGCCTCGAGGGTGGCGACGTGGGCCAGCTGCGGTTCGGTGAGCAGGGCAAGGTCTTCGTCGGTGAGGATCGCCATGGTCGGAATCTACCGGCGGAACCGCCCGTTTACCCGGCAACCGGACGTTGCCTTGACGTCGGCGGCAAGGTCTAGCGTTGGCCGCGACGCCACGGCGAGGAGGTCGGATGCTGATCGGCGAACTGGCTGAGCGCGCCGGCACGAGCACCCGCGCGCTGCGCTACTACGAGACGCACGGGCTGGTCCGGCCGGGCCGCTCCGCCAACGGCTACCGGGTCTACGACGAGGCCGAGCTGGCCGTCGTACGGGAGATCCGGTCGCTGCTCGCGGTGGGCTTCGGCCTCGACGACATCCGTCCGTTCGTGGCCTGCCTGCGGGCCGGCAACACCGCCGGCCACGTCTGCCCCGACTCGGTGGCCGTGCTGCGTCGCAAGCTGGCCGAGGTCGACGCCGGCCTCGACCGGCTGCGGGAGGTCCGGCAGGAGTTGCAGGACCAGCTCGCCCACGCCATCGCCCAACGGGAGGAAACATGCCTGAGGTTGCGTCGAGCGGCACGCTGACCACGGTCACCGACGCCACGTTCGCCACCGCCGTACTCGCCGCCGACCGGCCGGTGGTGGTCGACTTCTGGGCGGACTGGTGCCCGCCGTGCCGGGCCATCTCCCGCAGCCTCGAGGAGCTGGCCGCCGAGTTCGCCGGGCGGATGGCGATCACCACGATCAACTCGGACGAGAACCCGGACACCACGCGCCGGTACGGGGTGCTGTCCCTGCCCACCCTGCTGGTGTTCGACCGGGGCGAACTGGTCGGGTCGATCGTCGGGGCACGGCCGAAGAACCACCTGCGGGCGGCGCTGGGCCGGCACGTCGGCGACGCCTGACCCGGGGGGTGTCGGCGCGGCCGGTTACGCTCCGCCGGCCGACCGCCGCCCCTGGAGGAAGTCCATGCCGTACGCCCCCGACCTGCACCGGCTGCTGACCCCCGGCGCCCACTACGCCGACGAGCACGGCACGTACCTCATCGAGGCGCATCCGGTTGACGACGTCGTGCTCCCCACCGGTCAGGTGGTCGGGTGCGACCCGCTGGTCTGCCCGGAGTCCGAGCCGTTCACCGTCGCCGTGCCGCCCGGCCGCTACCCGGCCCGCGCGTGGGTGGCGGTGGTGCTGCGCGACGGCGCCGAGGCGGACCGGCGGGTGGCCGCGCTGGAACTGGTGGTGCACGACGAGCCGGCGGTCCGCTGGGAGATGGCGCTGGTGGGCGACCAGGACGCCGCCACCCTCGGCGACGACGGCTACTTCGGCTTCGGGGTGGACGCCGGCACCGCCACGCTGGCCGACCCGACCGCCCTGGAGGCGCTCTCGTCGTGGGAGTACGACCGGGTCGAGGAGGTGTTCATCCCCGCCCAGCTCCCGGATGCCCCGGTGCCGGGGCTGATCACCGCCGTGCTGGACGAGGCGTCCGGCGCCAACGTGGTGAGCGTTTCGTCGGGCTGGGGTGACGGCTGCTACGGCACCTGGATCGGGCGGGCCGCCGACGGCCGGATCACCTCGTTCGTGACCGACTTCATGGTGGTCCCCGACCCGTCCTGACCACCCGCCGCCGTCGGCCCGGTGCCGGGTGCGCCCGGCGCCGGTTCGTCCCGGTCCGGCGCCGGCGTCTGGTCCGGGTGGTGGAGGCGGCACGGTGGGCGTCCGGCCGGGTACCGTGTGCGTCGGCTTTCCCCCCGGCAGCGATGCCGGCCACCACCTCGCAGCAGGGAGTCGACGAGTGAGCGAAGGCACGCAGAACCGGTCGAAGTCGGAGCGGCGGCTGGCCGCCCAGTTGGCGGCGCAGAAGGCGGCCGAGGCGAAGCGCCGCCGGCAGGCGTGGCTCGGCGGGCTGGCCGGCCTGGCCGTGGTGGCCGTCCTGATCACCGTCTTCGTGATCGTCGGCCAGGGTGACGACGACCCGGCCCAGCAGGCGGGCGGCACCCCGTCGGCCTCCGCCTCGGCGGACGGCGCCGCCGCGCCCGGCGCCCCGCAGCTTCCGGAGGGCGCCGACCCGGCGCTGGCCAGCAAGCCGACCGTCGAGCCGGGCAAGGGCGAGCTGACCAAGCTCACCGTGACCCCGCTGATCAAGGGCACCGGCCCGGCGGTGCAGGCCGGCCAGACCATCACCACCAACTACGTGGGCGTGTTCTACGCCGACGGCAATGAGTTCGACTCGTCGTGGGAGGGCGGCCAGCCGGCCAGCTTCGCGATCGGGGTCGGGCAGGTCATCAAGGGCTGGGACCAGGGCCTGGTCGGGGTGACCGTGGGCAGCCGGGTGCAGCTCGACATCCCGGCCGACCTGGCGTACGGCAACGACGCCTCCGGCGGTCGGCCGGCCGGTCCGCTGCGCTTCGTCGTGGACGTGCTCGCCGCGCAGTGACCCGACCGGTACGCCCGGCTTGTCACCCGGGATCGATGCAGTTGCCCACACAGGGCTTCCGAGCAGTCACTTCTCGGCAGTAGGTTCAGCGTCACCCCGGGCGGCCCGCCGTCCGGGGTGACACCGGACCGGACGCGGAGGGGCACGTGACGGCGCTGGACGACCCGGGGCGGACCGCCCGGCTGATGTGGACGCACTACGAGCCCGTGCACGCGGTCACCTACTTCCATCCGCGCGCCCGAGCCGCGTACGAGGCGGTCGGGCTGCGCGGCTACTGGCGCGGTTACTTCGCGGGCCGGGCGGCCCCGCTGGGCCCGACCGACGCCGCTCCGGTGATCGCCGCCTTCTTCAACTTCGCCCCGCACATGGTGGCCCGGGCGCTGCCGGCCGTCTGGCGGCTGGCCACTCCGGCGGAGGCGCTGCGCGCCCGGCTCACCGGCGCGGTGCAGGCGCTCGCCGAACTCACCTACGAGCTGCCCGAGTCGCATCTGGCCGAGGCCGCCGACCTGCTGACGGAGGCGGCCGGCGCGGTGGAGCCGGCCGGCCGGGTGCTCGGCGCCGCCAACGCGGCCCTGCCCGCCGGCGAGTACCCGCTGGCCCGGCTCTGGCAGGCCGCCACCACGCTGCGCGAGCACCGCGGCGACGGGCACGTGGCCGCACTGGTCGCCGCCGACCTCGACCCGGTCGAGACGCTGGCCTGGCGGGTAGCGGTCGACATGGGCGCGCAGAACCTGCTCGGCCGGGGCTGGTCGGAGGAGCAGTGGGCGGCGGCGCGGGAACGGCTGGCGGAACGGGGCTGGCTCACCCCGGACGGCGCGCCGACCGAGCGCGGCCGGGCTGGTTTCCAGGCCGTCGAGGACGCCACGGACGCCGCCGCCGCCCGCCCCTGGCGGGTGCTCGGCCCGGACCACACCGACCGGCTGCGCGAGCTGCTCGACCCGATCGCCCGCGCCGGACACACGGTGATCCCGGCGGACAGCCCGATCGGCCTGCCCGCGTTGCCGGCCTGACCCGGCCGGTCGACCCGTTCCCCCCGGGTCAGGTCGGCGAGCGGTGCCGGCTGGCCTACCCTGCTCCACATGTGGATCGTGGAACTCGCCTTCACCGAGGCTCCCGAGCGGCTCGCCGCCCGTCCGGCACACCGGCAGCGGTTGACCGCCCTGCACGCCGAGGGGGTCGTCCGGATGTCCGGCCCGCTGGCGGACGACTCCGGCGCGGTGATCGTTTTCGACGTACCCGACCGGGCGGCGCTGGACGCGCTGCTGGCCGAGGATCCCTACTACTCGACGCCCGGGGTACGGGTGGTCGGGGCGCGGGAGTGGGCACCGTTCCTCACCTGACCCGGTCCGTCGGGCAGGATGGGCACGTGGTGGATGCGGTGGTCTTCGACCTGGACGGCGTGATCGTGGATTCCGAGCCGGTCTGGGAGGAGGTCCGGCGGGCGTACGTGGCGGCGCACGGCGGGACGTGGCAGCCCGACACCCAGCGCCGGCTGATGGGGATGAGCACCGGCGAGTGGTCCCGCCACCTCAGCGACGAACTGGGCGTCGACCGGGGCCCGGAGCAGGTCGCCATCGAGGTGGTGGACGAGATGACCGGGCGGTACGCCGCCCGCGTACCGGTGATCGACGACGCGCCCGACGTGGTGCGGCGGCTGGCCGCGCGGTGGCCGCTCGGCCTGGCCAGTTCGTCACCGACCCGGCTGATCGCGGCGGCGCTGGCCGCCACCGGCCTGACCGACGCGTTCCGGGCGACCCTGTCGACCGAGGAGACCGCGCGGGGCAAGCCGGCGCCCGACGTCTACCTGGCGGTGGCGGAGCGGCTCGGCGTGGACCCGGCCCGCTGCGTCGCGGTCGAGGACTCCTCGAACGGGGTGCGGTCGGCGGCAGCCGCCGGGATGACCGTGGTGGCGATCCCGCACGGCGCGTACCCGCTGGACGAGGACGCGACCCGGCTCGCGGCCGTGGTGCTCGGCTCGATCGACGAGCTGACCCCGGAGACCGTCGACCGGCTGGGCTGACCACTCCCTCCCCCGGACCGTCCGGTTGTACGGTTTGCGGGGCCGCGGCGGCCGGCATGAGCATGGACCGGCCGGGTACCGCAGCCGACGGCGCGCCGAGCCGGGCCGCCGGGCGTCGGAGGTGAGGGGACGGCGATGAAGGCGATCGTGTACGAGCGGACCGGCGACGTCTCGGTGCTGGAACTGGTGGACCGGCCGGTGCCGGAGCCGGGGCCGGGCGAGGTGCTGGTGCGGGTGGCCGTCTCCGGGGTGAATCCGACGGACTGGAAGGCCCGCCGGCAGTGGCCGCTCCCGGCCGGTTGGCAGACCCCCGGGCAGGACGGCGCCGGGGTGGTCGAGGCGGTCGGCGAGGGGGTCGACCAGGAGCTGATCGGCGAGCGGGTCTGGCTCTGGGAGGCCGCCTGGCAGCGTCCCTGGGGGACGGCCGCCGAGTACACGGTGGTGCCGGTCCGGCAGGCGGTACGCCTCGGCGACGCCTCGTTCGACCTGGGCGCCTGCCTGGGCATCCCGTTCCTCACCGCGCACCGCTGCCTGACCGCCGGCGAGTACATGCCGCAGCGGCTGCACGCCGGCGCCCTCAGCGACCACACGGTGCTGGTGCAGGGCGGCGCGGGCGCGGTCGGCAACGCGGCGATCCAGCTCGCCCGCTGGTCCGACGCCTGCGTCATCGCCACGGTCAGCAGCGCGGAGAAGGCGCAGCTCGCGGCGGCGGCCGGCGCCTCCTTCGTGATCAACTACCGGGAGCAGGACGTGGTCGAGGAGGTCCGGAAGATCGCGCCCGACGGGGTGCACACCATCGTCGAGGTCTCCGCCGCGCGCAACGCCGCCACCGACGTCCAGCTGCTGCGCAACGGCGGCGCGGTCTGCGTGTACGCCGACGACGGCGGCGAGGAGGTGACCCTGCCGATCCGGCCGTTGATGGTGCCGAACGCGCGCTGGCAGTTCGTGCTCGTCTACACCGAGCCGAAGGCGGCCAAGGCGCAGGCGGTCCGGGACGTCGCCGCCGCGGCGGCGCAGGGCGGGATCCGGGTCGGCGCGGAGGCCGGCCTGCCGCTGCACCACCACCCGCTGTCGGCGGCCCGGGCGGCCCACCGGGCGGTGGAGAACTCCGTGGTGGGAAAGGTGCTGATCACCACCAGCGAGCAGTGACGGCCGGCCGGATGACGCCGGCCGGCGCCCGGCCGGGCGGGTCAGCCGGCGGACTGGTCGGCGCGGGCCTGGGCGACCGCGGCGCGGACCAGCTCGGTGAGCACCTCTACGTCGACGTCGGCGAGCCGCTTGACGTAGAGGCAGCCCTTGCCGACGGTGTGCCGACCGAGCCGGGCCAGCAGCTCCTGCTTGCCCGGGAACTCCTCGGGCAGGTAGAGCGTGGTGGCCGCCTTGCGCGGCGAGAAGCCGACCAGGAACCAGTCCAGCTCGCGGCCGGTGGCGTAGCGCAGCCGCCGCTGCCCGAAGCCGACGATGGCGTCCCCCCACATCGTCGGCGGCTCGCCGGTGACCTGCCGCATCAGGTCCCGGACCACCGTCGCGTCGCGCCGGCGCGCGTCGTCGGGCACGACGGCGAGGAAGTCGTCGACACTGGCGGCGGTCGGGGCGGTCTTGAGGGTGGCCATGGGAGCCTCCTGCGCGGTCGGCCGGCGGGCCCGGCTCGCTCCGCCGGGGCATTCCCCGGATGGTAGGACGACACCCCGACAGGCCGGTGGCCGGCTGCTGAGCTGCGAAAATCCGATCGTATTTCGCCGTCGACGGGACAGAGGCGAACATGTTTCGCAACAATGACGGTGCGGGTCGCCCCGCATGGAACGGGCGGCCCCGGCGCGGTGCGAACGCCGGGGCCGCCCCTGGGGAGGGATGTCTTTCAGGAGTGTCCCTACCCAAGAGGCGACGGTGCGCCGGAAAACGTTACGGCGCTGTCAGTTCCCGGACATCGAGCTCACCCTCGGCGTAGCGGGACCGGACCACCTTCTTGTCGAACTTGCCGACGCTGGTCTTGGGCACCGCGTCGACGAAGGCCCAGCGTTCCGGCAGTTGCCAGCGGGCCACCGACCGGCCCAGGAACTCCCGCAGCTCCTCCACCGTCACGCTCGTCCCCTCGCGGACCACCACGGTGGCCAGCGGCCGCTCGTCCCAGCGCTGGTCCGGTACGCCCACCACGCAGGCCTCCAGCACCGCCGGGTGGGCCATCAGCGCGTTCTCCAGCTCGACCGAGGAGATCCACTCGCCGCCGGACTTGATCACGTCTTTGGCCCGGTCGGTGAGGGTGATGTACCCGTCGACGGAGAGGGTGCCGACGTCCCCGGTACGCAGCCAGCCGTCGCGGAACTTCTCCTCGTCCGGGGTGTCGTCGCCGACGTACCGGGCGGTCACCCACGGCCCCCGCACCTCCAGCTCACCCACGGACGTGCCGTCGGCGGGCAGCGGCTCGCCCAGCGGGCCGACGATCCGCGCCTGCACGCCGGCCGGCACCCGGCCCTGGGTGTAGCGGTAGCGCCAGGCCTCGTCCCCCGTCACGCCGGCGGGCGGCCGGGAGACCGAGCCGAGCGGGGACATCTCGGTCATCCCCCAGGCGTGGATGACCTCGATGCCGTGCCGCTCGGCGAACGCGTGCATCAGCGCCGGCGGGCAGGCCGACCCGCCCACGATGACCTCCTTGAGCGAGGAGGTGTCCACGTCGTGGGTGTCCAGGTAGGCCAGCAGGTCGGTCCAGATGGTCGGCACCGCGCCGGCCAGCGTGGGCCGCTCGGCGGCGATCATCTCGGCGATCGGAGCGGCCTGGAGGAACCGGTCCGGCATGATCAGCGACGCGCCGGAGAGGAACGCCGCGAACGGCAGCCCCCACGACATCGCGTGGAACATCGGCACGATGGCCAGTTCCCGGTCGGTCGGGCCGAGCCCGAAGCCCTCGGGCATGCAGACCTGGAGCGAGTGCAGGTAGATCGAGCGGTGCGAGTAGGCCACGCCCTTGGGGTTGCCGGTGGTGCCGGAGGTGTAGCAGAGCGCCGCGGCGTCCCGCTCGTCGACCTCGGGCCAGTCGTACGTCTCCGGCCGGCCGGCCAGCAGCTCGTCCCAGTGGTGCACGCTGATCCGGTCGCCGGCCGCGGCGACGAGTGGGGCCGGGTCGCCGCCGCCGACCACCACCACGTGCCGCACCGTGCGCAGCTCGCCGATCACCCGGGCCAGCAGCGGGATCAGCGTGGTGTCGACCAGCACCACCCGGTCCTCGGCGTGGTTGGCGATGTAGGTGACCTGGTCCGGGAAGAGCCGGATGTTGAGCGTGTGCAGCACCGCACCCATGCTCGGCACCGCGAAGTAGGCCACCAGGTGCTCGTTGTTGTTCCACATGAACGTGCCGACCCGCTCGTCGCCGGTGACGCCGCACTCGTCGCGCAGCGCGTGGGCGAGCCGGGCCGCGGTCCGCCCGACCTCGGCGTACGTCATCCGGCGGGGCTCGGCGCCGGTCCAGGTGACCACCTCGGCCGCGCCGTGCACGGTGGAGCCGTGGTCGAGGATCCGGGAGACCTGGAGAGGGGCGTCCATCATCGTGCTACGCATGGGTAACAAGCTAGTGTCGCCGGTCACACCTTGGGAACCCTGGAAAGCCCGTCCGCCCCCGCCCGGCCCCGTAAATTGTCCGGGTGAGCATCTCCTGGGCCGATTCGTACGTGGGTCAGCTCCGCGCCCTGGCCGGTGACCGGACGCTGATGTTCGTCGGCGCCCGCGCGGTGGTGCGGGACAACACCGGGCGCGTGCTGCTGATCCGCCGCTCGGACAACGGCCAGTGGGCGATGCCGGCCGGCGCGATGGAGCTGGGTGAGTCGATCGCCGACTGCGCGGTCCGCGAGGTGCGGGAGGAGACCGGGCTGCGGGCGTTGCGGGTCTGCGCGTTCGCCCTCTACACCGGCCCGGACCGCACCCACACCAACATGTACGGCCACACGTACCAGATCTTCACCACCGCGTTCCGCGTCGAGGAGTGGGACGGCCAGCTCGCCCGGATGACCGACGAGACCATCGATGCCGGCTTCTTCCGCCGCGACCAGTTCCCGGCCCCGCTCTCGGCCAGCGTCGCCGAGACCCTCGCCGACCTCGACGTCTTCGAGCAGACCAACCGCCTGATCCTCAAGTGACCGGCGCCGCCGCGGGCGGCGGCGGTCCCTCTCCCCGACCCCTTTGCTCTGCTTCAACCCACGCACAGGTTCGGCGCCGTTTCCGTTGCGTCCGTTGAAGCAGAGCAAAGGACGGGACGCGTGGCTGGTCCGGGTCGACATCCCCGAGGTGCTGGTCCACCTCCGGCAGGCCTGCGCGGTGCGGGGCGGGGCGGGCGGCCCGTCCCGGGTCGGATCAGAGCAGGGTCTGGCTCTTCGCCTCCATCTCGGCGGCGGCCTCCTCCTTCGACTCCCGGGACAGCGACCGGCCGCCGGGGGCGGGCGCCTCGCCGCCGAGGCCGTCGGTGCCACCGGTGGCGCCCTGCGGGCCGGTGCCGCGCAGCCGGTCGTTCGGCAGCGCCAGGGTGACCAGCACCGCCAGGATGGCGATCAGCCCGGCGGTCAGGAAGACCCGGTCCAGCGACTCGACGAAGGCCGTCTGGACGGCGGCGCGTACCGGGGCGGGCAGGGCCATGATGGTGGCGGGGTCGTTCACCGAGATGTCCGCCCCGCCGCTCGCCGCGACCGCGGCCTGCTCCGCCGGGGGCAGCTGGGCGATCGCCGCGGGCAGCCGGTCGGCCAGCCCGGAGGTGAGCCGGGCGGAGAGCACCGCGCCGAGCAGGGCCACCCCGAACGAGCCGCCCAACGACCGGAAGAAGGTCGCCGCGGAGGTTCCGGCGCCCAGGTCCCGCATCGATACGGCGTTCTGCACGGCGAGGATCAGCGACTGCATGCAGAGGCCCAGCCCCACACCGATGACCACCATGAAGCCGAAGGCCACCCAGAGCGAGGTGTCCACGTGCAGCCGGGTGAAGAGCAGCATGCCCACCAGCAGCACGACCGAGCCGGTCACCGGGAACCACTTGTAGCGGCCGATCCGGCTCATCGCCCGGCCGGTCAGCACCGAGGTGACGATGATGCCGGCCATCATCGGCAGCATCAGCAGGCCGCTGCGGGTGGGCGAGGCGCCCTTGACGATCTGCAGGTAGAGCGGGATGAAGATGATCGACCCGAACATCACCAGACCGAGCACGAAACCGGCGCTGTTGGCCAGGGCGAAGGTCGCGCTGCGGAACAGCCGCAGCGGCAGGATCGGCTCGGCGACCCGCGCCTCCTGGAGCACGAAAAGCACGCCGAGCACGGCCCCGGCCACGAACAGCCCGATGATCACCCCGGAACCCCAGGCGAACTCGTTGCCGCCCCAGCTCAGCGCGAGCAGCAGGGAACTCACCCCGGCGACCAGCAGCCCCGCGCCGAGCCAGTCGATGGCGTGCTCGCGGCGGGTGAACGGGACCAGCCGCATCACCCGGGAGCAGACCAGGATGGCCAGGATCGCCAGCGGCACGTTGATGTAGAAGATCCACCGCCAGTCGGTCTCCGCGAAGTAGCCGCCGACCAGCGGGCCGGCCACCGAGGAGATGCCGAAGACGGCGCCGAAGACACCCTGGTAACGGCCGCGCTCCCGGGGCGGCACCACGTCCGAGATGATGGTGAACGCCAGCGTCATCAGACCGCCGGCACCGATGCCCTGGATGCCCCGGGTGACGATCAGCTGGGTCATGTTCTGCGACAACCCGGCCAGCAACGAGCCGACCAGGAACGTGCCGATCGAGAAGAGGAAGACCGGCCGGCGCCCGAACAGGTCCGCCATCTTCCCGTAGAGCGGGGTCGAGGCGGTCGACGCGAGCAGGTAGGCGGTCACCACCCACGAGTAGTGGTTGATCCCGCCCAGCTCGCCGACGATGGTCGGCAGCGCGGTGCCGACGATGGTCTGGTCGAGCGCGGCCAGCAGCATGCCGGTCATCAGACCGAACATCAGCAGGCGGATCTGGCGACTGTTCAGCGCCGGCGCGGCATGCTCCTCCGTCGTCATCCCCGCTTCTTTCCCGCCCCTCCCGGAACATGCCCCGCCCCGGGGAGCTGTCCCCCTTGATCATGAGGTTGGCGGCGCCGTCGGAGATCGGGTTCGCCGTCAACCTCATGATCAACGGGCAGGTCAGCGGGCCGGGACCGGGCAGGTTTGACCCGCCGGGGTGGGGGGACCCGGAGGGGCATGGCAGGAGCAGCAGCGGAACAGCGCCGGCTCGCCACCGTCGTGGAGAGCTGGTCGGGTCGTCCCGTCCTGGTGATCGGCGACGCCATGCTCGACGAGTGGCGGTTCGCCGAGTCCGACCGGCTCTGCCGGGAGGCGCCCGCCCCGGTCCTCACCCTGCGCCGGCGGATCTCCGCGGCTGGCGGGGCCGCCAACACCGCGGTGAACATCGCGGCGCTCGGCGGTCGGGCCGTGCTGGTCGCCCCGGTCGGCGCCGACGTGGCCGGCGACGAACTGCACGACTGTCTCGACCGGGCCGGGGTCTGGGACCGTACGGTCAACCAGCCGGGCCGGCCGACGCCGGTCAAGCGGCGGATGCTGGCCGGCAACCAGATCCTGCTGCGGGAGGACTCCGGCGACCCCGACGACCCGCTCAGCGACGACGGGGTGGCCCGGCTGCTCACCGCGCTGGACTGCGCGACCGAGGAGTTGCGCGCGGCCGCCGGCGGCGCGGCGCCGACGCTGATGGTCTGCGACTACGCCCTGGGCGCGCTGCCCGCGCCGGTACGCGCCTGGCTGGTCGCCCAGCGGGACCGGTACGCCACGGTGGCACTGGACGCGCACGACCTCGCCGACTGGCGGGGCCTCGCCCCCACCGTGGTGACCCCGAGCTTCGCCGAGGCCAGCCGGCTGCTCGCCCGGGCCGCCGGCGGCCGCACCCGCCCCGTCGACCTGCACCTGGACCACCCGGACGGGGACCCGGCGGAGGGCCCCTCCGAGCTGAGCGTCGGCACCGCTCCCGGCGGCGCCGGGCTGCCCGACACGGCGGCCGGCGCGGTCGGCCTGGCTGCCGGGGCCGGCCCGACCGGGGAACCGACGCCCGGCGAGGACCGGGTGGCGATGACCGGTGACGGGCTCAGCGTGACCGGCACCGGGGTGACCGTGAACGCCACCGCCGGGGAGGGGGTGGACCGGGCGGAGCTGGCCGGCTCGCGCCTGGCCGAGCTGCGCGCGCACACCGGCGCGGACGTGGTGGCGGTGACCCTGGACACCGAGGGGGCGGTGGTCGGCGGGGCCGACGGCGAGCCCCGGCGCAGCCACAGCACCCCGGTGCCGGCCAGCCACGCGGTGGGCGCGGGAGACGCCTACCTGGCCGCGATGACGCTGGCTCTGGCCGCCGACGCGCCGCTGTCGACCGCCGCCCAGCTGGCCCAGCTCGCCGCCACCATCACCGTCTCGGACACCGGCACCTGCGTGTGCCGCCGGGAGGACCTGCTCACCGCGCTGGACGTGCCGGCCGCCGACGCCGGGCACCCGGTTCTGGTGAGCTCCGACGAGCTGGCGACGATCGCCGCCGAGCACCGCGACGCCGGCCGCTCCATCGTGTTCACCAACGGCTGCTTCGACGTGCTGCACCGCGGCCACGTGCGCTATCTGGAGCAGGCCCGGGCGCTCGGCGACCTGCTGGTGGTGGCGGTCAACTCGGACGGCAGCGTACGCCGGCTGAAGGGCGCGGACCGGCCGGTGAACCCGGTCGAGGACCGGATCGCGCTGCTCGCCGCGCTGTCCTGCGTGGACCATGTGGTGGTCTTCGAGGAGGACTCGCCGGCCTCGCTGATCGAATCGGTCCGCCCCGACGTCTACGTCAAGGGCGGCGACTACCCGCCGGAGATGGTGCCGGAGGCCCCGCTGGTGCGGCGGCTCGGCGGCCAGGTCCGCACCCTCGGCTACGTGCCGGACCGGTCCACCTCGGCGATCATCGACCGGATCCGGGCGCACAGCCAGGACCGCGGGACCGACCCGTCGCTGACGAGCAAGCGGTCGTGAACCGGCCGCTCGACCCGGGCTCGGCCGGGCAGTTCCGCGCCGACCGCCTGCTCGACGTGCTGATCCCGACCCGCAACCGGCCGGCCGAGCTGGCGGTCACCCTCTCCGGGCTGTCCGCCCAGGAGGGCGTACCGGGGTTCGGGGTGGTGGTCAGCGACCAGTCCGACGACGATCCCGCCTTCGCCCACCCGGCGGCGGCCACCATGGTCCGGGTGCTGCGCCACCGGGGGCACCCGGTGCTGCTGACCCGCCGGCTGCCCCGGCGCGGCCTGGCCGAGCACCGGGCCTACCTGCTGGCCGCCTCGTCCGCCCGGTACGTGCTCTGCCTCGACGACGACGTCTGGCTGGAGCCGGGCACCCTGCACCGGCTGGTCACCGCGATCGGCGAGCTGGGCTGCGGCTTCGTCGGCAACGCCGTGCACGGGCTCTCCTACCTCGACGACGTCCGCCCGGAGACGCACCGGCACTACGAGGAGTGGATCGGCCCGCCCACCCCGGAGCGGGTCCGGCCCGGCACCCCCGAGTGGGACCGGGCGCAGATCCACCCGGCGGCGAACCTGCTGCACGTGACGAGCGAGCTGAACCTGCCGGCGGGGGCGTGGCGGGCGTACAAGGTCTCCTGGATCGGCGGCTGCGTGCTCTACGACCGGGCGAAGCTGGTCGACTCCGGCGGCTTCGACTTCTGGCGGCGGGTGCAGGAGAAGCATCAGGGCGAGGACGTCGCGGCCCAGCTCGCGGTGCTGGCCCGGTACGGCGGGGCGGGCATCCTGCCGAGCGGGGCGTACCACCTGGAGTCGCCGACCACGGTCACCGAGCGGGACGTGGAGGCGTGGGAGGTCCTGCTCACCGACTCCGACGCCCCGCAACCGGCCTGAGCCCGCGCCGGCGCCCGGCGGGGGCTGCGGTCAGGGCGCGCCGGGCTCCGGGCGCAGCAGCTCGCGGGCGGCCTCCACCACCTCGACGGCCGGCACGTCGGTGACGAACGAGTCCCGGTGCGGGCACTCGCCGTCGCCCGGGCGGTGCGGGTAGATGCCGGGCGTGCAGTCCACCCCGCAGACCGGGCAGTGCACCGTCCAGGAACTGATCGGGCGGTGCCGGCCACGCAACAGATTCGCCACATTGATCAGGTTGCCGACCCAGAAGATGCCGACCGTCGCGGCGCCCACCGCGGCGGCCAGGTGCAGCGGGCCGGTGTCGTTGGAGACGACCAGCTCGCAACCGGCGTAGCAGCCGGCCAGCCCGCCCAGGCTGAGCGTGCCCACCTGGGGGCGCAGCGGCACCCCGGCCGCCGCCACCACCCGGTCCACCACCTCCTGCTCGGCGGCGGTGCCGGTGACCAGCACCTCGTACCCGTCACCGACCAGTTCGCGGGCGACCTCGGCGAACCGCTCGGCGGGCCAGCGCCGCCGGGTGTCGGTGGCGCCCGGGTGCAGCGCCACCCGGGGCCGTTCCGGCGGCCCGAGCACCTCGGCCGCCTCGGCCCGGTCGGCGTCGGTCACCGCCAGCGCCGGGACGATCGTGGTGGCCGGGGCACCGACCAGCGCCGCCACCTCCAGGTAGCGGATCACCTCGTGCTGGTAGTAGACGTACCGGATCCAGCGGTCCAGCGGCGGTGCCTCCTCGGTCCGCAGCCCGGCGGTGACCCGGGCGCCGAGCCGGCTGACCAGCGGGTTGGAGTTGGCGCCGCCGCCGTGCACCTGCAACGCCAGGTCGAAGCGTTCCCGGCGGGCCGCGGCCAGGAAGTCGTCCATCCCGGACTCCGGCTCGCCCGGCTCCGGGTGGCGGATGCCCGGGGCGGGCGGCACCACGAGCACCCGGTCCACCGGGCCGGGGCGGTCGCGCCAGAGCTTCGCGTGCCACGGCGCGCCGAGCAGCACGATCTCCGCCTCGGGGTACGCAGAGCGCAGCGCGTCCAGCGCGGGCAGCACGAAGATGAAGTCGCCGAGCGCGTTGGCGCGCAGCACGGCGATCCGCTCGACGTCGGGCACGAGCTCGGCGGGCGGGCCGAGCAGGGCCGGGGTGACCACGCGGTCCCGTTACGGCTGGTCGAGCCCGCCGGCGGCGGTGTCCGGGCGGTGCAGCTCCCGGTCCGCGGCCGGGTCGATCGGCGTACCGCCCCTGCCGGCACGCGAGCCGGTGCGGCCGACGGTGATGGTGCGCGGCGCGGGCCGGGCGGCCCGGGGCAGCCGCACCCGGAGCAGGCCGTGGTCCATCACCGCGTCGATGGCGTCCGGGTCCACCCGGGACGGCAGGTCGACGCGGTACTCGAAGCCGCGCGTCTCGAAGCCGCCGGGGATGCCGTGGTCGGCGTTCACCTCGGCCTCCGAGCGGGCGCGGACGCAGAGTTCCCGGTCGTCCAGCTCGATTGCCACCTCCTCCGGCGCCACGCCGGGCAGCCGGACGACGACCTCCCAGCCGTCTGCGGTCTCGCTCAGCTCGACGTCCGGCGGCCCGGACCGGCCGCCGACCAGTCGCCGCAGCTCGGAGCGGAGTGACTGCAACTCGCCCATCGGGTCCCAGCCCTGCTGCCGGCCCCGCCAGCCCCGACCGACGCCGCCGCTCTGCTCGCTCATGCCGACGCCTCCCCTCGCCCGGCGGCGGCACGGGGCCCGGCCGCGCTCCGCCTGTTGATCCGCTCGCTCATCGCACCTCTCCGATCCGCTGGGTGGCCGCCGGGGGCCGCAGTGAGCTGGGAGCATCCAGACCGGCCTCCCGGTCGACACCGACGCCGAGCCGGTCGACCAGTTCCCCGCCGAGCCAGGCGCTGACGCCGAGGATGGCCAGCGCGACCACCTCGATGGCGATCAACGCGCCGCCGGCGGCCCGGGACTCGGCGTTGAGCCGGACCACCCAGATCGCGGCGAAGAGCAGGATCACCGCCAGATTGGCGGCGGCGTGGGTGAGCGCCACCCGCTTGGCGCGGGTGCCGGTCGGGATCGCCAGCAGGTCGAACACCCCGGCCGTCGCGGCCAGCAGGCCGCCGACCAGGCCGACGGTGATGTTCCAGTACGCGACCTCGCCGAGGAAGTCCGGGCCGCCGACGGTGTCGACGATGTCGAAGAGCACCGCGGTGACCAGCAGGCCGACGGGGAACATCACCAGCATCGGATGGACGGGATGGCCCAGTACCTTGAGTCGGCTCTCCATCTCCGGGCCTCCACTGCTCGGTCTCTCCGGGCGCGTCGGGTGAGGCGGTACCCCCGGGTCGGGAGGGCAAACCTCGCGCTGGTGGCACCCGCCTAGGCTGGTGGGCGGCGGCTCGTTCGCCGCGCCGCCTGGCGGCACGGCTTCCCCGCCACCGAGGTCAACGGTCGGGGGAGGATCACGTGACGGTGGAGATCACTTCGCAGGCGGAGCTGCGCGAGCTGCTCGGCACGCCGAACGCGCGGGCCGCCGCCAAGGAGCGCACCCGGCTGCACGACCGGGACCGGCAGTGGCTGGCGGCGTCGCCGTTCTGCCTGGTCGCCACGGCCGGCGCCGACGGCAGCTGCGACGTCTCGCCGAAGGGCGACCCGCCCGGATTCACCCTGGTGCTGGACGACCGGACCATCGCCATCCCGGAGCGGCCGGGCAACAAGCGGGCGGACGGCTACCGCAACATCCTGGAGAACCCGCACGTCGGGCTGATCTTCCTGATCCCCGGGCGCACCGACACGCTGCGGATCAACGGTCGGGCCCGGCTGGTACGCGACGCGCCCTGGTTCGACGACCTGGTGGTCAAGGGGCACCGGCCGGTGCTCGCCGTGGTGGTGGAGATCGAGCAGATCTTCTACCACTGCGCGAAGGCGTTCCTCCGGTCGGAGCTGTGGCGGCCGGAGACCTGGCAGCCGGACGTGCTGCCGTCCCGGGCCCGGCTGGTCAAGGAGCTGGAGGCGCCCGCGGAGAGCCTCGCCGACCTGGAACGCCACTACGGCCCCGACTACGTCAAGACCATCTACGCCTGATCGCGGTCGCGCCGACCCCACGGCCGGGAAACCGGCACTGCACGGCCACTTGCTAAAGACATCTTTATAAAGATAGCTTTAGGATATGGCGCTGTCCCGGGTGAAGCTCTCCGATCCGACCGCCCTGCGCGGCTACGCCCACCCGCTGCGGATGGCCCTGGTCGGCCTGCTCCGCCAGCAAGGCCCGATGACCGCCACCCAGGCCGCCGCCCGGCTCGGCGAGAGCGTGCCGAGCTGCTCGTTCCACCTGCGCCAGCTGGCCAAGTACGGGCTCGCCGAGCGGGTTCCCGGCGCCGACGCCCGGGAACGGCCCTGGCGTGCCACCGCGATGGTCACCTCCTGGGACGACGCCTCCGACGACCCGGGCGTGCGCGCCGCCACCGACGAGCTGCACGCCACCCAGCTGGCTCTCTACAGCCGGCAGGCACAGGAGTTCCTGGCCCGCCGGGCGAACGAGCCGGCCGCCTGGCGGGCGGTCACCGGGTTCAGCGACATGGCGCTGCACCTCACTCCCGACGAGCTGCGCGAGCTGACCCGCCGGATCGACGACCTCCTCGCCGGGTACCACGACCGGCTCGTCGACCCGGCGAAGCGGCCGGCCGGCAGCCGGAAGGTCAACCTGATCCAGCTCGCCCTGCTCGCCGAGCCCGCACCCGACAGTCCCCCGTCGCCCACCGCCGACGCTCCCCCTCCGGCCGACACCGCCTCGGCCGCCGGCGCACCGGCCGGAGGGGACGAGCGGTCGGCGACGACGGCCGAGGGCGAGCCGGGCGGCCGGCGATGAGCGGCAAGGTGAGCACGGCACCGCCCGTCGCCGCGCCCGCCGGCCCCGCCCGGCCCGGCCGGCTGCCCCGGCTGCTGCGCGAACGGACGTTCCGCCGCTACTGGTCGGCGCAGACCGTGTCGTACTTCGGCGACGAGATCTCCACCCTGGCGCTGCCGCTGCTGGCCGTGCTCGGCGCCGGCGCCGGCCCCGCCGAGATGGGTTACCTCACCGCCGCCGCGCTCGCCCCGAACCTGCTCTTCTCCCTGCTCGCCGGCGCCTGGGTCGACCGGTACCCGCACAAGCGACGGCTCATGATCCTCACCGACCTCGGGCGGGCGCTGCTGCTCACCGCGGTGCCGGTGGCGTACCTGCTCGACTGGCTCGCCCTGCCGCAGCTCTACGTGGCCGCCTTCGCGGTCGGCACGCTCGCCGTGCTCTTCGAGGTGGCCCGCGGCCCGCTCTTCGTGTCCCTGGTGGACCGGCGCGACTACGTCGACGCGAACACCCTGGTCAACGGCAGCCGGGCGATGTCACAGGTCGCCGGTCCGAGCATCGGCGGTCTCCTGGTGCAGGTGCTCACCGCGCCGATCGCCCTGCTCGCCGACGCACTGTCGTACGTCGTGTCCGCGTACTTCCTGACCCGGATCCGGCCGACGGAGCCGGCGCCGGCGCGCGGCGGCGGCCTGGGGATCGGCGCCGGCCTGGGGTTCCTGGCCCGGACGCCGATGATGCGCGCGATCCTGCTCGGCACCACCACGGTCAACCTGTTCAACTTCATGTTCGCCGCGCTCTTCGTGCTCTACGCGACCCAGCACCTGCACCTCAGCCCGGGCATGCTCGGCGCCGTGCTCGGCGCGGGCGCGGTCGGCGGGCTGTTCGGCGCGGCGGTCACCGGCCGGTTGACCCGCCGGTTCGGCATCGGCCCGACGCTGGTGGCGTCCTTCGTCCTCTTCCCGGCTCCGCTGCTGCTCATACCGCTCGCCGGCGGGCCCACCCCGGTGGTGCTCGGGATGCTCTTCGCGGCGGAGTTCCTCGCCGCCATCGGGGTGATGGTGCTCGACATCGTCGGCAGTTCGGTGCAGACCGCGCTCATCCCGGAGCCGCTGCTCGCCCGGGTGACCGGCGCCCGGCGCACGGTCAACTACGGCATCCGGCCGATCGGAGCGCTGCTCGGTGGCGCGCTCGGCGCCACCCTCGGCGTCCGGGAGGCGCTCTGGATCGCCACGGCGGGCGCGCTGACCGGTGTGCTCTGGGTGCTCTTCTCCCCGGTCCGTCAGCTGCGCGACCTGCCCGACCGGGCGGACGGGCCCGAGCCGGCGTAGGGCAGGGCCCCGTCGGTGTCGCGCTCCGTGCTTGACTGCGGGGCATGGAGCTGACCATCGAGGTCGACGGCGTACGGCTCCCGGCCACGCTCGATCTGCCCGCCGGATCCGTGCGCGGGGCGGTGGTCGTGCTGCACGGCGCCGAGGCGGGGCACCGGTCGTACTTCTGCTACACCCACCTGGCCCAGCTGCTGCCGGGCGCCGGTGTCGCGGTGCTGCGCTTCGATCGCCGGCCGCGCCGGCACGACCGGGACGTGCCGTTGATCCGGCAGGCCGACGACGCGGCAGCGGCGGTCCGGCTGCTCCGCGGGCACGTCGGCGACGTCCCGATCGGGCTGTGGGGCTGGAGCCAGGGCGCCTGGGCCGCCCCGGTGACCGCCACCCGCCACCCGACCTGGTCGCCTTCCTGGTCCTGGTCTCCGGCAGCGGGGTCAGCCCCGCCGTGCAGATGCGCCACGGCACCGCCGAGCAGCTGCGTCGGCACGGCTTCGCCGACAGCGACATCGCCGAGCTGGACCGCCTCCGCGCCACGGTCGAGGACTACCTGCGCGGGCGCGTCGACCGGGAGACCGCCCAGCACGCCGTCGACCGCGCCGCCGACCGGATGTGGTTCCCGCTGGCCTGGCTGCCCCGCCAGCTGCCCGACCAGCCCGGCACCTGGGCCGACATGGACTTCGACCCGGTGCCGGTTTTCGCGCGGGTCACCTGTCCCGTGCTGCTGTTCTACGGCGCAACCGACGCCTGGGTCCCGGTCGAGGCCAGCATCGCCGCCTGGCAACGCGCGACGGCCACCGGCCCGGAAAGACTGAGCATCTGCCGGCTCGACGGTTGCGACCACCTGCCCACCCTCGACGGCGGCGAGGACGTGGCCAGCATCAGCGGCCAGTACAGCGAGACCCTGCTCAGCTGGCTGGACGCCCGGCTGCCTTCCGCCGCCGGACGGCGTACGCCCGGCGCATCTTGACGTAGTTGCCGCAGCCGGCCATCGAGCACCAGCGGCGGGCCTGGTTCCGGGAGGCGTCGTAGTACGCCCAGCGGCAGGTGTCCCGGGCGCAGGCCTTCAACCTCACCCAGCTCTGCTCCTCCCCGCACTGCCGGACGGCGTCCAGCAGGGCGGCCATGGCCTGGTCGAGCGCCGTGTCGCGGGCGGCGACGAGGCGGGGTCCGGTTTCGGTGAAGGCCATCCGCATGGGCACCCCGGTCAGGGCCTGGTCGAGCCGGTGCAGCTCGGCGGGGTCCGCGGGGTGGCCGGCGTGGCCGAGCAGCACCGCACGCAGGCCCTCACGGACGCTCCGGGCGACGGCGAGGTCGGCCGCCCCCAGCCGGGCGTCGGGCCGGAGCAGGTGCCGTTCGGCGAACCAGTCCCGGAGCCGGTCGGGGGCGGTGAGGGTCTCCTCGTCGACCTGGGGTTCGAAGGTGTTGACGAAGTCCCGGACCAGGCGGGCGGCGGGCGGGATCACGTCCTCCTCGCTCATCACCACCCCCTCACCTGACACCAGCGTATCGCCTTGACAGGTGTAACTACTCCTGTACACCATCAAAGTTCTTTTGCTGGTGTAGCACGGATGCGACCAAGGGAAGGCGCGATGTCCACCACGCTCCGCGACGTGGCGCAGTTGGCCCAGGTGTCGGTGAAGACCGTCTCGAACGTGGTCAACGGGTACCCGCACGTCAGCGACGGGATGCGCCGCCGGGTCCAGGCGGCCATAGCGGCGCTGGACTACCGCCCGAACCGCTCCGCCCGCACGCTGCGGACCGGCCGGACGGGGGTGCTCGCCCTGACGGTGGCGGAGGCCGACCTGCCCGGGGTCGGCGTGCTCGCGCGGGCGGTCGTCCGGGCGGCGGCGCGGTGCGGCTACCGGGTCGTCATCGACGCGATCGACCCCGGCTGCGCGGGCGCCGTGAATCCTCCGCTGCCGGTCGACGGCTGCCTCCTGCTCACCGACCTCCCGGCCGGGCCGCACGCCGGTGGGCTGTCCGTCGTCCGGCTCGGCCGGCCCACCGCCGGCGGTCACACCGACCGGGTCGGCATCGACCACGCCCGCGCCGGCCGGGACGCCGTCGACCACCTCCTGGCCACCGGCCGACGGCGGATCGCCGCCATCGGCGTCGGACCGGACCAGCCGTCCGGCATCCAGGGGTACGCGGACCTGCTCCGCGCCGCGGGCCAGCCCCCGCTCTCCGGTCACGTCCAGCAGGTCACGTCACACCGGCGCGCGGAGGGCTACCGGGCCGGCCGTACGCTGCTGGGCCAGCCCCGGCGACCGGACGGCGTCGTCTGCGCCTCGGACGCCCTGGCGATCGGCGCCATGTGCGCCGCACTCGACGCCGGCGTCCGCGTTCCGGAGGACCTCGCGGTCATCGGCGTCGGCGGCAGCGAGGAGGGTCGCTGGACGCGGCCGACGCTGAGCACGGTTGCCGCCGACACCGCGTTCCTCGCCCGGCAGGCCGTGGCCCGGATCGTCGCCCGCATCGCCCGCCCGGACGACGCCCCGGTCACCGTGGTGGCACCGCACACCGTGCTGGCCCGGGAGAGCACGCGGACCTCCGCCCCGGACGGTCCGCGCCCGAGGTGACCCGGCACCCGGAACAGCCTCGACGCCTCACGCTCCGGCTGTCCCCCGCCCCTCCGGTCCCGACGCCAGGACGATTTCGCGCCGAGGAGCAACCCCCGGAGCCGGACCCGGCGTGACTATCTCGAATCGGGCATCGGAGGCTTGCATGGGCGATCGCGACGCTGCTTTCGCGGAGTATTTCGCGGCCAGGTCGGATGCGATGCGTGGCACGGCGTACCTGCTGTGCGGCGACTGGCATCGGGCGGAGGACCTGGTCCAGACCGCGTTCGTGAAGCTCTACCTGGCCTGGAACCGGGTCTCCCGGCACGAGGTGCTCGACGCCTACGTGCGCCAGATCCTGGTCCGGACCTTCCTCGACGAGCGGCGCCGCGGCTGGTGGCGACGGGAGCGGGTCGGCGCGGACGACGCCGAGCGGTCGGCTCCGCCCGACTCGCCGGAAGGCCGGTTGGTGATGCTCCAGGCACTGGCCGCCGTGCCGCCGCGCCAGCGGGCCGTCCTGGTTCTCCGCTACTGGGAGGACCTGTCGGTCGACGAGGCCGCGGCACTGCTGGGGTGCTCGGCGGGGACTGTCAAGGATCGTTAGATGCTAGGGTCGATGTGTCAGACACGGACATCGATCTAAGGGGACGGTCTGATGGTACGGCGTAAGGCCCGGTCGGGGAATCGGGGCCGGTTCGACAGCAAGGACGCGTTGTTGGCCGGTGGGGCGGATGTGCGGGCGTTGCGGTATCAGCGCGCGAGCCAGGACAAGAAGGAGCAGGGCAAGAGCGTCCACGACCAGGGCGTGCTCAACCTGGCGGAGATTACGAAGCGGTCGTGGACGGACGCGGGGTCGTTCACCGACAACCACCGATCCGCGAGCCGGCACGCGACGAAGGACCGGGAGAACTTCGAGCTGTTGATCGAGCAGATCCGGGCGGGCAAGGGTGACGTGCTGGTGATCTGGGAGATCTCCCGCAAGGAACGCGACCTCGCGGTGTACGTGAGAATCCGCGACATGTGCCACGAGGTCGGCCTGTACTTCTGGCTGGTCGGCGGCGTGCTGTATGACCTGCGGGACAAGAACGACCGGATGATGCTCGGCTTCCAGGCCGTCCAGGCGGAGTGGATGGCCGACTCGATCCGCGACAACGTGCTGCGCGGCATCGTCGGCGCCGCCGAAGCCGGCCGCCCGCACGGGAAGATCACCTACGGGTACCGGCGGATCTACGACCAACGCACCAAGGCCCTGCTACGCCAGGAGCCGGACACCGAGGTCCGAACGGCGGTGGCCGCCGACGGGACCATCACCGAGTACTCGCACGCTCAGGTGGTGCGGGACAACTTCCGCAAGATCTCCGAAGGCATGCCCCTCACCGTTCGCGAGGCCGAACTCAACCGCCTCGGCATTCCTGCCTCGCAGGGCGGGATCTGGCGGCGCGGGATTCTGCGCAAGCAGTTGATGAACCCGGCGTACATCGGCAAGCGGGTGCTGCGCGGGGAGATCGTCGGCGACGGGATCTGGCCCGCGCTGGTGAGCGAGGAGACGTACTGGTCGGTGGTGCGGATGCTGGGCGATCCGTCGCGGACGACGACTCGTCCCGCTCGGGCGGTGCATCTGCTGTCGTACATCGTGCGCTGCGGGGTGTGCGACGGGCCGTTGTCGTCGCAGCGGCTCAACCGGCACGGCTGGACCGGGCAGGTGTACTCGTGCCTGCACCGGCGGTGCACGGCGGTGAAGGCCAAGTTCTTGGACGAGTACGTGCAGCGCACGGTGGTGGCGTGGCTGTCCCGCCCCGACGTGCACGACGTCCTCACCGCCGCCAGCGCCACCGACGAGGAAGTCGCGCACGCCCGCGCCGAAGCGCAACGACTGCGCGGGGAGTTGGAGGACTGGCGCAAGCTCGGCGAGGAAGGCGAGGTCACCGCGATCGCCTACGCCCGCGCCGAGAAAGGCCTGCTCGCGCAGATCGCCGAGCACGAACAACGCGCCGCCGACGCCGGCATCCCCGCCGTGCTGCGCGGACGCATCGGCGACCAGGCCGTGACGGCGTGGCAGGAACTCGGCGACGACATCCCGGTCAAGCGGGAGATCATCCGCCTGGTCGCCGACATCAAACTCCTCCGCGCCGGGTTCAAGGGCGAACGCCGCGCGTTCGGCCGGCACCGACTCGACTGGAGGTGGAAGTTCGGCCCACAGGACCAAGCGGCCTGATCGTGCACGGCGGCGTCGGACTGTTGTCTCGGCGCCGCCGTCATGGCATGGCGTGCCAGGTGCCACGTGCCCTACCGAGCGGAACCGACGCAGCGGGCCGCAGGAGTTAGCGCCAAGAGCCGCGGCGATCTCGCCGACGCCACCTCGGTCGGCATACACGTACTGGCGGCGTTCGAGGCCGATGGTGTGTTCCAGCGGCACAGTTCGATCGTTGCTGACCTGGCGACGTCGTCGCGGGGCTTGCCGGAGTCGAGGATGAGACGCGCCGTCGCGTCGGCTGTTTCGTGCTGGGTGGTGGGCAGGGCGCGAGGTGCGGTCCAACTGGCCATGTCATCAAAAGAGAGGTGGCTGAGCTTCAATGATCGGCTGTTTCGCTTCAGCAGTCGGTGGCAGCATGCCGGAGTCCTCAAGCTCTGTCGCCTTGAGGAGTGGTCCATCGACGATGGCTTTCAGTACGTCATCCTGCTGCGGTTCGAGGAGCACGCATCCATAGAGTACGGCTAGCAAGTTTCGCAAGTCGTCAGTGAAGTCCCACTTGGTGGCGACGATCTCGTTTAGTGGGGACGATTTGCGCACGCGGGGATTCTTGGAGCGGTAGCCAAACCACTTCTTGACAACTTGCGTGCCGCAAACGTCGTAATCCCACACCGCTGAGGGAACGGGACCGAGGGCGCCTTCGCCAACGTACAGGGTCGAACTGTCCCGATCGTACGTGATGCACTCCGGCATGTGGCCTGGCGCCCCTGGTATGGGCACGAGGACATCAGGCCGCAGTTCCCGCGGGGGTCCCTGTGGACGACCGGCCGCTGAGCAGACATAACGCTCACCGTAGGTCTGGAGCCAGATTACTCGTTCACCGAGCCTGACTGCTCTACGCCAGAGTTCGGGGTTCAATGTCAACGGAATCCGTACTCCCGGGGTGCGAAGCTCCGAACGGAATCGTGCCGGAAAGCCGGGATGCGACGCCACGGCGGCAACATAGGCGAGCACATCGTCGCAGGTAACGTGGATCCCGAGCTGACGAGAAAGGTGCTCGATCAAGCCAGGCGCGATGTTGGGTTGATGACCGCTGACGTCACGGTACTTAGGTAATATCCTGCCTCCATGATGGCCCATGTAGTGGTGGGTATCCGGCACTTCAGCGGCGAACACGACGGCCGGTCCGGAGGTTACCGATTCCGCGAACAATGATGTCAGATACGTTTGATGCGTTCCGTATGTAGACCAGAGATCGGGACGGGCGAAGTCGACAACCCTTCGGTCGGCGATGACATACTGCCGGTCGAAGCTCCGGAACGATACGCGCCTGACGGAGACCTGAGGGTCGATGTCGCCAGTCAGTGACGCGGGCTGACCGCTGGCGTCAAAGTGCGGCGAGAGTGCGAGGCCGATCTTCCTATCCCGAGTTTCCTTCATGAGCTTTGGCCGCTCTGCTAGGGGAGCCAAGCTTAGGCGCCGCCACCGCTCGGCCAACGTTTCTTCGTCCGGCGCGTAAACCCATGTTCGGTTGGGTGTTATACCTGGGGATTGCCACGGCATCAGGTCGGCGAGCGCAATACAGTCGTTCCATATGGCCTGCGATGCGGGTCGGAAGGGTGCTGACCACTTCGTTGGGCAGTCCAACCAGCGACCGCTTGCAGCAGTCAGTGTCCGGAGGGCGTCGAATTTTTCTTGCCTGGTCCCGGAGAGGGCAATGTATCGAATCCTGGCAGGTGTGGCTGTATCGGCCGTCCTGCTGCGTCCGAACACTCCGATGCACAGCGGCTGCTGCACGTCCGGGAAGATGCGCGTCGGCACCTCGGGCTGGTGCCCCTCAGGAGAGAGATCGATGATCCAACCCCAGTCCGCTTGCCTTCGCAGGTACTCGCGCATGCCGGCGAAGCCTGGTCCGGTCGTGTAAGCCGACGTGCAAACGAATGCCACGACTCCCTCGGGGTGCTCAGGATGCGCTTCGAATACCTTCCAGGTGGCCCAGCGCCAGAAGTAGATGTTCAAGTTGTGCAGTTTGAATTCGAGTCGGCCGGTACCCGTGCCCCGAAAGGCGTCAAGCATGCTCGACTTCCCCTTGTTGCTGGCGAGTACGAGCCCTCCCTGGCCCTTGGCGCGTTCGAGGTAGGGT
Organism: Micromonospora sp. R311; assembly: GCF_056780015.1. NCBI lineage: Bacteria > Bacillati > Actinomycetota > Actinomycetes > Micromonosporales > Micromonosporaceae > Micromonospora > Micromonospora sp. R311. The sequence continues at coordinate 32,427 of NZ_JBSWCE010000053.1, forward strand.
GGATTGCCGAGAACGACCATGACTCGTTCCTCGGTCTTGACCTTGATTGCCTGCGCCCTGGAATCAGCGATTGGGCGGTATACGTACGGGCTGACAAGGGTCTCTACATTAGGATCGTCCAGGGTGTCAGTGACGTAGAACCTGACCTTCTCGTCGGTGACTTCTAATCCCCGCGCTGCGAGATCCTGGTGCAGCCGTAGTTCCGCTACGGCGAAAGGCGCGATCTGGCGTTCAAAGCCGACTAGTCGGCCGAGGAGGGCACGAAGTTCGGCCGGCTCGTCCCCGTGGTCGGCCGCGATCGTCTCCGCTACACGTGCAATGACGCTCAACAGGAAGGTGCCGGTGCCCATAGCCGGGTCGACGACGACTACGTCGCGGTCGGCGAGGCCGAGCCGTCGTTGCAGCTTGTCGTGCAGGATGCTGTCGACGAACTGGACCATGAAGTCTGCAACTGGCTGCGGCGTGAAGTAGGAGCCACTTCCCCGTCGCACTGCTGGGTCGTACAGCTCCAAGAAGTGTTCGTACAACTGGTCGGACGTGTCGGTCCGCCAATCCGTCCAGTCACTGGCCGCGATGGCGCGCCGCAGCGTTTGCAGCGCCACACTGCGCTGCTCAATGCTGGGACCACCGTGGTCCTCGGTGAGGATAGCCAGCGCTCGCCCGACGAGAAGGTGATTCTTTGCCAGCTCTCGCCCGAGCGTCGGCAGTTCCTTGCCCTCGAACTCGATCCCTGACCGGCGCGCCAGAAGCAGCCCAAACGTGACGGTCTGCGCGTAAGCGTCGGCGAACAACTCTTCGCTCAAGTGCGGAAATAGCCAGGTGCGCCAGTCGGCTAGATGATCACTGAAGAGCCGTACTCTGCCACCGAGCCGCTCTTGACCAAGAGTGTCCAACACCTCGTCGCGCAACAATCGACAAAGTCGTGCCGCGTCCCGGACCAGATGTTCAAGGCGGCGATGTGGACGTGGACGCCATGAAAGGAACGCATGAAGCACGAGCGCCAGGTTGGCGTCTGCGGGGCGAAGCCGCGCACCGGCCCGGTGCAGGTCGCCTTCCATCCGCGCCACTGGCCCCTGCAGCTCTCCCCAGCGATACACCGCGAAGGACTGACCGTCGCTGTACAGGACATTTGGAAGCAGCTGAAGCTGGGACCATTGCTTACGCTCCCGAGCCGTGGGATGCCAACCCTGGCTGGGCACGCCCCTGCCGGGCGCCTTGAGTTCCACATAACCGATCGGGGCTCCGTCGACGTCGATCAAGTAGTCAGGACGAATAGCCAGATCCGGGAGGCGGACCTCGCCATGCGCCCTAACCGGACAGCCAATCGCTCGTCCAGCCGCCCTGAGAAGCTCGACCATTGGCGCCCGCAAAGTGTCCTCCGGAGCAGCCAGACCCCGCTGAAGCACCGGCGCGACGGAAGCACCGAAGCGAGAAACTGCTGCCTCAAGCGCGGTGCCATACGCCTCGGCAGAGCCCCGAGGACCGGGCACTTTGGCCGCGTTGCGGGTGCGGGCGCTCCTAGCCATGCGCCCTCGTCTGGACCGGGTTAGTCGTGAACATGCCGCAACCACCCTGCTCGCCATGGCTACCCGAAGTGATCGACCGATCTCCGGCCGTATGCTCACAGCATGCGCCAGGCAGCGAGTGAGATCAATGCCGGCAGTGCATATTTGGCTAACCGCATGATGCCCATAGGGCTGCGCAGCAGAGTCGTTCCTGCGAAACCCAGGTCAGGCTGGCGCACGAACGCGGCAGGCGATTCGCGCGCTGGGCAGGCATGCTCCGGTGCCAACGGCTTTCGCCACCCACCAGGGCGGCAGACACGCGCCGGTCCCTTGCGGTGTGGAAATGCCAAGCACTACCTGACACGCTGGTCTGAAGCTGGCACGTTGCAGTGCGGCCAGTTAGAAGGTTCCCGGCAGGCCGCCATGCACCACCTGGCGGCGCTGGCACCCACCCTGAAAAGGCGTCCACCTGGTCGTCGCGCTACAGCAGGCGGAGGAGTTCCCCCAGGACCGCCGAGACTTTCGGACCCGCGTTCAGCTCCGCCGCTAGCCCCGCCGGCCCGAACCGCGTCCATATTCAGGGATCCGCGTCCCGTTCAGTGGTTAACCCCGGGGAGATCTTTACCCGTGCTAGGTGGACGTGCAGGGACAGAGGCGGACGCAGGCGGAATCACTAGCACCTGGCCGGATGGTTGGCAAGACTCAGTGACCGGTCCGTTGCAGATCGGGGGTTGACTCCACCCGGTTTCCGGCGCGTAATGGAGACACGTTCCCGCGGCGCCGACCGGCGCGGTCGGCCACAGATGCAGCGGGCAGGCACCCCCCGGCGGGGTGCCTGCCGTTGTTCGTACCGACGCCGCGTGGCGTGCAGAGATAGGAGGCCCCACATGAAGGATCGCCTGTCGGCGAGTTGAGCCGCCGCACCACCTGAGCGCTTCTGCGGCGCTGCCAGTGGTGAGTCCTCTTCTGTGGCTCGGCTTGGCCGTTTGCCCCGTGTCCCCGCTGTTAACCCCAGCCTGCTGTTCGGGGTGTGGCGACGTCTGCTTGTCCTGATGCCTGCCCCTGCGTGGGGTGGGGCCTGTTTGTTGACTCGACCATAGTGACCTTTGTCGTCTCCTGCACACGTGAGGGGTCCGCCCGGCCGGGCGTCACCCGGCAGGGTCGCGCCTGCCCGGGAACTGACCGGAGCCGGGCGGGCGTGACCTGGGCGAACCCTAATCACCTGAGTCGAACCCTTCAACCCGGGTTCGACGTAATTCGGGGACCTGGAGAGCTGAAATTTTGGTTCTGACCTGGGCGGAGATGGGTGGGACCGCC
>NZ_JBSWCE010000054.1:0-33572 GCF_056780015.1 Micromonospora sp. R311
TCGTTGCGCTCACCCAGGTGACCCAGGTTCTCCAGCTTCGACTCCTGCAGCGCGGTGGCGATGGCCACCACGGCGGCGCGCTCGTCCATGTCGGACTTCTTGGTCGCCGCGATGATCGCCTTCACATTCGCGATCTGCTCGTCGCCCAGCGTGATGTGCGACTGCTTGCCCTGCACACCGTGCGGAATCAGCTTGCCCTTGTCGGCCTTGTCGGCCTGCACCACGGCAACCGCCTGCTCGACCGGAGCAGCCTGCGCGGTAGCCGGACCAGCGAACACACCACCGGCGAAGGCCAGACCAGCAACACCGAGAACGCCCTTACGCATGATCGTGTTCATCACGAAGCTCCTTGGGGGTCGACGCCACCAGCCCAGGGGGAGGGCGTGGTGGCGCAAGCACCGTCCGGCGCTCGAAAGTCTTGGGGGAAAGATCCGACGCTCGCGGGCGGGGGTGCCCTTGCGGCGCCGCGACCATGTGTAACGACCGGCGGCCCGCCACCATTCCGCGGCCCGGCCCCGCACCCGATCAGGCGGCGCGGGCTCTTGCTCGATCGTCCGCATGATGTAACGCCCCCGACCCGCCCCCGATTCCACCACCCGGACGCACCCGGTCACACCCACAAACCCGACACCCACCCCACCACCCGACAGACCACGCGCGTTCAGGCTGCTCTAACTTCGGTCGGCGTCGTCGGATGGGCGTGTCGTTGCGGGTTGGCATGGTGTCTCTTGGCGGTGATACCTGAGAGGCATTTTGATGACTCTGAGGTATCACGCTCTTTCCGCGATGTGGCCCCCGGTGGCGAGTGGTGGTTGACGTCGTCGGGTCGCCCTGCTCGGTGAATCGGGCACGGTGCCCGTAGCGGCGAGGGTGCGGCCCGCCGTGCCGGGCGCAGGAATCAAACCTGACCGCCCGGAGCCGGGCACGGCGGGAAACACCCCAACCGCGACCGACCCCGGACCTTGGACCCGACGGACGGCGCGGAGGCGGCCGGAAGCACACCCGCACGCAAGGACCGAAGACAAGGGCTGGCGCCCGCCGGAAGGTTCCGACGGGCGCCAGCCCCATGGGTGTCCGGGCCCTGCCCGGGATGGTCAGCCCGTCAGCGCGCCGCTCCGCCGAGGCGACGCCGACGCCAGGCCAGCGTCATGAGCAGCAGTACCGCGCCGGCGCCCACCAGGCCGCCGCCGAGCTTCATCGGCGTACCCAGGCTGTCGCCGGTGACCGGCAGCGGCTGCTGGCCCGGGCGCCGGGGCAGCACCCGGACCTCGGCGGAGGCCGTACGGCCGGACTCGTCGCCGGTCGCGGTGAAGGTCAGCAGACCCGTGATCGACGGCTTGTACGGCACGGTGAACCGGCCCCGGGAGTTGGTGTGCGCGTAGAAGGTCAGCGGGGCGCTGGCCTGGAACGCCACCGGAGCCATCGCGACCGTGCTGCCGTCGCTGCGACGCGCCTGGCCGGGGGCCGGGGCGGCGAGCGGGGCGACGCTGACCACGATGGTCACGCGCTCGTTGCGGCCGAAGTTCCGGCCCGTGAGGACGACGGTCTCACCGAGGGTGATGGTCGTCCGGTTGACGCTGAGCGTCGCCACTCCGCCCGGCGGATATGCCGGTGGTTGGGGCGTGTCCGTCAGCGTGGGCGCCGGCTGCGGCTGCGCCGCCCCCGCTGCGGTCGGCACGGCCACCACGGCCAGACCGACCGTGAGCGCCATGATGATGCGGGATAGCCGCATGTTGGTTCCCTCCTACTGGTCACAGCTTTGTGCGGTAACAACTTGGGTGGTCCATGGGGTGGCGGTGGGCGTGAGCCACAGCTCGGCCGCTCCGGCGCCGGTCTTCGCCGTCAGTACGGTGACCTCCAACGTGCGGGAGGCTCCCGGGGCGACGTCGACCATGGCCGTGGCCACCTGGCGACGCCGTTCGGTGCCGGAGCCGAGCACCACCTCGACACCGTCGAGGCGAGCGTCGATCACCGACCCACCGGCGGGGCTGTACACCGACACGAAGGTCCGTGCGGTGTACGGGTCGCCCGCCAGGCCGAGGCCGAGGACCGACTTGGTGAGACCGGTCTTCGGCGCCGTCGAGCGCAGGGTGACCCGCAGCCGGAGCTGACGGCGCCCGTCGGGCCGGCAGTCGCCGACCGCCAGGTCCGCCGCCGGACGCAGGTGGTAGCCGAGCTTCGCGCCGCTGCCGTCGTTGAGGAACACGCCGACCGTCGGCACGGTGTCCTGCTCCGGAAGCGTCCCGGCCATCCGGCTGTCGCCGAACGTCCGCTGTTCCTCCGGACGGGCACTCCAGAACAATATCCGGCGTTCCCGGACAGCACGGTCAAATACGGACAACAACACCTTCGGGTTGACATTCTTCTTGAAGAAGCTGTCGAAGACCGCAGCCGCGGCGGCCGCGAAGTACGCGTCCTGTTGCCGGGTGTCGAGCCGTTGGTAGCTGTCGCTGAGCAGGGTCCGCACGGCGGTCTCGCTGTCCAGCGGCGCGTGCCCGGGCACCAGCACCGGCCCGGTCGCCTTGAGCAGGTACGACAGCACCACCGGGTCGACCGCGAGCACGCCGTCCACCTCGATGCCGGTACGCCGACGGACCATCTCGCGGTACAGGTTGGCGGCGGTCGGGAAGTGCGGGCTCAGGTTGACGTCCGCCGGGTAGATGCCGGGCAGGTCGGCCCAGAGCCGGCGCACCTCGGCGGGGATCTTCAGCGCCGGGGTGAAGCGACCCAGCTGGGAACTGCTGCCCTGCTTACCCATCCGCACCCGGCCGCCGTCGGCGTGCAGGACGGCGTACGCGCCGATCATCCCGCCGGTGGCCCGCAGCTCCGCGTTGTTCTGGGAGACCAGCAGGTAGCGGCGCGGGCCGTCGACGCCGAGCAGGGGCGGCAGCAGCCGGGCGGCCTGGTCCGCGGCCGCGGTGAGGTCCGCCAGCCGGTCGATCTCGCCGCGCAGGTCGGTGAGCGCCTGTCGGATCTGGCTGACCAGATCGTCGACGGGCACCTTGGCGAGGCTGGTCCGGGTGTCCCGCACGGTCTGGTGCACCGTGGACAGTTCGGTGGAGAGCGAGCGCAGCCGGGCCACGTCCAGCTGCCCCTCGGTCGGCACGAGGCCGCCGAGGTCGGTGCGGAGCAGGCTCGGGAACGCCCGTCGGGCCAGGTCGTCGATCGCGATCGAGATCTGGCGTACGGCGGCCAGGTCGTCGCCCGCGAACGGCGCCCGCCGGCCGACCCACCAGCCCGGGTCGGCGGTCGCGTCGCGCGCGGCCGCGGACTGCTCCTGCAACGCGGCGAGGGTGCGTTGCGCCCGCGCGGTGTCCCCACCGACGACCTGGGCGCTCAGCTCCCGGGCCAGCCCGGCGGCGTTGAGCAGGTGGGCGCGGGCCTGCCAGCCCCGGAACCCCACCCAGCCGGCGGAGACCAGCAGCAGCGAGCCGACCACCAGGGCGCTGAGCAGGGCGCGGCGCAGCCGGGCGCGCCGGCGCCGCCGGGACCGGCTGCGCCGGCGGCCCGGGCTTTCGCTCTCTGTCACACCATCTCCGTTTCCGAAATCGGACAGAAGGGCACGATTTCTCTGACGTTCTTAGCACGTAACGAGCGGTCTATGCCGGAAATGACGGTCTGAGGCGTATGCGAGGATCGCTCGCCGGTCAGCGGGTGGCGGACCGGGCCGCCACGGCGTCGTACAGCAACCGTTCGATCCGCTCGACCCCGGCGTTCAGCGACATCTCCCGCAGGTACGCCTCCCGGCCCCGCCGGCCCATGTCGACCCGGGCGGCCGGCGGGATGGTGGCGGCCAGCCAGAACCGGTCCGCCAGCGCGGCCCAGTCCTCCGGCGGGCAGGAGAGCCCGGCCCGGGCCCGCTCGACCAGCCGGGCGGTGTCCCCACCGGCCGACGCGACGACCGGCGCCGCGCAGGAGAAGGCCGCCTGGAGCTTGCCCGGCACCGTGGCCCGCAGCTCCGGCAGGTCACGCAGCATGACCAGCTGGTAGTCGGCGGCGGCGTACAGGTCCGGCATGTCCAACGGCGACCGGCGCTCGACAAAGCGCACGTTGTCGGCCCGCAACTCGGCGGCGAGCCCCCGCACCCGCCGCTCCTGCGCACCCGAGCCCACCAGGACCAGGTCCATCGTGCTGTCCAGCGCGGCCGCCGCCCGGACCGCGGTCTCCAGGCCCTGCCGGGATCCGATGGTCCCGGCGTGCATCACCACGCACCGGCCCTCCCGGCGGACCAGTCGCTGGGCGGCGGCGCTGGGCCGGGCGGGGCGGAAGATCCGCTCGTCGGTCCAGTTGAGCACCACCCGGACCCGGGCCGGATCCGCGCCGGCGGCGAGCACCGGATCCCGCAGCGACGGCGCGGCCACCGCGATCGCGTCGGCGGCCCGGTAGGTACGCGCCATCGCCGCGCCGATCCGCCCGGCCCACCGCCCGTCGGCGCCCGGCTCGTCCTGGGCGCAGACGTCCGGCACGTGCAGGACGGTCGGCACCCGGCCGAGCAGGCGCAGCAGCCCGGCCGCGGCGAACGCGGTCGCCGGCGGCTGGTGGACGTAGAGCGCGTCCACCTCGGCGAGGTACCGCCGCCCGGCCACCAGGGCGCTGCCGGCGAACGAGAGGTAGCCGGCCATCCGGGCCCGCACCGAGGCGTCCCCGCCGGCGTACCGGGGCACCCGCCGGACGGTGAGCCGCTCGCTGCGCGTCTCGTGCTGCCAGCGCTGGCGCCACCCGGGATAGACGTACCCGCCCGGGTAGTCCGGGAAGCCGGTGAGCACCCGGACCTCGTGGCCCCGGGCGGCCAACTCCTCGGCCAGGCTGCCCGGGATGAAGGCCGGCTCCGGCGGGAAGTGGTACGACAGGATGCCGATCCTCACCGGGTCACCCCCGTCCGGAGCGGACGGCTCGGCGCGGCACCACCGGTGGTGGGGGTCCGACCCGCGTACGATGCCGACAACCCCTCCGCGGTCGGCCGTCCCCGGCCGGCCGCCGTCGCGACGACCCGCGCCGCGACCGCGCCGACGAGAGGGGTCCAGATGACCGACCGGGTGCTGTTCGTCTGCCACGCCAACCTGTGCCGGTCGCCGATGGCCGAATACCTGGCCCGGCGGCTGCTGGCCGACCGGCCGGTCACCGTCTCCAGCGCCGGCACCGACGCCGTCGAGGGTCTGGCCATGCACCCGTACGCCGCCGAGGTGGCGGCGGAGACCGGCGCGGACCCGTCGGGGTTCCGCAGCCGGTTGCTGCGGCCGGAATACCTGGAGGGCGCCACGCTGGTGCTGACCTCGACCCGGCGGCAGCGGTCGGTGTGCACCGCGATGGCGCCGGCGGTGCTGCACCGCACCTTCACCCTGCGCCAGTTCGGCCGGCTGGCCGCGGCGGCCGAGCCGCCGGAGGACCTGGCCGACGACTCGTTGCAGGCCGCCGTGGTGGCGGCCGCCCGGGCCCGGGGGCGGCTGCAACCCGCCGCCCCCGGTACGGACGACCTGCTGGACCCGATCGGCGGCACCGCCGCCGACTTCCGAGGCTGTGCCGAGGAGATCGAACGGTCCCTACGACCCCTCGCCGCGCTCATCGGGGCAGCCGGGTGAGTTCCTGCGTACGGTCCGGGACACCGGCGGCCGCGCGCTCGGCGTGCCGGCCGCTGGCGGCCCGGTCCGCCGGCACGGAGGCGGTGGGGGTCGAGGCGACCACCCGGTAGGCCTCGTACTGGTACGCCTCGGTCTTCGGCACCTTGGCCATGTTCAGCACGCAGCCGAGCAGGCGGACCGAGACCGAGTTCAGCGCGCGGGCGGCGGCGGCCACCTGGGTGCGCGAGGTCCGACCCTGCTGCGAGACGAGCAGCGCGCCGTCGGCCTGCACGGCCACCACCACGCCGTCGGTGACGGCGAGCAGCGGCGCGGTGTCGATGATGACGATGTCCGCCGACTCCCGCAGCGCCAGCAGCAGGTCCGACATCGCCTTGGAGCCGAGCAGCTCGCTGGGGTTCGGCGGCGCCGAGCCGCTGGGCAGCACCAGCAGGGACTTGTCGCCCCAGCGCTGCACCACGTCCCCCACCTGCACGTCGCCGACCAGCACGTCGGTGAGGCCGACGCCGGCGTCCAGGCCCAGGTATTCGTCGACCTTGGGCCGGCGCAGGTCGGCGTCGACGAGCAGCACCCGCCAGCCCGCCTCGGCGAGCGCGATGGCCAGGTTGCAGGAGAGCGTGGTCTTCCCCTCCCCCTGCAACGCGCTGGTCACGGCGATCACCCGGGCCGGCTCGTGCACGTCGACGAAGCGCAGGTTGGTACGGAGCTTGCGGACCGCCTCGGCCCGGGCCGAGTTCACCGCCTCGCCGACGATCAGCGGCTCGGACCGGGCGCTGCCCTCGAACGGGATCTCGCCGAGCAGCGGGCTGCCGGTGGTCCGCTGCAGGGTCGCCGCGTCGCGCAGCCGCACGTCGGCCAGCCCGCGCAGGATCGCCAGGCCCACCCCGCAGAGCAGCCCCAGCAGGGTGCCGATGGCGAAGTTGCGGACGGGCTGCGGTGAGACCGGGCTGGAGCTGACCCGGGGTCCGCTGACCACCTCGATCTTGATCGGGCCGGCCTGGCCGTTCGCCGGCGTCTCGACCTTCTGCACGAGCTCGACGAACTTCGCCGACAGCGTCTCGCTGACCCGCAGCGCGCGGGTCTGGTCGGTGTCGGTCACCGACGCCCGCAGCAGCACCGTGCCGGTCTCGGTGGAGGTGCTGACCCGGCGCTGGACCTCCTCCGCGGTCAGCCCGACCGCGTTCTCGGCCACCACGGCCTGCGCCAGCCGGTCGCTGGTCAACAGCTCGGCGTAGGACTTCACGCGCTGCTGCATCAGCAGGCCGCCCTGGTAGGCGTCGGTGACGCCCTGGCTCGGCGTGGTGACGAAGAAGGTCACCGAGGCGACGTAGCGGGGCTCGGCCCGGACCGTGACGAGCGCGGTCACCCCGAGGGCCACCATGACCGTCACCAGGACGATCCACCAGTGCTGGCGGACCAGGCGAAGTTGGCGGTACAGGTCCATCAGGCGCGCCTCCGTACCAGGCCGGTAACGCCAAAGAACTTCACGAAAAACCCCCAAGGTCGACTTAATCTCGTGAAACCATTAAAGCGGCTCTTACGCCTTATGTCCGGAGTTATCTGTTTTCGCCTCGCGAGAACGCACGCCCGGAATTACCAACCCGAGAAGTGGTCGTTCGGCATCGCCCCGGCGGCAGAAAAGCCGCCCGGGACGTCGGAAAGAACCGACCGGCGCCGGAGCGGCCGCCCGCAAGTTGGGCGCTGCCCGTCCCGGATCGGGTCGGAGACGATGGGCCGGTCATTCCGGCTTCCGCCGGGCGAGGCGCTGAGCGGCGCGCTCTTCGGCCTGCTGGCGCAGGCCGGACGTGGTGGCGGCGCTCGTCCCGCCGGCGCTGGCCGCCTGGGCCCTGATGCACCTCGCGGGCGTGCGTGCCACCGTGGCCGGATGGTTCACGGCGCCGGTAAGCGGCGACCGGAAACCGCGCACGCACGTCTCCCCGGGCGCCCGGAGCACCGTCGGCGGCCGGGTCCGGGCCGGCCTCGCCGGTGCGGTCCTCGCCCTGTTCGCCGGGGTCCCGGTGTGCGGCACCGACCTGGCGCCCTGGTCACCACCCCGGTCGCCGCGAGGGAGCGGGTCGACGCCGCCCGGGACGGCGTGCCGTACGTCTTCCAGCGGCCCCGACGGCTGAGCCGCGGCGGGGCGCGCGGCCGGTGCCGCCCGCCCCGCCGCGTACGCCTCAGTGGCGCCGGTCGGCCGGCGCCCGCCGCTCGGCCTCGTCGGCGAGCGCGTCGGCCGCCGGTTCGGTCAGATCGTCGCCCGGCACCGCCACCTCCTCGGCCCGGTCCTGCTCGTCGATCCGCCCGCCGGGTGGCGGCTCGGGGGCGGTGGCGCCGCCGGCGAACCCGTACTCGTTCGGCTCGTCGTGCTTGCTCATGTGTTTATCCTCCCGCTTTCTCCGCTTTCGCCTCCTACCGCTCACGGTAGGTGGCGATCCCGGTGCCCGCAGGGCGGCGGCGATAGTCGCGGCGAGGGCGGGCCGGCCGTGGTCAGCGCGGCCCACAGCAGCTGGCGCAGCAGGATGATCGCGGCTGCCGCAGCCCACCGCGGTCGTTAACCCGCACAGGTGCGGGTGGTCGGCGCTCAGCGCAGCTGCGCCACCGCCTCCAGGATCAGCCAGAGCCCGCAGATGGCGAAGAGCACCGCGGCGCCGTAGCGGATGGCCCGCTCCGGCAGCTTCCGGCCGAGCAACCGGCCGACCAGGATGGCCAGCGCGTCCGCCGCCACCATGCCCACCGTGGAGCCGAGCCAGGTGCCGAACCAGCCGTACTTGGTGGCCAGGGTGATGGTGGCCAGCATCGTCTTGTCGCCCAGCTCGGCCAGGAAGAACGCGACCGACACCGCGACGATGGCGGACTTGCTGGTCTTCTCGGCCTTGCGCCGCTCCTGCTCGGTGAGGGTGTCCCCGCGCAGGGTCCACGCCCCGAAGCCGAGGAACGCCAGACCGGCGAGCAGCGAGATCCAGCCGGTCGGCAGCGTGGCGCCTAGGCCGTACCCGATCGCCACCGAGGCCAGGTGCACCACGGCGGTGGCCACGGTGATCCCGATCAGCACCGGCAGCGGCTTGAAACGGGTGGCGAAGGTCAGCGCCATCAACTGGGACTTGTCGCCCAGCTCGGCGACGAAGATGACGCCGAAGCTGACCACCAGCGCGACGAGGAAACCCTCCATGACATCCTTCCGGTCCACGCCGGGAGGAGGTACAGGGGTGCCCTCGACCCGGCTGCGACAGCCTGGGTCGAAGGTCTCGCCCGCCCCGCCGTCGGCCGGGCCGCGTGGCCGGATGCGGAACGCACCAGTGTGTCGACCACGACATTGGGGGCTACTCCCCTTCGCGCCGCCAGCCTAGCCGATCACGGCGCGGCCGGCCGCGCGGGTGGAGATGCTCACCCGCTCAGTCGGCCCGGGCCAGGGTGACGCCGAACAGGCCGTCCGGGTCGGTCCAGAACTCCTCGACGGCGAAGCCGGCCGTGGCCAGTTCCGCGGCGATCCCCGGCGGGCGGAACTTCGCCGAGACCTCGGTGCGCAGTTCCTCCCCGGCGGCGAACCGGAGGTCCAGGTCGAGCACCCGCACCCGCATCGGCCGGCGGGCCCGCAGCCGCATCTCGATCCACTCCCGCTCCGGGTCCCAGCGGGCCACGTGGTCGAACGCCTCCGGGTCGAAGTCCGCGCCCAGCTCCCGGTTGATCACCCGCAGCACGTTGCGGTTGAACTCGGCGGTCACCCCGGCCGCGTCGTCGTACGCCGGCACCACCACGGACGGGTCCTTGACCAGGTCGGTGCCGAGCAGCAGCCAGTCGCCCACCTCCAGGGCGGCCCGGGTGTCGGCCAGGAACCGGGCCCGCTCGGCCGGCAGCAGGTTGCCGATGGTGCCGCCGAGGAACACCACCAGCCGACGCCCGCCGGTCGGCAGCCGGTCGAGGTGACGGGTGAAGTCCCCGACGATGCCGCGTACCCGCAGCGCGGGATAGTCGGCGGCGATCTCGGCGGTGGACTGGCGCAGTGCGCTGACCGAGACGTCCAGCGGCACGAAGGTGCCGAGCCCGCCGCGGCGGGTGAAGGCGTCCAGCAGCAGCCGGGTCTTCTCCGACGAGCCGGAGCCGAGCTCGATCATGGTCTTCGCCCCGGTCAGCTCCGCCACCCGGTCGGCCCGCTCGGCCAGCACGGCGCGTTCGGCGCGCGTCGGGTAGTACTCCGGCAGCCGGGTGATCTCCTCGAACAGTTCGCTGCCCCGGGCGTCGTAGAACCACTTGGGCGGCAGCCACTTCGGATCAGCGCTCAGGCCGGCGCGCACGTCGTGGCGCAGGCCGCGGTCCAGATCCCGCTGTTCGAGGTAGATCTCCAACGGCTCGGTGCTCATCTGGGCTTCCCTTCACTCGGGCGACACGTTGCTCTCCCCGGCCGGACGGCCGTCACACCTGCCCGATGGCGCGCAGCCGCACCTCGGTCGCGGTGCCGGTCACCAGGTGCCCGTCCGGCACCGGCCGCCAGCCGGGTTCGTCGTCGTGCGGTTCGGACGCCAGCAGCACCGACCGCGGTGTGGTGCGGATCGACAGCGCGTGCCCGGCCACGCTGGCCACCACCGTCCGCCCGTCGGTGAGCAGCAGGTTGAGCCGGGAACCAGGGGCGGCCGCGGCGGCCGCGGCGACCGTCTCGGCGACCGCCCGGCCCGGGTCCACGCCGGCGCGCAGCCGGTGCCGCACCAGCGCCCAGAGCAGCGCCGAGTCGGTGGCCGCGTCCAGCGTGAGCAGGTCGCGCACGGGCAGCGCGGCGGCCAGCGGCACCATCGAGTCCGGCCAGCCACGGACCACCCCGTTGTGGCTGAACAGCCACCGCCCCTCGGCGAACGGCGCGGCGGCGTTGTCGAGCACGGCCATGCCGACCGTGGCCGAGCGCACCGCCGCCAGCACCGCGCCGGCCGAGGTGACGGCGGCGAGCTGGGCGATCGTCGGGTCGCTCCAGATCGGTTGGGCCCGCCGGTAGCGCACCGGGTCGCCGTCGCCGGGATACCAGCCGATGCCGAAACCGTCGGCGTTGATCGTCCCGCCGCCGCGCATGTCGCGCGGCGCCCAGGACTGGCGCAGCAGTGAGTACGGCGGGTCGAACAGCAGCTCCCGCAGGCTGACCGGCGGCCCCAGGTAGGCCAGGTGGCGACACATCAGGCGACGCCGCCGCCGGCCCGTCGGCCCCGGGCGGCCCGCCCGCGCGCCACCCGTTCGGTGGTACGCGCCAGGGGTGCCGGCGTCACCCGTGCGCCTCCTCGGCGCTGGCGTCGCGGGCACAGCGGAAGCCGCTGAAGATCTGCCGGCGGATCGGGTAGTCCCAGTTGCGGAAGGTGCCCCGGCAGGCAGCCCGGTCGGTGCCGAACGACCCGCCCCGCAGCACCCGGTAGTCGTCCCCGAAGAAGACCTCGGAGTATTCCCGGTAGGGGAACGCGGTGAAGCCCGGGTGGCCGCGGAAGGGGCTGGAGGTCCACTCCCACACGTCGCCGATCAACTGGTGCACGCCCAACGGCGAGGCGCCCTCCGGGTAGGCCCCGACCGGCGCTGGCCAAAGGTGCCGCTGGTCCAGGTTGGCGTGCGCGGCGGTGGGGTCGTCGTCGCCCCACGGGTAGCGCCGGGACCGGCCGGTGGCCGGATCCCAGCGGGCCGCCTTCTCCCACTCCGCCTCGGTGGGCAACCGCCGGCCCGCCCAGGTCGCGTAGGCCTGCGCCTCGTGGAAACAGACGTGCACCACCGGCTCGTCGTCGCGGACCGGGGCCCACCGGCCGAAACGCCGGTAGGCCCAGCCGTCGCCGTCGCGGCGCCAGTGCATCGGCGCGGTCAGCCCGGCCTCGGTGCGGTGCCGCCAGCCCTCCGGCGTCCACCACCGCGGGTCGTCGTAGCCGCCGTCGGCGATGAACGCGCGGTAGGCGCCGTTGGTGACCGGCGCGGCGTCGATGACGTACGCCGGCAGCTCGACCCGGTGGGCGGGGCGCTCGTTGTCCAGCGCCCAGGGGTCGGTGTCGGTGCCCATGGTGAACGGCCCGGCCGGGACCAGCACCTCGGCGCCGACCCGCACCCGCGGCTCGGGCGGTGCCGGCGCGTCCAGCACCGCCGGGCCGGCGCGCAGCTGGTGGGTGGCGAGCATCGTCTCGTCGTGCTGCTGCTCGTGCTGCACGATCATCCCGAAGGCGAACCCGTCGGCGACCAGCGGCCGGTCGGTGAACCGGATCCCGTCCAGCAGGTCGAAGACCTTGTCCCGGACGGTGCTGACATAGGCGCGGGCCTCGGCCGGCGGCAGCAGCGGCAGGGACGGGCGATCCTTGCGGGGCTGCTTGAACGCGTCGTAGAGGTCGTCGATGTCGTGCCGGACCGGCGGTCGCCCGCCCACGTCCCGGACCAGCCAGAGCTCCTCCTGGTTGCCCACGTGGGCGAGGTCCCAGACCAGCGGGGACATCAGCGGCGAGTGCTGCCGCACCAGGTCGGCGTCGTCGACCGCCTCGGTCAGCAGCGCGGTGCGGGCGCGGGTGCGCGCCAACTCCTCGGCGATCCGGCCGCGCAGCCGCTCCGCCCCGTCCCGCCCCACGATCGCTCCGGTCACCGGTGCCCCCTCTCCGCGGCGGCGCGCCGCCGCCGTACGCCTCGGTGGATCTCGTCGTGCAGCGCCGCCGGCAGGTCGAGCCGGGGCAGCGCCGCCAGCGCCAGGTCGAACAGGGCCGCCGCGGCGGCGGCCAGGCCCGGATCGCGCAGGCCGTGCCGGGCGGCGGCGTGCCAGCGGTGCGCCACCGGCCCGGCGACCGCCCGCGCCGCGTCGACCGTGTCGGGGCCGCTGAGCAGGGCGGCGAGCACCGCCAGCGGCAGCGTCCAGCCCTGGCCGGGCTGCGCGTCGAGGTAGCGCAGTTCCAGGTAGCCGCGCGGGCGCACCGGCGGGAAGAGCGTGCTGACGTGGTAGTCCAGGTCGTCGGTGGTGGGCGGGCGGGGCAGCGCGCCGCCGATCCAGTCGGCGAAGGTGACCCCGGGCGGCGCCGTCCAGTCGGCGCCGTCGCCGCGCAGGCAGAGCAGCGGCGCCTCGAGCACGTACGCCGCCCAGGACGCCACCGGGTCCACGTCGGGCCGCTGCGGCGTCCACACCGGGCGGGTGCGGGCCTGGTCGATGGTCAGCCAGGCCGCCATCCGGGCCGACGCCCAGCCGGTGGGCCGACCGGCGTGCCGGTCCGCGGTGGCGAACGCGGCCAGCAGCGGCGGGCCCACCGCGTGCGCCAGCGCCCAGCGGGCGGCGAACCGCTCCGGCTCGCCCGCGTCCAGGCAGACCTGCAGGCCGGCGGTGCTGTACATCATGGTCCGGCCGGCCGGGCCGCGTCGGTCGAAGACCTGCCGCATGGCCCGGTAGCGGGGCGTCTCGACGACCGGACGGGGAGCCCGGTGGGGATCGATGCCGGTCTGCCCGAGGGCCAGCCCGGCGGCGGCCAGCAGGCCGGTGAGCTGGGCGATGTCGGCCTCGGTGGCCTGGATCAACGCGGCGATCGAGGGTCGCGGCGCGGTGGAGATCTCCAGTTGCCCGCCCGGCTCCACGGTCACGGTGCTGCCGTGCCGGAGCTGCTCGGCGGGGCTGGTGGGATCGAGGGTGGCGGGGCTGTGCCGCCCCAGCGCCGCCCGGAGCCGCTCGCCGTCGACCGGGCGGGCGGGGTGGGCGGCGTCGTGCACGGTCCATTCGAGTTCGACGCCGGTGCGGGTCGGTGGGCCGGTCTTGAAGCAGATCCGCGCGAGGTGCCGGACGGCCGCGCCGGACTCGCGCAGCACGGTGGAATGGTCCAGCTCCGGCGACGTCACCATGGGATGCCCCCTCCCCCTGCCCGATCAACCGGCCGGAGCCACCGTAACCCGACCCACCGACAACGCCGGGCGCGGGCGTCGGGACATCCCCTGTCTAACAGAATCCGGGCGGGTGCCGGCACGAAAACGGGCCGGGCGTTCAGCCGCCCGGGCGGGCGGCGGGCCGACCGGGCGGCCCGCCGGGGCGAGCGCCCGGACCGGCGGCCGGCCGGGCCTGCGGACCCGCGGCGGGCCCGGCGGCCGGACCGGCGGCGGGCCGGGCCTGCGGGCCGGCGGCGGGCCGGGCCTGCCGGGCGGACGCGGGCACGGCCGGTTCGGCGGCGCTGCCGTTCCGGGACTTCCCCGGCCTGGGTCTCTCGGACGACTCCGGCGTGGCCTTCCCGGTGTTCTCCGGCGTGGCCTTCACCGAGTTCTCCGGCTCTGCGGCGCCCGGCACCCGGTCCCGGCAGTAGCCCTCGACCCGGTCCCGGCCACCGGCGGCGCGCACCAGCCCGCCGAACACCGGCGTGTCCAGCGCCTTCTCCCGTTGCGCCGGCGGCCTGGCCAGGTACGCCCGACACAGCCCGGTGAGCTGCTCCTCGCCGGCGGGCGACGGCCCGGCGGTGCCGGGCCCGGCGGTGGGCGGCGTCGGGCTGGGCGCCCCGCCACCGGCGGACGTGGCCGGCCCGCCGGGCTGCCCGGTGGTCGGCTCCGGGGCCGGGGTGGCGGGCCGGGGCGGCGGGGTCGGATCCTGCGGGCGGTCCAGCGTGGCGGCGGCGAAGGCGGCGCCGGCGGTCGCGGTGGCCGCGATGCCAGCGATCCAGGCCACCGCGCCGGCGGTGAACCCGCGGCGGCGCGGCATGTGCTCCGGCGCCGACGCCGGACCGGCCGCTCGAGCCGCGCGGAAGGCGGCCATCGCCGCCTCCTCCCCCGCCAGCTCGCCGGGGCGGGCCGGAGCGGCCGCGGCGGACAGCAACCGGGCCAGCGGGTCCGTCCCGGCGCCAGCGCCGGGACGGGCGGCGTCGAGCAGCCGATCGGACTCGGTGCGGTCGGCGGGCCGGCCGGACCGGCGGAAGCTCATCCTGAATCCCCTCACGTCAACCGTCCGCCGGCTCGGCGTGCGGGGCCTGCCGGCGCCCGTTACGCGGACGGGGCGGGGCGGGGCCCTCCGGTACGGCCGGCGGTTCGGCCGGGTCGTAGCGTTCCATCATCGCGGCGAGCCGGCGCAGTCCACGGTGCGCGGCGGTGCGTACCGCCCCGGGCCGCCGCCCCAGCACCCGGCCGGCGGTCTCCGCGTCCAGGCCGATGACGGCACGCAACAGGACGGCCTCCGCCTCCCGGGGCGGCAGGGTCGAGATCAGCGCCAGCGCCGCCTCGGTGCCGATCGTCTCGCCGGCCCGCTCGGCGGTGTCGGCGTCGCCGGCCAGCTCGCTGAGGGCCTGCACGGGCACGGGCAGTGACGGGCGCCGGCGCTGCCGGCGCAGGTGGTCCATGGCCCGGTTGCGGGCGATCGTCACCGTCCAGGCGCGGAACTCGCCGCCGGTGAAGCTGGGCAGGTCGCGGGAGATCTGCAGCCAGGTCTCCGAGGCGACGTCCTCGGCGTCCGCACCCACCAGGGCGGTGAGGTAGCGGAGCAGGCCCGGCTGGAGGCTGCGGTAGAGGAAGCGGAACGCGTCTTCGTCGCCGGCCTGGGCGGCGACGACCGCCTCGGTCAGCTCACCGCTCACGGGTCCGCCGGCTCCGGATCGCGGGCACGGCACGGCGGCGCACGCCGGATCCGGCGTGCGCGACGCCAGTCCGGTCCGGCAGCCGGACCTGATCCCGCACCCTCAGCCCCCCGCTGACCTGTTCGCACCCGCGGTCGCAACGGCCCGGGCGGCACGTCTGGACACTCGCCACGGGCACCGGCCGGCGGCGTGGTGCCGCGGCGGAGCCGTGGGGCGGGCCCGAGTCGGGCTAACGCTAGGAGGCGGGGGCTGATCGGACAAGTCGGCAACGGTAAGGAAAAGAGTGAGAATTGTCTAGCCGATCGGCCGGCGGGTCGCCGTAACGCACCGGGCCCGCGGGACGCTGCGACGCCCGAATCCGGGCCGTCCGCCCAGCGCAGGCACGGTGCGGGCGGCTCCCGTCACGGCGGGTGCCGGGCCCGTCACAGGATAATCGAGGACCTCGACGTGGCGACGCCCCCGCCGGCCGGCCCGCCGCGGGCCGCGCGGCCCGGTCGCGACGCGTGCGTCAGCAGCGCTCTGGGTACGGTATTGCTGTGTTGTCATCGGAGGTCGTGCTCAGCGGCCGTTATCGCCTGGACGAACGTGTCGCCACCGGCGGCATGGGTGACGTCTGGCGTGCCTCGGACGTGGTCCTCGGCCGTCCGGTCGCGGTCAAGGTGCTGCTGCCGGCGCTGGTCTCCGACCCCGACTTCATCGCCCGGTTCCGCGCCGAGGCCCGGATCATGGCCGCGCTGCGGCACCCCGGCATCGTGCAGGTCTTCGACTGCGGCGAGGACGAGCTGCCCGACGGCAGCCGGGCCGACTACCTGGTCATGGAGTACGTCACCGGCCAGCCGCTGTCGAAGCGGATCGAGGCCGCCGGCCGGTTGGACGTGGCCGACACGATGTCGATCGTCGCCCAGGTGGCGCAGGCGCTGCACGCCGCGCACACCGGCGGCATCGTGCACCGGGACGTGAAGCCGAGCAACCTGCTGGTGCAGGAGGACGGCTCGGTCGTGCTGGTCGACTTCGGCGTCGCCCGGTCGACCAACGTCACCAGCATCACCAGCACCAACGCGGTGCCGGGCACCGCGCTCTACATGGCCCCCGAGCAGGCCGCCGGCCGGCCGGTCTCCGGCGCCACCGACATCTACGCCCTGGGCGCCGTCGCGTACTGCTGCCTCACCGGCAGCCCGCCGTTCACCGGGGACAACCCGCTCCAGGTCGCCGTGCGGCACCTGGACGACGAGCCGCCGGAGCTGCCGCACGACATCCCGGAGGCGGTCCGCGCGCTGGTCGGGCGCGCCCTGGCCAAGGATCCGGCCGACCGGTTCAGCAGCGGCGCCGCGATGGCCGCGGCGGCCCGGGCGGCGGTCTCCGACCCGTCCGCGCCCACCGCCATGGTGCCGGCGGGGGCGGCCGGCCTGCGCCAGGCCGGGCCGGACACCCGCACCGACATGCCGGCGGCGGTCGGCGCCGCGACCGGGCGCCGGCGGCGGGGCACCCTGGTCGGCGCGACGGGAGTCGTGCTGGTCGCCCTCACCGCGCTCGGCGTGGCGCTGAGCGCGGCCCGGGAGGCGGACGCTCCGGCCGTGAAGGTGCCGACCACCGCGCCGGCCACCGCGCCGAGCGGCGACGCCGAGCTGCCGGTGCCGGACGACGACACCCCGGTCAACCCGGCGAACCGGCCGATCCGGCCGGCCGGCTCCACCGGAAAGCCCTCGGCGTCGGTGAGCCCGACCCCCAGCGCGCAGCCCAGCGAGACCAGCAGCCCGGAGCCGACGCCGGATGCGACGACGCCGACCCCGGACGCCTCGCCGTCCACGTCCGCGTCGTCCAGTCCGCCGCCGGACCCGAGCACCAGCCCGACCGGCGACCCGGGCGGTGGCGAATCGGCCGAGTGACCCCGGCCGGCACCGCCGTACCACCCGCACCGATATTCCCAAAACGGACTCACGATGCCGAAGATCGCCCTATGGTCGAAGGCAGGTAGCTGGTTCCGCCAGCCGGCCCGGCTGATCCGGGATCGCTCAGGACCCGGCACCGCTGGCCGGTCCCGCCGCCGCGACGTGCGGCGGGACCGGCCGGCGGATGTCACCGGAGCCCGGCGGGTCACTGGTCGCCGAGCGCCTCCACCACCGGGCGGGCCAGCGCCCGGCGGGCCGGCAGCACCGAGGCGCCCAGCGCCGCCAGCACCGCGACGGCGAGGATGAGGCCGAGCTGCCCCAGCGGCAGCACCAGGTGGAAGTCGCCTCCCATCCGGTCGAGCAGGGCCATCGCGGCGGCGCTGACCCCGGTGCCGAGCCCCACCCCGAGCACCGCGCCGACCAGCGACATCAGCACCGCCTCGACGGCCAGCATGGCGCGCATCCGGCCCCGGGTCAGCCCGACGGCCCGCAGCACCGCGTTCTCCCGGGTGCGCTCCACCACCGACAGGCTCAGCGTGTTGGCCACTCCGACCAGCGCGATCACCACGGCCAGCCCCAGCAGCGCGGTGACGAAGGCCAGCAGCATGTCCACCGTGCCGGTCAGCATCTCCTTGTACGCGCCCTGGTCCATCAGGTTGACCGTCGGGTACCGGGCCAGGACCGTCTCCACGGCGTCCCGGGCCCGGTCGGTGGAGACCCCGTCGGCCGGGACCACCTCGGCCAAAAAGCCCCGCTGGTGCGGGAAGATCGCGGTGAAGTCGTCGTCCGCCACGTCGATCACGTGGCCGGCCGGCACCGCGCCGCCGGTCGGGGACGACCCGTCGTCGGTGACCACGGCGGCGACCCGCAGCGCCCGGCCGCGGACGGTGACCGTCGAGCCGGCCGTCCAGCCGCGCGCCTGCGCCAGTTCCCGGTGCACCAGCACCGTGCCGGGGCCGAACCCGTCGAGGTCGCCCGCGACCACCCCGGTGAGCGTCCGGCCCACCAGGGCCGGGTGGGCGGCCCGGATCTGCATCCCGTTGGAGACCGCGCCGCGCTGCTCGTGCACCACCCCGAGTTCGGGCCGGGCGCGCAGCTCACCGGCGAGCGTCGCCGGCAGGTCGCCCCCGATCCCGGTGACCAGGAGGTCGACCCCGATCTCGGCGTCCACGCTGCGTTCGATGCCGTCCTTGGTGCTGCGGGCGCCGACCACGAACGCGGAGACCAGCCCGATCCCGATCACCAGCGCGGTGGCGGTGGCGGCGATCCGGCGCGGGTTGCGCACCGCGTTCGCCACGGCCAGGCCGGCGGTCGCCCCGAACAGCCGGCGGGCCGGCCAACCGAACACCCGCACCAGGGCCGGCACCAGCACCGGCCCGAACAGCACGATGCCGAAGAAGGCCAGCACCCCGCCGGCCGCGACCAGCACCACCTGGGCGACGAACGCCGCGCCCACCAGCGCGGCGATCCCGGCGGCGAAGACCACGGCGCCGACGGCCAGCCGGGACCGGCCGGCCCGGCGGGTGGGCTGCACCGCCGCGTCGGTGAGCGCGGCGACCGGGGCGACCCGGGTGCCCCGCCAGGCCGGCAGCAGGGCCGCGCCGACCGTGATCGCGGTGCCCAGCACCAGGCTGACCAGCACGGTCGGCGTGGTGACGGTGAGCCCGCCGGAGACCGGCGCGTCCAGCCGGGACATCAGCTCGCCGAGGCCCGCGGCCAGCCCGAGCCCGATCAGCACGCCGGCCGCGGAGGCGGCCAGCCCGACCACGGCCGCCTCCAGCAGCGCGGCGCGGAACAACTGCCCCCGGGTCGCCCCGACCAGCCGCAGCAGCGCGGTCCGGCGGGTCCGCTGGGCCAGCACGATGGCGAACGTGTTGGCGATGACGAACCCGGCCACCACCACGGCGATCCCGGCGAAGGTGAGCAGCACCATGTTGAACTGTTCGAGGTTGCGGACCGCATCGTCGACCGCGTCGTCGAGGATCTGCTGCCGGGTCTTCACGATCGTGCCGGCACCGGCCGCCGCGGCGACTCCCCGGACCAGCTCGGCCTCGGGCACGCCGGGCCGGGCGGCCACCATGATCCGACCGTATCCCTTCTCCCCGGTGACCGCGAGGGCGTCCGGACCGACCAGGCCGATGAACGGCCCGCCGATGTCGCGCGCGGTGTCAGCCACGTCCACCGTGCCGACCAGGGTGTAGGGGCGGGCCGCTCCCCCGGCGCCGCCGACGCGTACCGGCGCGCCGAGGGTGAAGCCCTCCGCGGCGGCCGTCGGTGCGTCGAGCACGACCTCGCCGGGACGGTCCGGCAGCCGGCCGGCCACCACGTCGTACGAGCGCAGGGCCGGCTCGACCGGGATGGCGGCCAGCACGGCGTAGCCGAGGACGGGCCGGCCGTCGGCGCCGACCACCCCGCCGGAGCCGGTCAGTTCGCCCGCCGCGGCGGTCACCCCGTCGACGGCCCGCACCCGGTCGACCAGGGCCGGCGGGAGCGGTTCCGAGTCGGCGTAGACGCCGAGGTCGGTGTGCCGGTCGAAGGCGGCGGCCCGGTTGTACGCGCCGGCCCGCATGCCGTCGACGAAGATCAGCGTGCCGGCGATGAACGCCACGCCGAGCACGATGGCCAGCGCGGAGAGTAGGAGGCGCAGCGCCTCGGCGCGCAGCGAACGCAGGGTCAGCCGGATCACCGGGCCACCGCCTCGCGGGCCGGGTCGAGCCCGGCGAGCGCGTCGAGGACCCGCTCGGCGGTGGGGGTGGCGAGGTCGCGCACCAGCCGGCCGTCGGCGAGGAAGACCACCCGGTCGGCGTGTCCGGCGGCCACCGGGTCATGGGTCACCATCACCACGGTCTGGCCGAGGGTGTCGACCGCCTCGCGGAGCAGCCGCAGCACCTCGGCGCCGGAGCGGGAGTCCAGGTTGCCGGTGGGCTCGTCGGCGAAGATCACCCAGGGCTTGGTGATCAGGGCGCGGGCCACCGCCACCCGCTGCTGCTGCCCGCCGGAGAGTTCCGCCGGGCGGTGCCGCAGCCGGTCGGCCAGCCCCACCGCGGCCACCACCTGGCGCAGCCAGCCGGGGTCGGGGCGGCGGCCGGCGATGGCCAGCGGCAGCACGATGTTCTCCTCGGCGCTCAGCGCGGGAAGCAGGTTGAACTTCTGGAACACGAAGCCGACCCGGTCGCGGCGCAACAGGGTGAGCCGGCGGTCGTCCAGCCGGGTGAGGTCGGCCTCGCCGATGCGCACCGCGCCGGCGCTGGGCCGGTCCAGGCCGGCCAGGCAGTGCATCAGGGTGGACTTGCCGGAGCCGGACGGGCCCATGATGGCGGTGAACCGGCCGGCCGCGAAGTCGACGTCGACGCCGTCCAGGGCGACGACGGAGGCCTGGCCCGAACCGTACCGTTTGGTGAGGCCGCGGGCGGTGACGGCGACGCCGGCGGCGGCGTGCGCGGGAGGTGCGACGGACACGTGGAACTCCCCGTGGAGGTGGGATCTGACGCCACCGACGCTAGGCGCGGAACCGGTCAGTTGATCTCCACCTGGGCGCTCGACCTGGCTACCTCCCGGGTCGCCCGGCCGGCCCCGTGCCGTACGCCCCAGGTCGTAGCCGCCGTCAGCCGCCGGGGGTGACCAGCCCGCTCTCGTAGGCCAGCACCACGGCCTGCACCCGGTCGCGCAGCCGCAGCTTGGCCAGGATCCGCCCGACGTGGGTCTTCACGGTGGCCTCGGCGACGTGCACCCGGGCGGCGATCTCGGCGTTGGACAGCCCCTGGGCCACCAGCAGCAGGATCTCCCGTTCCCGCTCGGTGAGCTGGGCCAGCCGCGGGTCCTCCGCCGGGCCGGGGCCGAGCTGGCCGGCGAACCGGTCGAGCAGCCGCCGGGTGATCGACGGGGCGACCACCGAGTCGCCCTGGGCGACCACCCGGATCGCGGCCAGCAGCTCCTCCGGCGGGACGTTCTTGAGCAGGAAGCCGCTGGCCCCGGCCTGGAGGGCGGCGAACGCGTCGGCCTCGGTGTCGAAGGTGGTCAGCACCAGCACCCGGGGCGGGCCGGCGGGCCGCTCGGCGCAGAGCCGCCGGGTCGCCTCCACCCCGTCCATGGTCGGCATCCGGATGTCCATCACCACCACGTCCGCCTCGACCCGGGCCAGCACCCGCAGCGCGTCGGCCCCGTCGATGGCCTCACCGACCACCTCCAGGTCGGGTTGGGAGTCCAGCACCATCCGGAAACCCGCGCGCACCAGCGCCTGGTCGTCCACGATCACCACGCGGACCGTCATGCCACCACCTCCGTTCCGGGCGTCGACGGTAGCGGCAGCCGCGCCTGCACCTGCCAGCCCCCGGCCAGCCGGGGTCCGGCGGTCAGGCTGCCGTCGTACACCGCCACCCGCTCGCGCATGCCGACCAGGCCGTGACCGCCGGACGGCGCCGGGCCGACCACGCTCCGGCCGCGCCCGTCGTCGACCACCCGGACCAGCACGGCGTCGGGTTCACGGGCGAGGGCGACCTCGACACCCGCGCCGACCCCGGCGTGCTTGAGCGCGTTGGTCAGCCCCTCCTGCACCACCCGGTAGACGGTCAGCTCCAGCCCGGGCGGCAACGGCGCCGGCTCGCCGGTCACCGTGTGCCGCACCCGCAGGCCGGCAGCGCGGAACCGGTCGAGCAGCGCGGGCAGCTCGGCCAGGGCCAACCGGCGGTGCTCCGGGTCGGCGGCCACGCCGGGCCCGTCCGCGTCGGGCGCCGGCTCCGGCCGGCCCTCCTCGCGCAGCACGCCGACCAGCCGGCGCATCTCCTCCAGCGCCTGCCGGCCGGTGTCGGCGACCACCTTCACCGCGGCGCGGGCGGTCTCCGGGTCCCGGTCGAGCATGTACCGCGCCCCGTCCGCCTGCACGATCATGACCGCCATGCTGTGCGCCACCACGTCGTGCAGCTCCCGGGCGATCCGGGTCCGCTCGCCGGCGACCGCGGCCCGCGCCTCGGCCTCGCGCTCCCGTTCCAGGGTGGCGGCGCGCTCCTCGAGGCTGAGCACGTACAGCCGGCGGGTGCGCACGTTCAGCCCGGCCAGCCAGACCCCGCCGGTGACCAGCGCGAAGTAGAGGGCCGTGGTCCACCAGGACAAGACGCCGCGGGTCTGCACGGCGGCCAGCACCACGCCGACGGCGGCGACGGCGCCCGCGAGGATCCCGTCGCGGAGCCGGTCGGCGTACTTGACCACGCTGTAGAGGGCGAC
Organism: Micromonospora sp. R311; assembly: GCF_056780015.1. Classification (NCBI taxonomy): domain Bacteria; kingdom Bacillati; phylum Actinomycetota; class Actinomycetes; order Micromonosporales; family Micromonosporaceae; genus Micromonospora; species Micromonospora sp. R311. Next base: position 22,204 of record NZ_JBSWCE010000054.1, read on the forward strand.
CAGCACGGCGACGTCGAAGGCCAGCGGGCCCCAGCCGGCGGCCACCTGGATCAGGGCGAGCGCGGCCACCGCGGCGGCGACCGCCGACGGGTGGTCCCGGCGGAACAGCAGCACCACCGCCATCGCACAACCGACCAGGGTCGCCTTCCAGCCACCGGGCTGGGTCACGATGCCGGCGAGGGCGAAGAGCACCACCAGGCCGCAGACGCAGGCGTCGAAGGCGAGGCTGCGCAGCGGACGGCCGAGGAGCGTGCGGTTCACGGTCACCCAGCGTACGTGGCCGGGCGGGCGGGGCAGGCCTGCGCCATGATCGCCTCTGCGGACGCGGGGCCGGGGCGACGCCCCGACGATCAGGAAGCGAGCAGTTCGCGCATCCGGGCGATCTCGACGGACTGCTCGGTGGCGACCGAGTTGGCGAACTCGGAGAGGGTGAGGTCGGAGCCGACCTTGAGCAGCTCGGTGGCCATCTCGATGGCCCCCTGGTGGTGCTCGGTCATCATCTGCACGAAGAGCCGGTCGAAGTCGGCGCCGCGGGCGGCGGCGAGCCGGTCCATCGCCGCCGGCGTCTGCATGCCCCGCATGGCGCCGTGGTCGTGCCCCTCGACGTGCTCCGACAGGCCCCGGTTCTGCAACCAGCCGCGCATCATGCCGATCTCCGGACCCTGGCTGGCCCGGATCCGCTCGGCGATGGCCCGCACGTCGGGGTCGGCGGCCCGGTCGGGGGCGAGCTCGGCCATCACCAGGGCCTGCCCGTGGTGCGGGATCATCATGCGGACGAACTCGACGTCCATCGCGTTGTGCGGACGCTCACCGGCGCCGCGGACCTCCTCGGCCGGCCGGACGGCCGCCGACTCGCCGGGACGGCCCGGCACGATGACCGGCGGGCCGGTCGGGCCCGGCGTGCCGGTGGACGCGGCAACGGGTCCGGTGTCGCGCGCCGGGTCGCCGCCGGCCCGGACCACGATCAGGATCACCAGCGGCAGGACGAGGGCCAGTGTGACGATCGCCAGGGTCCGCGCGCGCCGGTTGGTCATGGGCCACTCCCTGAGGTCGAGGTCACCGCGATGCTATCCATTGAGGAAGGCACTGACATGTGACTCAGATCACATCGAGGGATGTCGAGGCTCGGTAGGGTGTGGACAGCCGCCACCCCCTTCCGAAGGGCTCGCCGATGATCAGATCCTCCACGCCGCGAACACGGCGGTTCACACTCGTGAGCCTGGCCGCGGCCGGCCTCCTCATCGCCGGCGTCATGACCGCCCCACCGAGCAACGCCCGAGTGGCACCGCAGACCGCGCCGGCCGGCACTGTGGACGCCGGCAGCACCGTCCCCGGTGTCGACGAGATCGTCAGCAGCCCCAACCTGCGGCAGATCGCCAACCTGCCGAAGCAGGCCCCGCTGACCGCCACCAACAGCGACCTCGCCTTCCAGGGCAACTACGCCTTCGTCGGCAACTACAACGGCTTCGTGATCTACGACATCGCCCGCCCCAGCGCGCCGGCCGTCGTGTCGCAGGTGCTCTGCCCCGGCTCGCAGAACGACATCTCGGTCTACGGCAACCTGCTCTTCCTCTCCACCGACTCCTCGCGCAGCAACGACTCCTGCAACAGCGTCGCGCAGTCCGCGACCATCAAGGAGTCGTGGGAGGGCATCAAGGTCTTCGACATCAGCGACAAGACCAGCCCGCGCTACATCAAGGCGGTCGAGACCAACTGCGGTTCCCACACCCACACCGTCGTCCCGGCCAAGGACCGCGCCACGGTCTACCTGTACGTGTCGTCGTACTTCCCGTCGGACCAGTACCCCGACTGCCGGCCGCCGCACGACTCGATCTCCATCGTCAAGGTGCCGCTGGACGCCCCGACCGCCGCGGCGGTCGTGGCCACGCCGAACCTCTTCCCCGACGGCGGATACAAGGGCAGCGGCAACGGCACCGCGACCAGCGGTTGCCACGACATCACCGCCTTCCCGGCGAAGGACCTGGCGGCCGGCGCGTGCATGGGCGACGGCGTCCTGCTGGACATCCGCGACCGCGAGGCGCCGCGGGTGATCGACCAGGTGCGCGACACGAAGAACTTCGCCTTCTGGCACTCGGCCACGTTCAACAACAGCGGCACCAAGGTGGTCTTCACCGACGAACTGGGCGGCGGCAGCGGGGCGACCTGCAACCGGAAGGTCGGGCCGGACAAGGGCGCGGACGCCATCTACGACGTCACCGGCCGCGGTGACGACCGTTCGCTGGTGTTCCGCAGCTACTACAAGATTCCCCGGGAGAACGCCGACACCGAGAACTGCGTCGCGCACAACGGCTCGCTGATCCCCGTGCCCGGCCGCGACATCATGGTCCAGTCCTGGTACCAGGGCGGCGTCTCGGTCTGGGACTTCACCGACTCGGCCAACCCGAAGGAGATCGGCTACTGGGAGCGGGGCCCGGTCTCGGCCACCCAGCTGACCTTCGGCGGCACCTGGTCGGCGTACTACTACAACGGACACGTCTACTCCAGCGACCAGAAGGGGCTGGACGTGCTGCGGATCGACGACGAGTCGATCCCCGGCGCGAAGACGAGGCGCGTCGACCAGCTCAACGCGCAGACCCAGGTCGAGTACCGGAACTGACCGCGACGACACGGGCCCGACCCTGGCGGGGTCGGGCCCGTGTCGCGTCCAGGTGGGCGGCACGTCGGCGGGCGGCACTGTGACAATCGGTCGGGCCCGCAGCCTCCGACTGGTCATGAGCCGACCGCCTCCGGTCGAGGTCACCGCGATGGCGCCCATCGACGGCGGGGCTATCCTGTGACTCATCTCACATCGACGGCCGTCATCGGGCGGTAAGGTGTGGACAATCGCCACCCCCCTTGCGAAGGGCTCGCCGATGATCAGATTCCCCACGCCGCGGACCCGGCAGCTCAAACTAGTGAGCCTCGCCGCGGCCGGCCTCCTCCTCGCCAGTGTGGTCACCGCGCCACCGAGCAGCGCCCAGGCCACCCCGCAGCCGGCGACCGCCGGCACAGTGGACAGCACCAACACCATCCCCGGCGTCGACGAGATCGTCAGCAGCCCCAACCTGCGACAGGTCGCCAACCTGCCGAAGCAGGCCCCGCTGGACGCGACCAACAGCGACCTGGCCTTCCAGGGCAGGTACGCCTTCGCCGGCAACTACAACGGCTTCGTCGTCTGGGACATCTCGCGGCCGAGTGCGCCGACCACCGTGGCGTCGGTGTACTGCCCGGGGTCGCAGAACGACATCTCCGTCCACGATGACCTGCTCTTCCTCTCCACCGACTCGCCGCGCAGCGACGACTCGTGCAGCAGCACCGAGGTGCAGCGGCCGGAGACGAAGTGGGAGGGCATCAAGATCTTCGACATCAGCGACAAGGCCAACCCGCGCTACATCAAGTCGGTGCAGACGGCCTGCGGCTCGCACACCCACACGCTGGTGCCGGCCAAGGACAACCGGTCGGTCTACCTGTACGTGTCCTCGTACGGGCCGTCCGACACCTACGTCGGCTGCCCGCCGCCGCACGACTCGATCTCCATCATCAAGGTGCCGCTGAAGAAGCCCACCCAGGCGGCGGTGGTGGCCATGCCGAACCTCTTCCCGGACGGCGGGTACGAGGGCATCCCGGGCCAGAAGTCGGCGACCACCGGTTGCCACGACATCACCGTCTACCCCGCCAGGGACCTGGCCGCCGGCGCGTGCATGGGCGACGGCATCCTGATGGACATCCGCGACCGCGAGGCGCCCCGGGTGATCAACCGGGTCCGGGACACGACCAACTTCGCGTTCTGGCACTCGGCCACGTTCAACAACGCCGGCACCAAGGTGGTCTTCACCGACGAGCTGGGTGGCGGCGGCGCCGCGACCTGCAACGAGACCGTCGGCCCGAACCGGGGCGCGGACGCCATCTACGACATCACCGGCCGCGGTGACGACCGGACGATGGTCTTCCGCAGCTACTTCAAGATCCCGCGGAACAACGCCGACACCGAGAACTGCGTCGCGCACAACGGCTCGCTGATCCCGGTGCTCGGGCGGGACATCATGGTCCAGGCGTGGTACCAGGGCGGCATTTCGGTGTGGGACTTCACCGACTCGGCCAACCCGAAGGAGATCGCGTTCTGGGAGCGCGGCCCGATCTCGACGGAGCGGCCGGTCGGCGGTGGCTCGTGGTCCGCGTACTACTACAACGGCCACATCTACTCCAACGACATCGCCAAGGGCTTCGACGTGCTGAAGTTGACCGACTGGCGGACCTGGACGGCCGAGCTGGTCCGGTTCCGCGAGCTGAACGTGCAGACCCAGCCGCGCTACCTCGGCTGGTAGGCCGCACGACACACAGAACCGGGCCCGGCCCCCACCTGAGGGGCCGGGCCCGGCCACGTCCGCGGCCCGTGGTGCCGCTCCGCGACCGCCGCTCAGCCCGCCGGGGGGTACGGGTCGTTCTGGTAGGTGTACTCCGTCTCGATCTTCCCGTCCGCGTTGTGCACGACGAGTTGGCTCGGCTCGTTGCCGTGCGCCGCCTTGCGGCCCGCCTCGACGGCACGCTGCTTGGTGTCGAAGGTGCCGACGACCTGGTTGCCCTGCTCGACCTTCCAGCCGCCGCTGTTCGGTACGACGTGGTATTCGTTGCGCTTCATGCCACCTGCCTCTCGTTCGTGGCGATTCAGGTACCCAGCTCCCCCGCGCCGAAACCGGGACGGTGGACAACCGTCTATCGCTGCCATAGCGTCCAACGGATATGCGGAGGACTCTGTGGGGCGCCGGCGTCGCCCTGGCGCTGGCCGTGACCGCCTGTTCCACTGCCGTACCGCCCGAGCCCGGGCCAGGCGTCCCGGCCGCGACCGGCACGCCCATCGCCTCCCGCCAGGACGCGGGCCAGGTCGAGCAGACCCTGGCCAGCCTGCGCAGGGTCGACGACCTGCCGCTGTACGAGATGACCTACGTCGGGGCGTACGAGCCGACGGTTGGCACGGACGCCAGCCCGGGAGCCAAGCCGTTCGGCTGCTCGCTCTTCGTCGCCGCGGGTGACCCCGGCCGGCCGCTGTTCGCCCGCAACTTCGACTGGGATGCCAATCCGGCGATGGTGCTGCGCACCGACCCACCGGACGGCTACGCGAGCATCTCCGTGGTGGACATGTCCTACCTCGGAGTCGGCGCCGACCCGACGAACGACCGGCGGCTGCTCAACGCCCCGCTGCTGCCCTTCGACGGCATGAACGAACGCGGCCTGGCGGTGGGGCTGGCCGCCGACGACGCCGCCCGGTCCGACCGCGACCCGGGCAAGCCGACCGTCGGGTCGGTACGCATCCTGCGGCTGGTGCTCGACCGGGCGGCCACGGTGGACGAGGCGGTGGCGGTCTTCAACCGGTACAACGTGGACTTCGACGGCGGGCCCCCGCTGCACTACCTCGTCGCCGACGCCACCGGCGCCTCGCTGGTGGTCGAGTTCACCGACGGCCGGATGCGCGTCGAGCGGGGGGCGGGCGGCTGGCAGGCGCTGACCAACGTGCCGGTCGCCGGGGTGCCGGAGCAGCGCCGGCGGGAGGACCACCGTTACGGGGTGATCGCCGAGGCGCTCAGCCGCAGCGGCGGGGTGGCCGACGCTCCGGCCGCCTTCCAGATCCTCGCCGACGTCCGCCAGGCGCACACCCGCTGGTCGGTGACGTACGGCCTGCGCAGCGGCGAGGTCCGGCTGACCACCGCCGCCGGTGGCGAACGCCGCTACCAACTGCCGGTGAGTTGAGCGGGTCGGCCTACCCGGCCGTCGCGGCCGTGCGGCCCGGCCGGGCCGAGGTCCATGGCGAGGGCCCGGCGGCGGGCGCCGCGCAGCATGTCCAGGCACACGTTCGTGGCGATGCGGTAGAGCCAGGTGCGCAGCGACGCCCGCCGCTCGTCGTAGCGGTCGTACGACCGCCAGGCGCGCAGCAACGTCTCCTGGACCGCGTCCTCGGCCTCGAAACCGGACCCGAGCATCCGGTAGCAGTAGCCGGTCAGCTCGACCCGGTAGGTCTCCAGCCGCGCCACCCCGCCCGTCGCCCCGCTCTGCGCCGGCTGGCGGGTACGCGAGGTGGTCGCGCACACCACGATGCCGTTCCGCACGTCGCTCGCCCGGGCAGTGCTGGAGCTGGCCAGGGCGCGCGGGAACGTCAACCGGATGGCCGACCGGCGCGCCCGCCGCGACGCGGCCCGGTTGCCGGCCGAGAGCCTGCTGGCCGCGCTGCGCGACAACGTCGCGCAGTCCTGCGGCGGGGTGGCCGCGGCCGCTACCCCGCCCCCGGGTCGGCACCGCGACGCCGCCGGCCGGTGGTGGGCGGGTCAGCGGTCGGGAATCCGGTCGAGCTGGTCACGGATCGCCTCGGGGGTCAACGACGGACGCCCGCCCGGGTGGCCGACGGTGGCGCCGGCCGCGGCGACGGCGTGCCGGGCCACCCGCTCCCGGGGCTCGCCGCGGAGCAGCCCGAGGGTGAGCGCGGCGAAGAAGGCGTCCCCGGCTCCGGTGCTGTCCACCGTGGGTGTCTCACTCAACGGCACGAACAGCTCGCCGTCGGGCCAGACGAACGCGTTGCCGGCCCCGGCCACCTCGACGGCCAGCAGCGACGGGCCGCGCCGCAACAGCTTGCGCCCGGCGGCCAGCCCGGCCTCGGCGTCCGCCGGCTCGTCGCCGGTGAGCAGAGCGACCTCGCGGGCGTCCGCCCGCAGCACGTCGGCGAGCGTCAGCAGGTCGTCGGCGGCGGCCGGATCCTCGGGCGCCCCGTCGAGCACCACCAGCCGGTCGGCGGACCGGGCGGTCCGGGCCGCGGCGAGCGCCGCCGCCGATGGCTGCTGCAACTGCACCAGCACGGCCCGCGCGGCCCGCAGCGCGTCGGCGGCGGTGGCCACGTCGTCGGGGGTGAGCAGGACCGGGTCGGGCAGGTCCTCCAGGTAGCGCCAGCGGGCCTCCCGGTCGACCAGGTCGACGATCAGCCCGGTGCGCGTTCCGGGGCGGCGGAGCACCGTGCCGACCTCCACCCCGTCGGCGCGGGCCTGGGTGAGCAGCCGCTCCCCCACCTCGTCGTCGCCGACCACCCCGAGCAACCCGACCCGCGCGCCGAGCTGTGCCAGGCCGACGGCCTGGTTGGCGCCCTTGCCACCGAGCAGTTCGCGGCGGCACCGCACCGCGGCGCCGCCGCCGGCCGGCGGCAGCTCGTCCACCTGCACCACGAGATCCCGGGCCACCTGCCCGACCACCAGCACGTCCAGTTCCGCCATGTCCGGCTACTACCCCGGCCGGCGCCGGCCACGCCCGGCACGGGCGGCCGCCCACGCCCCGCTGCCGGGTCGTGCCGGCGGCCGCCGTGCCACCGGTCCGGCGCACGGGGCGGGCCTTGCCAGCGGGCGGCGCCGACCATAAGCTTTGCGTTGCAAAGCTGTCGCTGTCGCAAAGCCAGACAGGGGTACGTCATGGAGCCCGGCGCCACCGAACAAGCCGAAGACACCCTCGCCGCCCTGGAGCGGTTGCGTCGACGCACCCGCCGGCGCGCCCACGGCGGCGCCTGGCTGCCCGCCCTCGGCGTCGCCGCGCTGCTGCTGGCCAGCATGGCGCTCTACCGGCACCCGCTGGCCTCCCCCACGTCCATCGTGGCCGAGCATCCCTGGTGGGCGGGGCTGCCCGACGAGCAGCGCAGCCCGGTGGCCTCCTACGCGTTCTGGTTCGTCGGCACGCCGCTGCTGTTCGCCGGCGTCGGCCTCTGGTACCGCTGGCGCGCCCGCCGGCTCGGCGTACGGGTGGCGTGGCCGCTCTTCGCCGGCACCGGGCTCGGGGTGCTGGCCCTGCTGGCGGTGCTCGCCGCGGTGCCGACCGGCCCGGTGGCCGACGGGCTCACCACGCCCGACGGGCCGTACTGGCCCGGGCTGCTCACCCCGCTGCTGCCGCTCGCCGCCGCGGTCGTGGTGCTCGGCCGGGCCGAGCGCAGCGCCGGCCTCACCGCGGCCGGCGGGTGGATGGCCCTGCTCACGGCCTGGCTCTGCACCTCGTTCCCGCTGGGCGCGCTGCCCGGCTGGGCCGGCCGGCTGCTCGGCGGCGACGGCGGCCTCGGCGGCCAGCTCGCGCTGCGGCCCGGCCACTTTCTTGTCCTGATGGCGCTCCCCCTGCTCGCGGTCGCCGCCATCCGGCTGGTGTCCGGCCGCCGCCCGGACCGCGCGTGACGCGGCAGCAGCCACCGCACCCCGCCACCGCCCTGGACGACGTCGTCCACCAGCGGGTCCGGCTGGGCATTCTCACCGTGTTGAGCGAGGCGCAGGAGTGCCGGTTCGCGGTCCTGCGCGACGAGCTCGGGCTGACCGACGGCAACCTCAACCGGCACCTGCGCATCCTGGAGGAGGCCGGGCTGCTCCAGGTGACGAAGGGCTACGAGGGTCGCCGTCCGTGTACCTGGGTGCGGTTGACCCGGCAGGGCCGGGCCGCGCTGCGCGCGGAGGTCTCCGTGCTGGAGCAGCTGGTCACCCGGATCCGCACCGCCACGAACCGGCCGGACGCCGACGCCTGAGCGCGGGCCGCGAACCCGGGAGGGTCACTCACCCCGGCAGCGGGGCTTCCTCGTCGCCGCGGGTGCGGCGGGGGCCGACCAGCCGCCGCACCACCGGCGCGGCGTTCCACTTCGCGGCGCCGACCAGGTCACGGGCGTGCTCCAGGACGGTGTAGTCCGGCCGCGCCCGGCCGGCCGCGAGGGCCCGGTCGAGGTCGTTGCCGCAACGGGTGAGCACGGTGTCGAAGTCCCGCCGGACCGGTTCCAACAGGTGGTAGCCGAACTGGCGGTGCAGCCGGGCGAAGAGCGGCTTGTAGAGCCGGGCCCGCTCGTGCAGCCCCGACGAGTAGGACATCGGGTTCTTCGGCCGCCGCCGGACGTAGTCGGGCAGCAGGTCGGCGAAGGCCCGCCGGACGATCCACTTCTCCTGGCCCTCGCGCAGCTTCAACCCGATCGGCAGCCGCATCGCCAGCTCCACCACCCTCAGGTCGAGGAACGGCACCCGGGCCTCCACCCCGTGTCCCATGCTGGTCCGGTCGACCCGCTGCAACTCGGTCCGGTACAGGTTGCGGATCCGGTGCAGGAAGAGCCGGCGGGACGCTTCGGGGCCCACCTCGTGATACATCGGGTAGCCGCCGAACAGCTCGTCCGAGCCGTCCCCGGTGAGCACCACCTTGACACCCAGCTCGCGCAGCCGGCGGAAGATCGGCACGGAGACCACCGCGTTGATGATGTCGCCGTACTCGGTCAGCTCGGAGATCCGGATCGCCTCCCGGATGTCGGCCAGCCGGATGTCGCGCGGGCGCAGCTCGACCACCTCGTGCGGCACGCCCAGGTCGGCCGCGAGCCGCCGGGCGTACGCCACGTCCGGGCTCTCCGGCGCGCCGACGGTGACCGCGACGCAGTCCGGGTGCATCTCGCGTACGTGCAGCAGGGCAAGCGAGCTGTCCAGCCCGCCGGAGAGCACCACCCCCACGGTGAGGTCGGTGTCCACCCGAGCCCGGATGCTGTCGGTCAGCGCGGCACGGACGAGCAGGGCGGCCACGTCCGGGTCGTCCACCACCGGCAGCCCCTCGCCCAGCCGGAGCAGGTCGACGTACGGGCGCAGCAGGACCGGCCCGTCGGGATCGGCCCAGCCGTGGTGCCCGGGCGGCACCTCGGCGATCGGGGTGCCGTGCCCGACCAGCGCCTTGACCTCGCTGGCGACGTGCAGGCAACCGGGCGTGCGGGTCCAGTAGAGCGGCTTCACCCCGAGCGGGTCGCGGACCAGGTAGGCGCGACCGGTGGCGCGCTCCACGACGGCGAATGCGTACTCGCCGCGCAGCCGGCCCACCATCCCCTCACCCCACCGCAGGAACGCGGCCAGCACCACCTCCGTGTCACTGGCGCTGCGGAACCGGTACCCGAGCCGCGTCAGCTCCGCGCGCAGCTCGTGGTGGTTGAAGACCTCGCCGGTGTAGCAGAGCACCCATCGCTGGTCGACGGACGTCCACGGCTGCACCGCCCGCTCCCGGTCCACCACCGGCAGCCGCCGGACGCCGGCGAGCAGGCCGTTCTCGTACCGGGTCTCGGTGACCTCGCCGCGCGACGCGAGCAGGGCGAGCATCCGCCGGAAGATCGCCGGGTCGGCCTCCGGGCCGAGGCTCAACACGAGGCCGCACATCCCGCTCAGACCCCCATCTCGGCTTCGTACGCCCGCCGCAGCCGCCGCCGCACCCCGGGCGCCAGGCAGACGTGCCAGGCCTGGCCCTCGTCGACCACGTTGACCTCGCCGGCCTGCTGCCGGGCCAGCAGCAGCCCGGCCAGGGTGCCCCGGACGCCGAACCGGTCGAACCAGGCCATCTCCACGTCGGCCGCCCAGCCGAGGCAGTGACCGCTGGGCACCATGGCGGCGTAGCCGAGGCGGCGCAGCCGGTACTGGTGCTCCGCGCTGCGGACCAGGCTGGTGACCCAGAGCGGGGGGGTACCGGGCGGGGTGCTCGCGGCGAACTCGCGGCTGAGGTCGTTGAGGAAGGCGATCACCTCCCGCCGGGCCCGGCGGAACAGCAGCCCGGCGGTGCGCGGGGTGGCGTCCGGGCGCAGCCGGCGGCGCAGGGCGTGCACCCCCCGCCCAAGCACGGTGCCCGGCTGCTCCCGGTAGCGGAAGCGGAGCAGGCCCCGCCGGCGCAGCCACTCCAGGTCCACCAGCTCGGTGCTGCCGTTGACCTGCGCGTCGGTGAGGTAGGTGGGGGCGTCGCGCCACCACATCACGTCGATGCGGGAGAGCAGGTAGATCCGGACCAGGGCGGTCAGGTCGGCCGCGGAGCTGCGCTCGTTGGGCTGGTAGCGCGCCATCTCCAGCAGCAGCGTCTCGCGGGCGCCCACGAAGCCCTGCGGCGTGGCGTCGAGCACCGCGGCGATCGCCGGTTCGCGTAGCCGGGCGTCGATCAGCACCTGCCGGGCCGCGGTGGAGGGCGCCCCCGCCAGGGCCCCGACCTCGACCAGCAGCTCGGCCACGGCGTCCCGGTAGGCATCCAGGTCGGGACCGGAGGACGGGACGGTCCGGCGCGCCGCGGTCGGCGGTCGGCGCCGGGCGGGGGCGGTGGACGTGGCGGGCGGACCGGGCTGGTGTCCCGGGCTTCGGCTGGGCACGCGCATGGTCGGTCTCTCCCGTCACGTAAACGGTGGGCACCCTCTGTGGCACACCGTAAACAGCCGGACCGGGCCAAGTCCGAACAATCCTCCTATCTTCCTCGGAAGGGATACGAGCAGGCAGGACGGCCGCCGGGCGGCCGACAGGGGACGAACCGCTAGACGAGTAGTTCCGAATCCCGGTCAGTGGTCGTAGGCGATCAGTGACCGGGTGACGGGTGCGCCGGTCTTG
>NZ_JBSWCE010000055.1:0-30020 GCF_056780015.1 Micromonospora sp. R311
CTCGTCCCACAACTTCAGCTCTGTCCGGTCCTCAACCTGGACAGAACACCTCAAGCCGGAACAACGCCGGGGCCGTGGTGCTCAACTGGCGGCAATTGAGCGGGAAGCCGACCGGCGCGCCGGATCGACCCCTTCGACCGCCGCGCGCCCGGGCGGACCGCCCGTCGCCTCCGGGCCCGACCGCTGCACCCTTCGCCGCTTCGTGGCCGGCGTCGGGATCGGCCCGGTCTGCACCGATCGGGGGAAGTCGACCCCGCGGTCCCGGGAGTCGCTCGCGGGACGGCTCCGGGGCGCGACGCGGATCGAGAGTGGACCGGACGGAGATCGCTCCGGTCCGCGGCGGGCCGGCTTTTGTCGATGCGAGCAGAAGTTTCGTCAATCCGGACGAACCTTTGCCATCGATCGTCGGCAAGGGTACGGTGACCCATCAGATACACAGTTGTCCATTGGTCGATCCGTTGCCCCGCCCCTCCGGGCGGTCCGACCCACCGTCGGTGGGTCGGACCGTCGCGTCCGTACCACGACCGCGCCGCCGGGCCCCACGCCCGGCCGGTCCGGCGTGCCCGGCGGACGGCCGGTCGGCCCGAACGGCCGGGCCCGCAACGCCCGGCAGGAAGGACCAGCACCATGGACGAACTCGAATCCCGGCCGCCGGCACCCGGCCGGGAGCCGGTCAGCCGACGCGGCGTGCTGCGCGCCGCCACGGTCTCGGCCGCCGCGGTCGGTACCGCCGGGCTGCTCGGCGCCCCCGCCGCGGCCGACTCCGGACCGCACGGCCGGCGCCGGGTCCCGGCCGACCGGATCAGCATCCAGCTGTACACGCTGCGCGACCAGCTCGCCGCCGACCTGCCCGGGACGCTGGCCGCGCTGCGGCGGATCGGCTACTGCCGGGTGGAGCACGCCGGCTACGTCGGCCGGACGGCCGCCCAGTTCCGGGCCGCGCTGGACCAGGCCGGGCTGCGGGCCACCTCCGGGCACGTCGGCATTCCCCAACCGTTCGATCCGGACGCGTGGGAGCAGGTGCTCGCCGACACCAACACGGTCGGCTGCCGCTACCTCGTGCACCCCTGGTTCGGCCTCGACGCCGAAGGCCGGCCGATCCGGGACCCGCAGCGCTACCGGGCGCTGGCCCACGACCTCAACCGCGCCGGGCGGATGGCCGAGCGCGCCGGGCTGCGGTTCGGCTACCACAACCACCAGTTGGAGTTCGTGCCGCTGACCGACGGGCGGACCGGGTTCGAGATCCTGGCCGACGAGACCGACCCCCGGTTGGTCCACTTCGAACTCGACCTGTTCTGGACCTGGCGCGGCGCCCACGACCCGGTCGACGTGATCCACGCCCACCGCGGCCGGATCCGTCAGGTGCACGTCAAGGACATGGACACCAACGCCAGTTTCGCCGACCTCGGCGACGGTCTGATCGACTTCGGCCGGATCTTCGCGCACGCCCGGGCGGCCGGGATCGAGGAGTACATCGTGGAGCGCGACGACGCGGGCACCCCGCCGCGCGCCCCCGCCGACGCCCTCGACACCGCCCGGGTCGGCTACGCCTACCTCGCCTCGCTCCGCTACTGAGCCACGACATCGGGGGACCGCCCAGATGAGAAGAGCCGCACGCCTGTCCGCCCTGGTGCTGGTGGCCGCCGGCCTCGCCGCGCCGGCCTCGCCGGTCGCCGCCGCGCCCACCCCGGCCGCCGCACCGCCCGACAGCAGCTTCCAGAAGGTCACGCTCAACGACTTCCCCGGCGAGCCGATGAGCCTCGCCGTCCTGCCCGACCTGCGGGTGCTGCACACCTCCCGCACCGGTGAGGTCCGCATCCACGACCCGCGGACCGGCCTGAACACCCTCGCCGCCGACGTGCCCGTGTACGAGCACGACGAGGAGGGCCTGCAGGGCATCGCGATCGACCCGGACTTCGCCCGAAACAAGTGGGTCTACCTGTACTACTCCCCGCCGGGGAACACACCGGTCGACGACCCGACGACGCCGGACGTCAACGAGGGGGACGCGCCGCTGGTCGGCACCGCGGCGGACTGGCAACGGTTCCGCGGCGTGCTGCGGCTGTCCCGGTTCAAGCTCGACGGGACGACGCTCGACCTGCGCAGCGAGCAGCGGATCATCGACGTGCCCACCGACCGGGGCATCTGCTGTCACGTGGGCGGGCAGATCGACTTCGACAGCCGGGGCAACCTCTACCTGTCCACCGGCGACGACACCAATCCGTTCTTCTCCGACGGCTACACCCCGATCGACGAGCGCGCCGACCGGAACCCGGCCTTCGACGCCCAGCGCACCTCGGCCAACACCAACGACCTGCGCGGCAAGCTGCTGCGGATCCGGGTCAACCCCGGCGGCGGCTACCGGATCCCGGCCGGCAACCTGTTCCGCCCGGGCACCCCGAAGACCCGGCCCGAGATCTACGCGATGGGCCTGCGCAACCCGTTCCGGTTCGCCGTCGACCGGCGCACCGACGACGTCTACCTCGCCGACTACTCCCCCGACGCCGGGTCGGCCAACCCCGACCGGGGACCGGCCGGACACGGCCGCTGGATGCTGGTCGACGAGCCGGCCAACTACGGCTGGCCGTACTGTGTCACGCCGTCGATGCCGTATCGCGACTACGACTTCGCCACCGGCACGCCCGGGGCCCACTTCGACTGCCGGCGGCCGGTGAACGACTCACCGCACAACACCGGGCAGCGCCGCCTGCCGCCGGTCCAGGCGCCGCAGGTCTGGTACCCGTCCGCGGCTTCCGGCGAATTCCCGCAGCTCGGCACCGGCGGGATCGGCCCGATGGGCGGCCCGGCGTACGACTACGACGGGCGCAGCACCTCCCGGGTGAAGTGGCCCGCCTACTACGACGGGGTTCCGCTGTTCTACGAGTGGACCCGCGACTACATCAAGGAGTTCCGCCTCGACCGCTCCGGGGAGGTCACCGACATCCGCCCGGTGGTGCCCTCGCTGGTGGTGGACAACCCGATGGACCTGGAGTTCGGCCCGGACGGCGCGCTCTACGTGCTGGAGTACGGCGACGGGTACTTCGCGGAGAACCCGGACGCCCAGTTGGCCCGGATCGACTTCGTCCGCGGCAACCGGACCCCGATCCCGAAGATCAGCGCCGACCCGACCGCCGGGCAGGCGCCGCTGACCGTCAACTTCTCCAGTGCCGGAACGGTCGACCCGGACGGCGACCCGCTGCGCTACGCCTGGGACTTCGACGCCGACGGTTCGGTCGACTCCACCGAGGCGAACCCGAGCTGGACCTACCGGAGCAACGGCTCGTACTCGCCCACGCTGAAGGTCACCGACCGCACCGGCCGGTCCGCGGCGGCCACCCTGCCGCTGCTGATCGGGCCGCGGGCGCCGATCGTCGAGTTCGTCGCCCCGGTGGCCGGTCAGCCCTTCCAGTTCGGGCAGACCGTCACCTTCGAGGTCAAGGTCACCGACGACCGGCCGGTGGACTGCTCGCGGGTGCGGGTGACCTACATCCTCGGGCACGACGAGCACGGGCACCCGCTCTCCACCGCCTCCGGCTGCACCGGAAGCATCACCACGTTCGTCGACGGCGGACACGGTGGAGCGTCCAACCTGTCCGCGGTCTTCGTCGCCGAGTACACCGACGCGCCGACCGAGCCGGACGTACCCCCG
Organism: Micromonospora sp. R311; assembly: GCF_056780015.1. Taxonomy (NCBI): domain Bacteria; kingdom Bacillati; phylum Actinomycetota; class Actinomycetes; order Micromonosporales; family Micromonosporaceae; genus Micromonospora; species Micromonospora sp. R311. The sequence continues at coordinate 3,650 of NZ_JBSWCE010000055.1, forward strand.
CAGACCGGGACGGCCACGGTGGTGCTCCACCCGACCCCGGCCCACTGACCCGCGGCCGGCGGCGGTCCCGGGCGACCGGGACCGCCGCCGGCGGCGTCAGGCCCCGCCGTCGTGGCCGTGGTTGCGTTCCCACCGGCCGCCCACCGGCGGGGTGTCCGCGCGGATGGCGGCCTCGGCGTTGCCGACGAGGTCGTTCTCCTCCACCCGGCAGTCCACGCACCTGCCCTCGTCGGTGATCCAGAGACCGTGCGTCTGGGTGGCCGGGTCCCGACTGTCCCAGATCCGGTTGCCCCGCACGGTCGCCGACTCGAGCGTCGCGTTGACCGTGATCCCGGCCCGCACCGGCGGCGCGGCCGGCAACTCGTACGCCGTCCCCGGTATCGGGGTGTCGCCGCTCCACGCGGTGAACGCGCCCGGCCGGATCGGTGCCAGGGTCAGCGTGTCGGCATCGTTGGCCGCCACCACCGCGATGGCCCGACCGACCCGCACCACCTTGCCCCGGTGCCCGTCGTTCGGCCAGTCGGCCGTCCGGTCCACCACGGTCTTCTCGCCGTACCGCACCGAGTCGCCGTGCCCGATCATCGCCGGCGCCCACTGCCGGCCGTTGTTACGGATCCGGTTGCCGACCACGATCGCGTCCCGGACCGGCCGGTCGAAGCGGATCGCGTCCCCGCTGTTGCCGTAGAAGTCGTTGCTCTCGATGACGATCTCCTCGGCCGCCGCCCTGCCCGCCGCGCCGAGGCTGCGCTGGTGGTAGCCGTGCCGTCCGTTGCCGCTGATCCGGTTGCCCCGGATGGTGTACGGCCCGGGGGTGTTGCCGATGCTGATCCCGTCGCGCACGTTGCCGTCGATCACGCAGTCGGTGAGGATGCCGCCGCGCCCGGCGGTGTGCGTGGTGCCCTTCGCCGAGACGTGGAAGCCGGCCTCCAGGTTTCCGGTCATCGTGCAGGCCGTGACGATCAGGCCGTTGGCCCCCAGTCGGAGATGCCGAAGCGGTTGCCCTGGGCGTGGCAGCCGATCACCTTGATCCCCCGGGGACGCAGGCTCTCCGCCTCCTGCAACTCGAGAAAGATGCCGTTGGTGGCGTTGCCCACCACGCTGCAGTTGACGATGGCGAGCCGCTCGACGCTGCCCCATCCGCCGATGCCGATCCCGATCCCGGCGCCGCCCATCTCGGTGCCGCTGTCCAGCCGGCCGCACCCCACCACCAACACCCCGTCGATCAGGCAGTCCTGCAGGAAGTCGCAGCCCAGCCCGGTGGCCGCGGTGTGGTGGATGTAGAGGTTGCGGAAGACGCCGCGGACCAGGTACTGCAACCCGAGCCCCTTGGCCAGCGGGTGGTACTGCGCCGACGCCACCTGCGAGCCGTCGATCTCGAAGTCGGCGAAGGTGCAGTCGGCCAGGTGCCGGTCCCGGCCGGCGCCGTGCTGCAGCGTGGTGTGGAAGGCCAGCGGCGCCGGGTCGGCCCGGTTGCCGGCGTTGCTGAGCACGAACCGGGTCGCTCCCGGCCCGGCCCCGACCAGCGACACCCCGCTGCGCCAGGCCGTGCCGGCGTCGCGCATCGAGTAGACCCCCGGCGGGCAGTGGATGACCCGGGCCCGCCCGTCGGCCTGGTAGGCGTCGCCGAGCCGGTCGACCAGCGCCGCGAGGGCGGGCTGGTCGTTGGTCACGCCGTCGCCGGTCAGACCGTGCTCGCGCGCGTCGCAGAACAGCGGAGCGCCGGCGACCGGATGCCTCCGCACACCGGCCGGCACGGACACGCCCGGGTGGGCCACGTCGTTCTCCCCTCGGCGGCTGGGCAGGCCGCATTCCCGGTCCGACCGGCGGGAAACACGGCCCCGCACGGGCGGGCGGTCGGGCAGAGCCACGGGCGCCGTCCGGCCCCGGACGTCCGCGGGGACGCGACGGCCCCGGCCGGGCGGGCCGGGGCCGTCGCCGCGGTCAGACGGCGGCGATCAGCAGCGCCGGCTGCTCGACGCAGTCGGCGACGTGCCGCAGGAACCCGCCGGCCACCCCGCCGTCGCAGACCCGGTGGTCGAAGGTGAGGCTGAGCTGGGTCACCTTGCGGACCGCGAGCTGGCCGTCGACCACCCACGGCTTGTCCACGATCCGCCCCACGCCGAGCAGCGCCGCCTCCGGGTGGTTGATGATCGGGGTGGAGCCGTCGACGCCGAACACCCCGTAGTTGTTCAGGGTGAAGGTGCCGCCGGTGAGCCGGGCCGGCGGCAGGGTGCCCGCCCGCGCCGCGGCGGTGGTGGCGGCCAGCTCGGCGGCCAGCTCGCCGGTGGTCAGCCGCTGCGCGTCCCGCAGCACCGGCACGACCAGGCCGCGGTCGGTCTGCGCGGCGATGCCCAGGTGCACCCCGGCCGACTGGACGATCCGCTGCCCCTCGTTGTCCACCCGGGCGTTGAGCTGCGGATAGCGGCGCAGCCCGGAGAGGCAGATCCGGGCCAGCAGGGCCAGGATGCCGACCGGCTGCTCCGGCCGGGCGGCGTTGATCGCGGCCCGGGTCTCCAGCAGCGCGGTGGCGTCCACGTCCACCCAGATGGTCACCTCGGGAATCTCCCGCCGGCTGCGGGACAGCTTGTCGGCGATCACCCTGCGGATGCCGGTCAGCGGGATGACCAGGTCTGCGGCGTCGGCCGGGGCGAGCCCGACGTGCGCCGCCGGCGCGTCGGCCGGCTCCGGGTGGTCCGGCACGGCGGCCAGCCGGGCGGGTGCCGCCCCGGCCAGGGCGGCCTCGACGTCGGCCCGGCGGACCACCCCACCGGGCCCGGTGCCGTGCAGCGTGGCCAGGTCCAGGCCGTGCTCGCGGGCCAGCCGGCGCACGATCGGCGAGATGACCAGGGCGGCCCCGGCCGGCCTGGCCTCGTTGCCGGCCGGCCCGGCCCCGTTGGCGAGAGGCGGCCTGGCCTGGTTGCCGGCCGGCATGGCCCCGTTCGCGGCCGGCGGGCCGGCCGGCGCGGGCGCGGGCTCCGGGGCGACCGCGAGCCGGGGACGGCGGCGCCGCCGTCCCGACCCGCCGTGGCCGGTGCCGTAGCCGATCAGGACGTTGCCGGACCCGGCCCGCTCCTCCTCGCGGTAGGTGGCGTGGCCGGCGGGTTCGCCGCCGCCGGCGGGCGCCCCGGCGGCGTCGAGCGCCGCGATGGTGATCAGCGGCTGGCCGACCGGGCGGACCTCGCCCGCCGCGCCGTGCAGGGCCACCACCCGGCCGGTGTACGGGCAGGGCACGTCGACGACGGCCTTGGCGGTCTCCACCTCGACCACGGTCTGGTCCACGGTGACCGTGTCACCGACGGCGACCCGCCACTCGACGATCTCCGCCTCGGTCAGCCCCTCGCCCAGGTCCGGCAGCCGGAACACCTGCTCGGTCATGCCGCGCTGCCCTCGGTCAGCCAGCGCGGGTCCGGCTGGTCGTCCCACTGCAGGCGGGCCACCGCGTCGAGCACCCGGTCCACGCCGGGCAGGTGGGTGTGCTCCAGCATCGGCGCCGGGTACGGGATGTCCAGCCCGCTGACCCGCAGCACCGGGGCGTGCAGGGCGTGGAAGCAGCGCTCCTGCACCCGGGCGGCGATCTCGGCGCCCACCCCGGCGAAGCCCTGCGCCTCCTGGATCACCACGCAGCGGCCGGTGCGGCGTACCGAGGCGGTGACCGTGGCGTCGTCGAACGGCACGATGGTGCGCACGTCCACCACCTCCAGGTCCCAGCCCTCCTCGCGGGCGGCCTCGGCGGCCTCGAGCGCGACCGGCACCGCCGGCCCGTACGCCACCAGGGTGGCGTCGCGGCCGGGCCGGCGGACGACCGCCCGGCCGAACGGCTCGGTGCGGGCCGGCAGCGCCGCCTCGGCGCTGGAGAAGTAGAGCTTCTTCGGCTCCATGAAGACCACCGGGTCGGGGTCGGCGATCGCCTCGCGCAGCAGCGAGTACGCGTCCTCGACGGTGGCCGGGGTGACCACCTTCAGGCCGGGCGTGTGCGCGTAGTAGGCCTCGCTCGAGTCGCAGTGGTGCTCCACCCCGCCGATGCCGCCGGCGTACGGCACCCGGATCACGATCGGCACGCTGAGCGCGCCCCGGGTCCGGTTGCGCAGCTTCGCCACGTGCGAGGCGATCTGCTCGAACGCCGGGTAGGCGAACGCGTCGAACTGCATCTCGACCACCGGGCGCAGCCCGGACATGGCCAGGCCGACCGCGAACCCGACGATGCCGGCCTCGGCCAGCGGGGTGTCGAAGCAGCGCCGGTCGCCGAACCGGGCCTGCAGGCCGTCGGTGATCCGGAAGACGCCGCCGAGCGCCCCGACGTCCTCGCCGAAGACGACCACCCGCTCGTCGTCGGCGAGCGCGTCGGCGAGCGCGGCGTTGAGCGCCTTCGCCATGGTGGTGGCCATCAGTGCTCCCCCTCGGCGTCCCGGTCGGCGGCCAGTTCGGCGCGGACCTGCTCCCGCTGCTCGACCAGCTGCGGGGTCGGCTCGGCGTAGACGTGGTCGAACAGGCTCAGCGGGTCGACCGTCGGCTGGGCGTTCATCCGGGTCCGCAGGTCGGCCGCGTACTCCTCGGCCTCGGCGGCGATCGCCGCGACGGCCGCCTCGTCGAGCACGCCGCGCTCCCGCAGGTAGGTCTCCAGCCGGGCGACCGGGTCCCGGTCCCGCCAGGCGTCGACCTCGGCGCCGTCGCGGTAGCGGGTCGCGTCGTCGGCGTTGGTGTGCGGCTCCATCCGGTAGGTATGCGCCTCGACCAGGAACGGCCCGTTGCCGGCCCGGGCGTGCGCGACCGCCCGGTTCAGCACGGCGAGCACCGCCACCGGGTCGTTGCCGTCGACCTGCTCGCTGGCCACGCCGTAGCCGACGCCCTTGTAGGCCAGCGACGGGGCGGCGGTCTGCCGGGACAGCGGGACGCTGATCGCGTACCGGTTGTTCTGCACGAAGTAGACCACCGGCGCCTTGAACACCGCGGCGAAGTTGATCCCCTCGTGGAAGTCGCCCTCGCTGGTGGCGCCGTCGCCGATGAAGGCCAGCGCCACGGTGTCCCGCCCCTGGTACGCCTCGCCGTAGGCGAGCCCGGCGGCGTGCGCGCACTGGGTCGCCAGCGGGGTGCACTGCGGCGCGGTGCGCCGGGCGGCCGGGTCGTACCCGCAGTGCCAGTCGCCGCGCAGCAGGGTGAGCACCTCCACCGGGTCGAGGCCGCGGGAGACCAGCGCCATCGACTCGCGGTAGGTCGGGAAGACCCAGTCGGTGTCGCGCACCGCGAGCACCGCGCCCACCTGGCAGGCCTCCTGCCCGCGCGACGACGGGTAGACCGCCAGCCGGCCCTGCTTGGTCAGGGCGGTGGCCTGGGCGTCGAACCGGCGGCCGATCACCATCCGGCGGTACAGCTCGGCCAGCGCGTCGGCGGCCGGTTCGGGGTAGTCGGCGCGGGCGGGCAGCGGGCTGCCGGTCGGGTCGAGCAGGCGTACCGGCTCGGCGGCCGGGAGCAGCCCGCGGGCCGGGTCGGGCGGGGTGGCCGACCGGCGGGTGGATGCCCTGCGGACCGCCTGGGGTGTGGTCGTCACGGCGGGGACCTCCTGGACGTGTGGTGGGCCTATGCTCCTGCTGTCGGATGATTGACTCAAGATCCACGCGGATTGCGGGACGGATGGCATGCGGGAGGCGTCGTGGTGAGCCAGGAATCCGGGTCAGGGGCGGACGCGGCGGCCGTTACGGGACGATCGGCCCGCCCGCTCGACGAGGTGGACCGGCGGATCCTGGACGAGCTGGTCCGGGACGGCCGCACCTCGGTGCGCACCCTCGCCGAACGGGTGCACGTGTCCCGCACCAACGCCTACGCGCGGGTCGAGCGGCTGCTGCGGGATCGCGTGATCACCGGCTTCCGGGCGCACGTCGCACCGGAGGCCGCCGGGCTGGGCACCTCGGCGTACATCGCGCTGAAGATCGAGCAGAACACCTGGCGGGAGGTCTCCGCGGAGCTGGCCCGGGTGCGCTACATCGAGCACGCGGCGCTGCTCGGCGGTGACCACGACGTGCTGGCGCTGGTCCGCGCGCCGGACAACGCCACCCTGCGGGACGTGGTGCTCAACCGGGTGCAGAGCATCGCCGGGGTGCTCTCCACCCGCACCTGGCTGGTCTTCGAGGAGTTCGACGGGGAACGCAGCCCGTGGGCGTGAGCCGGTCTCACCGCTCGGGCGGCGCCTCCAGGCCCTCCCGGTCGGCCAGCTCGAGCAGCGGCTCCAGGGAGAAGCGCCGCTCGTCCAGGCCGGCGTGCGGATCGCCGCGCTCGGCGAACCGGGCCGGCATCGACGGCACGTCGAAGTCCTCCGGCCGCGCGTCGTCCAGCTCCGACCAGTCCAGCGGCGCGGAGACCAGCGCCTGCGGGGTGGGCCGGATGGAGTACGCCGAGGCCATGGTGTGGTCCCGGGACATCTGGTTGTAGTCGACGAAGACCGGCCGGTCCCGCTGCTCGCGCCACCAGGTGGTGGTGACCAGCTCCGGCAGGCGGCGCTGCATCTCGCGGCCCAGGGCGAGCACCGCCCGCCGGCAGTCGCCGAAGCTCCACCGGGGTTCGATGGAGAGGTAGACGTGCAGGCCCCGCCCGCCGGTGGTCTTCGGGTAGCCGGTCAGGCCCAGCTCGTCGAGGAACGCCCGCACCTCGCGGGCCACCGGCACCACCTGCTCGAAGCCCACCCCCGGCATCGGGTCGAGGTCGATCCGCAACTGGTCGGGCCGCTCCACGTCGGCCGCGGAGACCGGCCACGGGTGGAACCGCAGGGTGCCGAGGTTGGCCGCCCAGATCACCACGGCCAGCTCGCTCGGCGCGACCTCGTCGGCCGTCCGGCCGCTGGGGAAGGTGATGTGCGCGGTGCGGACCCAGTCGGGCGCGCCCGCCGGCAGCCGCTTCTGGTAGAAGGCGTCGCCGCGGTTGTCCTGCCGGGTGCCGATCTTCGCGCCCGGGAAGACGCCCCGCGGCCAGCGCTCCAGCATGGTCGGCCGGTCGCGCAGGGCGCGCAGGATGCCGTCGCCGACGGCGAGGAAGTAGCGCACCACGTCCAGCTTGGTCAGCCCGCGCTCCGGAAAGTAGGGCTTGTCCGGGTTGGAGACGCGGACGACCCGCTCCCCCACCGCGATCTCCTCGGCCGCCGTCGCCACGCCTCACACGGTAGCGGCGCACGGCCCGGGCCGCGGGCAGCGCGCCGAGGGAACAGCCCGGCTCAGGCGATCAGCGTGATGCCGACGACCACGAGCGGCAGCCCGACGAAGAGGAAGATCCCGACGCCGGTGAGCACCCGCCCGCCGCCGCCGGTCTCCTGCTCGGGCGCGAGCCCGAAGGTGGACCGGGCGCCGAGCATGCCGACCCGGCTCAGGGTCAGGTCACCGGTCACCCCGAGCAGTGCGCCGACGACCACGAGCGCGATGCCGAACCGGGAGACGAAGTCGCCGCCGGCGACCGCCACCCAGATCCCCGCCGCGACCGCGACCACCACCAGCGCGATCACGAGCAGCACCAGCGCCTCGCGCAGACCCCGGATGACCGTCATCGACGACCCCACCTCCGCCTCCCGGCGGCGTGGCCGCCCCGGGCGGACATTGTGCCCCGTCGACGCGTCGTGCCGCTGCCCCGGACGCCGGCGACCGGCGGTCGGATCAACGCGATCAGGTCGGTGGCCGCCCGCCGGTGCTCGGATCCGGGCCGGCCACGCACGGGGACCGGGCCGACGACGTCGACCCGGTCCCCGTGCCGGACCTCAGCGCTGTTCCTGCTGCATGCGGCTCATCAGCATCTGCTTGCCCTGGTCGCCCGCCTTGCGGTTGTTCTCCTGGATCTTGCGGAACCAGGTGGCGAGTTCCGTGTCGCCGCGGGCGTCCGCGTCGGCGATGTACGTGTCCATCCGGTACACGTTTTCCAGCGACATCTGCAGCGTACGGATGAGGTCGTAGTTCTTGTCCTTCACCGGGCTGATCTGTTCCTTGGTCATGGTCGCCACGGCGCAACCTCCCCTGTCGGTGATCGTGGAGTCAGCGCTTACCCGGCCTCGGCGGGTTCACGCCCGCGGTCCGGGCTACGCTGCCGGACCGGAGGTGGTCGTGGGCGCGAGGGCGGCATACGCGGCGTTTGCCATCGTGCTGCTCGTCGCCGGCTGCGCCGAGCAACCGCCGCCGCCGACCGCCGAGGACTACGCCGGGGTCTGGTGCGGTCCGGACCGGGACGTGCTCACGCTCGACCCGGCCGGCACGTTCACCGCCACCGACGTCTCGACCCAGCTCCTCGACGAGGTCCTGCACGACGAGGCGTACGTGGTGGGATACCGGCGGCAGACGGACTACGACGGCGTGACACCGGGGCGGGGCGCCGGCCGCTGGCACGTCTTCGTCGACCGCGGTGACATGTTCCAGGCCCGCCGGGAGCACGTCGTGCTGCACTGGTCGACCCTCGACGCGACCGGCGTGGACGAGGAACTGGAGCTGACCGTCGCGAGCAACCGGGACGGGCCGGTGCTCGGCGTGGAGTGGGTCGATCCGGAATTCACCACCCTCTTCGTCCGCTGCCCGGCGGGACGGCCCGGCCCGGACGCCGGCCCCACCGACTGAGCCGCCACCACCCGGCGGTTACCGGCCACGAGACCCGGGTACGGGTTGCCCCATGGAACTGGCAGCGCTCTGGATCGTCCGGCACGGCGAGAGCACGGCGAACGTGGCGGCGAGCGCGGCCGAGCAGTCGGGCGCCGAGCTGATCGAGCTGACCCACCGGGACGCCGACGTGCCGCTCTCCCCGACCGGCGAGGAGCAGGCCCGGGCCACCGGGCGGTGGCTGGCCGGGCTGCCCGAGTCCCGCCGGCCCGACCAGGCGGTGGTGTCGCCGTACCTGCGCGCGGTGCGCACCGCCGAGCTGGCGCTGGCCGGCACCGGGATTCCGGTCGTCCGCGACGAGCGGCTGCGCGACCGGGAGCTGGGCATTCTCGACGGGCTGACCGGGCACGGGGTGCGCCAGCGGTATCCGGACGAGGCGGCGCGCCGGATTCGGCTCGGGAAGTTCTACTACCGGCCTCCCGGTGGGGAGTCCTGGACGGACGTGGCGCTGCGGCTGCGTACCCTCCTCGGCGACCTGCGCCGCGACCACCCCGGCCGGCGGGTGCTGCTCTTCGGGCACGACGCGCTGGTCTTCCTCACCCGCTACCTGGTCGAGCAGCTGACCGAGGCGGAGCTGATGGCGCTGACCCGCGGGCAGGTCATCGCGAACTGCTCGATCACCGGCTGGACCGCCGACCAGCACGGCCGGTTGACCCTCGACGTGTTCAACGACGTGTCCCACCTGCACCGCCAGGGCGCGCCGCCGACCCGGGAGGACGAGGTCCATGCCGAACCGGTCTGACACCCTGGTGATCACGCCCAGGCTGCTACGGGACTGGGCGCTGCCGGTGCCGACCGGCGGCGAGCAGGCCCGGGGCACCGTGCTGGTGGTGGGCGGCTCCCGGTTCACCCCCGGCGCGGTGCTGCTCGCCGGGGTGGCCGCGCTGCGCGCCGGCGCCGGCGTGCTGCAACTGGCCGCCGCCGAGTCCACCGCCGCCGCGCTGAGCATCCAGGTGCCGGAGGCGCTGGTGGTGGGGCTGCCGGAGACCACGGACGGCGCGATCGCCGGCCAGCCCGGCGACCGGCTGACCGAGCTGGTGGCCGAGGCCGACGTGGTGACCGTCGGCCCCGGGCTCAAGGACATCGACGAGACCCGCGCCCTGCTCAACCTGGTGCTTGACGGGGCCGGCCCGGAGACCGCGCTGGTGCTCGACGCGTACGCCCTGGGCGCGCTCAGCCACAGCCCGGACCTGCTGGTCGGGTCCGGCCGGCCGGTGGTGCTGACGCCCAACCTGACCGAGGCGCGCCACCTGCTCGGCCGGGAGCCCGGCGACGACCTGGACGCCGAGGCGGCCGAGCTGGCCCGCCGGTACGACGCGGTGGTGTCGCTCTACGGCCACATCGCCACCCCCGACGGGCGGGGCTGGCGGGAGGAGAGCGGTGACGCGGGCCTCGGCACCTCGGGCAGCGGGGACGTCCGGGCCGGGCTGCTGGCCGGGCTGCTCTCCCGGGGCGCGGAGCCGGCGCAGGCCGCCTGCTGGGCCGCGTTCGCCCACGCGGTGAGTGGCCAGCGACTGGTCCCCCGGTTCGGCCGGATCGGCTTCCTCGCCCGCGAGCTGCTCGACGAGATCCCGCACACTCTCGCCACCGTCTGACACTTTTGTCCGCCCGAGTGGAGTGTGTGTAACGCCACACCCACGCCCGGCGCTTGTTGCACAGAAGCAAGCACCCTGCCTGCTTCCCGCCGGTCCGCGCCCCCACCAGGGACGCGTCAGCCGGCGGGCAACGGCCCCCCTGGGAGTCTGTGTGAAGAACCTCCGCCGCAAGACACTGGCCGCCGCGTCCGCCGTGACGCTCGGCGTCGGTCTGGCCGTCACCGGCGGGCTCGCGCCCGCCGCGTCGGCCGCCGGCCCGGACACCACGTTCCTGGTCCTCGCCCCGCAGGGGGCGAAGACCGACAGGGCGGCCGCCCGCGTGGCCGCCGCCAAGGGCACGGTGGTGGCCAGCTACGACCAGATCGGCGTGCTCGTCGCCCGCTCGACCAACCCCGACTTCGCCACCGACGTGGCGGGCGCGGGCGTCGAGTCGGTGGCGTCCACCGCCGGCCTGGGCACCGCCCTCGACCAGGGCGAGACCGTGGAGGTGGCCGCGGCCGACGCCGTGACCGCCACCGCCGACCCGACCGCGGAACCGCTCTTCGGTCAGCAGTGGGACATGCCGATGATCGGTGTCCCGCAGGCGCACGCGATCAACGCCGGCAGCGCCGACGTGGTGGTGGGCGTGCTGGACAGCGGCATCTCCAGCAGCCACCCCGACCTGGCCAGCCAGATCGCCAAGGACAGGAGCGCGTCCTGCATCGGTGGTGTCGCCGACACCACCGAGGCGGCCTGGAACCCGACCACCTCCGACCACGGCACCCACGTGGCCGGCACCATCGCCGCCGGCGTCAACGGCGTCGGGGTGACCGGGGTGGCGCCGGGCGTCAAGGTGGCCGCCGTCAAGGTGGTCAACGACGACCTGTTCATCTACCCGGAGGCCGCGATCTGCGGCTTCGTCTGGGCCGCCGAGCACGGTATGCGGGTCACCAACAACAGCTACTTCATCGACCCGTGGGAGCTGAACTGCCGCAACGACGCCCGTCAGCGTCCGGTGTGGCAGGCCGTGCAGCGGGCCATCCGCTACTCGCAGTCCAAGGGCGTGCTCAACGTGGCGTCCGCGGGCAACTCGAACTGGGACCTCGCGCACAAGAACTACAACGCCGACCGGCCCAACGACGGCAGCTACCCGGACGAGTCGGCGGAGCTGAACAGCGCCTGCCTCGTCCTGCCGGGCGAGGCGCCGGGCGTGCTGACCGTCTCGGCGGTCGCCCCGACCGGCAAGAAGAGCTACTACTCCTCGTACGGCCTGGGCGTCGTCGACGTCACCGCACCCGGTGGCGACACCCGGTTCCGCACCAACGGCGCCAGCTCGACCCTGACCGACGGCATTCTGTCGACCACCTTCAACACGGCGACGAAGACCAACGGCTGGGGTTACAAGCAGGGCACGTCGATGTCGAGCCCGCACGCGGCCGGCGTCGCGGCGCTGGCCCTGTCGGCCCACCCCGGCATGACGGCGGGCCAGCTGGCGTCCTTCCTCGAGCGGACCGCGGAGTCGGTCCCCTGCGAGGAGGGCGTCTGGGAGCCGCGGCCGGGCTACCCGGCCGTCTGCACCGGGGGCGAGCGCAACTCGTTCTACGGCGCGGGCATGGTCAGCGCGTACAACGTGGTGAAGTAGCAGCACGGCACGACCCGTGGTGGGGCCCGGCGGTGATCCGCCGGGCCCCACCCGTTTTCGCTGCTCACGGCCGGGGTACGGGAGGAGGCGTCCGACGAGCCGAGGAGGTCAACGGTGTCCACCGATGCCATCGTCCTGTTGAAAGAGGACCACAAGGAGATGCGGCGCCTGTTCAAGGCGTTCCAGGATGCCGAGGAGGGGCCGGCGAGCAAGCGGCGGCAGCTGGTGGGCCAGATCATCGAGGCGCTCACCGTGCACACGTACCTGGAGAACGAGGTGATGTACCCGGAGGTCCGCAAGCTCCTGCCGGACCTGGAGGACGACATCCTCGAGTCGTACGAGGAACACCACGTCGCCGACCTGCTCTGCGCCGAACTGTTCACCATGGACGCCGAGGACGAGCACTTCAACGCGAAGACCACGGTGCTGATCGAGAACGTCCTGCACCACGTCGAGGAGGAGGAGCAGGAGTGGTTCCCGAAGGTGCGCGAGGCGCTCGGCCGTAAGCAGTTGCAGGAGATCGGCGAGCGGATGATCGAGCTGCGCGACAAGGCTCCCCGCAAGCCCACCGACCCGAAGGCGATCAAGAAGTCGCTGGACGCGGTGACCGCCTGAGCGGCGACGAACGCGACGGGCCCCGGCGCGTCGGGGCCCGTCGTCACGCCGGGGGCGCCGGCAGGATCCGCCGCAGCCGCCCCGGCGGTACGGCCCGCTGCCGCCACTCGCGCGGATAGCCCACCGACACCTCCTCGAACCGCACGCCGTCGTGCCAGGTGGTCCGCGGGATGTGCAGGTGCCCGTAGACCACCGCGGCGGCGTCGAAGCGCAGGTGCCAGTCGGCGGTCGCCTCGGTGCCGCACCACTGGGCGAAGATCGGGTAGCGCAGGATCCGGGTCGGCTCGCGGACCAGCGGGTAGTGGTTGACCAGCACGGTCGGCAGTGCCGGCTCCCGCTCGGCCAGCCGCTGCCGGGTCTGCGCGACCCGGGCCGCGCACCAGTCCGGACGGCTCGGGTACGGGTCGGGGTGCAGCAGGAACTCGTCGGTGCAGACGATCCCCGTCCGGTACGCCTCGGCCAGCGCCGCCTCGCGGGTGTCGAACCCGTCCGGCAGCCAGCTGTGGTCGTAGAGCAGGAACAGCGGGGCCACCAGCACCGGCCCGCCCGGCCCCCGCCACACCGGGTACGGGTCCTCCGGGGTGAGCACGCCCAGCCGCCGGCAGACCGCCACCAGGTGCTGGTAGCGCTCCAGCCCGCGCAGCGCCACCGGGTCGTTCGGCGGGGTCCAGAGTTCGTGGTTGCCGGGCGCCCAGACCACCCGGGCGAAGCGGTGGGCCAGCAGCCCGAGGGCCCACTCGACGTCGGCCACCGTGTCGGCCACGTCCCCGGCGACGAGCAGCCAGTCGTGCGGCGAGTCGGGGCGCAACCCCTCGACGACGGCCCGGTTCTCCCGGTGGTTGACGTGCAGGTCGCTGATGGCGAGCAGGCTGCCGCCCTCGCTCCCGTCGGCCGCCATGCACCGATCCTATGGACCACCCACCCCCACGGCGAGCCCACTCTCCGCCCCGAGCCGGGGTGGCGGGCCGCGGACCCGGTAGGATCAGCCCGGGCCGTGACTGGCGCGTGGGGATGGAGCACCATCGGGAAGCGGTCCCGTCATGAGGACGCATGCCGAGCGCCTGGGCCTTCCGCACGTCACCTGGAGGTCGCATGTCGTCGCTGAACGCCGAATCCACCGCTTTCCGCAGCGCCCTCGAGGTGATCCGCGCCGTCGAACCGCGGGTGGCCGACGCCATCGGGGCCGAGCTGGCCGACCAGCGCGAGTCGCTCAAGCTGATCGCGAGCGAGAACTACGCCTCCCCGGCCACCCTGCTGGCGATGGGGAACTGGTTCAGCGACAAGTACGCCGAGGGCACCGTCGGGCGCCGCTTCTACGCCGGCTGCCAGAACGTCGACACGGTGGAGGCGCTCGCCGCCGAGCACGCCCGGGAGCTGTTCGGCGCCGCGCACGCGTACGTGCAGCCGCACTCCGGCATCGACGCCAACCTGGTCGCGTTCTGGGCGATCCTGGCCGACCGGGTCGAGTCGCCGGCGCTGAAGAAGGCGCAGGTCCGGCAGGTCAACGAGCTCACCGAGGCGGACTGGTTCGCGCTCCGCCGCGAGCTGGGCAACCAGCGGATGCTGGGCATGTCGCTGGACGCCGGCGGGCACCTCACCCACGGCTTCCGGCCGAACATCTCCGGCAAGATGTTCGACCAGCGCAGCTACGGCACCGACCCGGCCACCGGTCTGGTCGACTACGACAGGGTCGCCGAGGCGGCCCGCGAGTTCAAGCCGCTGATCCTGGTCGCCGGCTACTCGGCGTACCCGCGGAAGGTCAACTTCCGGATCATGCGGGAGATCGCCGACTCCGTCGGCGCCACCTTCATGGTCGACATGGCGCACTTCGCCGGCCTGGTCGCCGGCAAGGTCTTCACCGGCGACTTCGACCCGGTGCCGCACGCGCACATCGTCACCACCACCACGCACAAGTCGCTGCGCGGGCCGCGCGGCGGCATGGTGCTCTGCCAGCCGGAGCTGGCCGACCAGGTCGACCGGGGCTGCCCGATGGTGCTCGGCGGCCCGCTGCCGCACGTGATGGCCGCCAAGGCGGTCGCCCTGGCCGAGGCCCGCCGTCCCGACTTCGCCGACTACGCCCGGCGGATCGTCGACAACGCGCAGGCCCTCGCCGAGGGGCTGCTGCACCGCGGCGGCAAGCTGGTCACCGGCGGCACCGACAACCACCTGGTGCTGATCGACGTCTCCGGCTACGGGCTGACCGGCCGGCAGGCCGAGCAGGCGCTGCTCGACTCGGGCATCGTCACCAACCGCAACTCGGTCCCGCAGGACCCGAACGGCGCCTGGTACACCTCGGGCATCCGGATCGGCACCCCGGCGCTGACCACCCGGGGGCTGGGCACCGCGGAGATGGACCAGACCGCCGAGCTGATCCACACCGTGCTCAGCCAGACCACGCCGGGCAGCAACGCCGACGGCACCCCGTCGAAGGCGAAGTACGTGCTCGACCCGGCCGTCGCCGACAAGATCAGCCGCCAGGCCGCCGAGCTGCTCACCGGCTTCCCGCTCTACCCCGCCGTCGACCTCGGCTGACCCGCACCACCCCCCGACGCCCCGCCCGGCCCCGCCGCGCGGGGCGTCCCCGTCCCCGCCCCCACCCACCCTCCACCCTGCCCACCCCGTTGATCATGAGGTTGACGGCGTGGATCCGGACATTTCGCACCGCTAACCTCATGATCAACGGGCGGGGCGGGAGGCGCGCGGGCGGGGCGGGCGGGGCGGGGGGCGCGCGGGCGGGGTGGGGATCAGTGGGGGCGGTTGCGGAGGGCGCGGAGGCGGTGCAGGGTCTCGGCGCCGCCGCGGCCGAAGTGGTCGTGCATCGCGCGGTACTCGGCGTAGAGCTCGTCGTAGGCCGCGGCGCGGTCCGGGTCCGGGTGCCAGGTTTCCCGGCGAGGGGCGCCCATCGCCGCCGAGGCGGCCGGCACGTCGGGGTACGCCCCGGCGGCCACCGCCGCGTGGATCGCCGCGCCCAGCGCCGCCGGATGCGCGGAATCGACCACGTGCAGCGGCCGGCGCAGCACGTCGGCGTAGATCCGCAGCAGCAGCCGGTTGTCGGTCAGCCCGCCGGCGACGGTCAGCCCGGCCACCCGCACCCCGGCGTCCTCGAACGCGGCGACCACGGTCCGCGCGCCGAACGCGGTCGACTCCAGCAGCGCCCGCCAGATCTCCTCCGGCCGGGTGGCCAGGGTCAGCCCGAACAGCACGCCGCTGAGCTCGTGGTCCATCAGCACCGAGCGGTTGCCGCTGTGCCAGTCGAGCGCGAGCAGGCCGTGCCCGCCGACCGGCTGCCCGGCGGCCAGGGAGTCGAGCAGCTGGTACGGGCTCACCCCGAGCGCGCGGGCCCGCTCGGCGTACCGCGCGGGCAGGGCGTTGGTCACGTACCAGGCGAAGATGTCACCCACCCCGCTCTGCCCGGCCTCGTACCCCCAGGCGCCGGTGGTGACGCCGCCGTCGACCACGCCGCACACCCCGGGCACCTCGTGGCAGGCGTCCGCGTTCATGATCAGGCAGGTGGAGGTGCCGAGCACGGCGAGCATCCGTCCCGGTTCGACCGCACGGGCCGCCGCGGCGGTGACGTGCGCGTCGATGGTGCCGGCGGCGACGGCGACGCCCACCGGCAGCCCGGTCCACCCCGCCGCCTCGGGGGTGAGCCCGCCGGCCCGGTCGCCCAACGGCACGAGCGGGCCGTCGACGCGGGGCAGCAGGGCGTCCAGCCGGGGATGCAGGGCGCGCAGGAACTCCGCCGACGGGTACCGCCCGTCCTGGCGCAGCCCCTTGTAGCCGGCGGCGGAGACGTTGCGGGTCTCCCGGCCGCAGAGCTGCCAGACGATCCAGTCCGCCGCCTCGATCCAGCGCTCCGCGCGGTCGAAGACCTCCGGGTCCTCCTCCAGCAGCTCCAGCGCCTTGGCCAGCTGCCACTCCGCCGAGACCCGGCCGCCGTAGCGGGCCAGCCAGCGCTCACCGCGCTCGACGGCCAGGGCGTTGATCCGGTCGGCCTGCCGCTGCGCCGCGTGGTGCTTCCACAGCTTCGGGTACGCGTGCGGCCGGCCGGCCAGCCCGGGCAGCTCGCAGAGCGGGGTGCCGTCGGCACGGGCGGGGAGCACGGTGCTGGCGGTCGCGTCGATGCCGATGCCGAGCACGTCGTCGGGGCGTACCCCGGCGGCGCGCAGCGCGGCGGGCACCGCGACCCGCAGCACCTCGCGGTAGTCGTCGGGATGCTGCACCGCCCAGTCCGGCGGCAGCGCCGGACCGCCGGGGAGCCGTTCGGTGATGACTCCGTGCCGGTACGGGTGCACCGCCTCGCCGACCTCGGTGCCGTCGGCGACGTCCACCACCAGGGCCCGGCCCGAGAGGGTGCCGAAGTCGACCCCGACCACGTACCGGGGCCGCCCGGCCGCGGGTTGCGCCACTGCTCCTCCTCCCCGCCGCCATCCGGCACCGGGCGACCGGCCGGCGGCGGCGGGAGGCAACGGTAACAACACCGCCGGGGCAGGCCGCCCGCCGGCGGATGTCGGCGGGCGGGACGGGGGACCCGGGCGGGGTCAGCCGATCGGGCGCTTCAGGTGGTAGCGGTGCACCTCGGTGCTGCCCTGGACGTTGTTCACGTCCTCGGCGGCGGAGACCAGTTCCCAGCCCTCCCGGCCGACCCGGTTGAGGTGCGCGATCGCCGTGTCGCCGTACGCGGTGATGTCCCGGCGTGTCCCGTCCGGGCCGTACCAGATGAAGCTGACGTGGAAATTGCGGCCCTGCCCCTGGTAGCGGCGGACCAGCAGGGCGTACTCCCAGGCGACCATGGCGTCCATTATGACCGTCCACGCAGGACGGGTGAACGCGGGCAGTCGCGGATTGCCATGCGGTGAACGCGGTGTGTCAGCCGACCCGGCTGGGCGTGCCGCGGCGGGCCAGCTCGTCGGTGACCAGGGCGGCCAGCCGGTCCAGGCCGAGGTCGATCTCGGCGGGGGTCACCGCGCTCACCGACAGGCGCAGCGCGTCCACCGGGGCGCCGGCGTCGTAGAAGTGCGCCATCGGCGTCCAGAGCAGCCCGTACTCGCGGGCCGAGCGGTGCAGCAGCGCGTCGTCGACGGGGAACGGCACGGTCACCACCACGAAGAACCCGCCGGCCGGCACCGTCCACCGCACCGGCGAGGCGTCCGGCGGGAACCGCCGGGCCAGGCCGGCGACCAGGTGACGCAGGTTCCGGGTGTACGCGGCCCGCTCCCGGACGGTGGCGGCGACCAGGCTGCACCCGTGCTCCAGCAGCGCCCCGCCGACCACCGCCTGCGCGATCGCGGAGGTGTTCACGGTGACCATGCTCTTGATCTTGGCGAGCTGGTCGGCGAGCAGCCCGACCTCGCCGTCCCGGCCGGCCACCCGCTGGTCGGCGACGACGTAGCCGACCCGCGCGCCGGGCAGCACCGTCTTGGCGAACGAGCCCAGGTAGACCACCCGCCGCCCGGTGTCCAGCGCCTTGAGCGTGGGCAGCCGCTCGGCGTCCCCGGCCGGGAAGAGGCCGTACGGGTTGTCCTCCAGCAGCAGCAGGTCCTCCGCCGCGGCCAGTTCGAGCAGCCGCCGCCGGTCGGCGAGGGCGAGGCTCGTCCCGGACGGGTTGGCGAAGTCCGGCATCAGGTAGCAGGCCCGCGGGCGCAGCCCCTCGGCCCGGGCCCGGCGCACCTGGACCCGCAGGTCGGCCAGGTCCACCCCGGCCGGGCCGCCGGCCACCGGGCGCACCGGCAGGTCCAGCAGCCGGGCCGCGCCGGTCAGCCCGACGTACGTGGGCGCGACGGCGAGCAGCACGTCGGCCGGGCCGGCACGCAGCGCCCGCAGCACCAGGAACATCGCCTCCTGGCAGCCGACCGTCACCACGATCGCCTCCGGGTCGACGGTGATCCCCTCGTCGACCGCCAGGTTGCGGACCACCAGGTGGTGCACGACGCCCTTGGTGCGGCCGTACTGGAACAGGGTGCGGTGCACCTGGGCCGGGGTGAGACCGAGGTCGTCGGCGAGGTGGCGGCGGAAGTTCTCCAGGTGCCGGTGCAGCGCCGCGACGTCGAAGAACTCCTCGTACGGCCGGCCGGCGGCCAGCGACACCGCGTCCGGATAGTGCTGGGCCACCTCGTTGAGGAAGTTCATCGAGTTCAGCGCCGGGTCGTCGACGGCCGGGTGCAGCTCGGTCACGGTCAGGTCCACCGGCCGGTCCATGCTCAGTCCACCGTCCGGGTGCACAGCTCACGGGCCGCCGCCGGGTCGGCGCAACCGGCCAGGGCCAGCGCGTCGCGGAACTCGCCGGCCAGCAGGGACAGCGCCGCCTCGGCGCCGGCCCGGCCGCCGACGGCCAGCGCCCAGAGCATCGGCCGGCCGACCAGCACCCCGCTCGCGCCGAGCGCCAACGCGCGCAGCACGTCGACCCCGCCGCGGACGCCGCTGTCCAGCAGCACCTCGCACCGGTCGGCGACCGCCGCGACCACCTCGGGCAGCACGGCGGCCGTGGCCGGCGCGCCGTCGAGCTGCCGGCCGCCGTGGTTGGAGACCACCACCGCGTCGGCGCCGGCGGCGACCGCGAGGGCGGCGTCGCGCGGGTCGAGGATGCCCTTGACCACCAGCGGCAGGGCGGTACGCCCGCGCAGCCAGTCCAGGTCGGCCCAGGTCAGCGCGGGCGCGAAGGCCTGGTCGGTGTGCGCGGCGACCGCGGAGACGCCCGGCGTCACGGTGTGCGCGAGCTCGTCCCGGCCGGCCGGCAGGTTGGCCGCCACCACGTGCGGCGGGATGGCGAACGCGTTGCGCACGTCGCGCAGCCGCCGGCCGAGGATCGGCACGTCCACGGTGACGGTGAGCGCCGTGCAGCCGGCCCCGTGCGCCCGGTCCAGCAGGTCGGCGACCAGTCCGCGGTCGCGCAGCCAGTAGAGCTGGAACCAGACCGCCGCGCCGGTCGCCGCGATCTGTTCGATCGGCACGCTGCTCAGCGTGCTGGCCAGGTACGGCACGCCGGCCGCCCCGGCCGCGCCGGCCAGCGCCAGTTCCCCGTCCGGGTGCACCAGCCGCTGGTACGCCATCGGCGCGACCGCCACCGGCAGCGCGTACGGCGCGCCGAGCAGCCGCGCCCCGGTGCGGGGGGTGGAGACCCCGCGCAGCACCCGGGGCAGCACCGCCACCCGGTCCAGCGCGCGCCGGTTGGCGGCGAGGGTGGTCTCCGCGCCGCTGCCGCCGTCGATGTAGTCCCACACCTGCGGCGGCAGCACCGCCCGGGCCGGCGCGGCGAAGTCGGCCAGGCAGGCCGGCCCGGGCGGCTGCGCCACCGGCAGGTCCGGCTTCGGCAGCACCCCCTCAGCCATCCGTCGACCCCCTCCCCACCGGCACCGCCGCCGGATCGGCGCCGGCCAGCCCGAACCGGCCGCGCAGGAAGGCGGCGGCCTCGTCCTGGGCACGGCGGCCGTCGTCGAAGACGCCGGGCATGGCGAAGAAGCCGTGGACCATCCCGGGATAGCGGTTGAGCGTGGTCGGCACCCCGGCGGCGCGCAGTCGGTGGGCGTACCGCTCCCCCTCGTCGCGCAGCGGGTCGTGCTCGGCGGTGACCACCAGCGCCGGCGGCAGCCCGGTCAGGTCCGGCGCGAGCAGCGGCGAGGCCAGCGGGTCCCGGGCGTCGGCCGGGTCCGCCAGGTAGTGCCGGCGGTACCAGGCGACCGAGTGGCGGTTGAACAGCAGCGGGTCGTCGTCGCCGGCGGCCTCCCCGGTCTGGTCGGTGTTCGGGTAGACCAGCAGTTGCGCGACGAGTCGGGGACCGCCCCGGGCCCGGGCCAGCAGGGTGACCGCGGCGGCGAGGTTGCCGCCGGCGCTGTCCCCGCCGACCGCGACCCGGTGCGGGTCCAGGCCGAACTCCTCGGGGTGGCTGGCGAGCCACCGGGTGGCCGCGTGGCAGTCGTGCACGGCGGCCGGGAAGGGGTGTTCCGGGGCGAGCCGGTAGCCGACGGTGACCACCTGGCAGGGCACCGCGTTGGCCAGCCGCCGGCAGATGCCGTCGGCGGTGTCGATGCTGCCCAGCGTCCAGCCCCCGCCGAAGAAGTAGACCAGGGTGGGCAGCGGGCCGGCGGCGGCCGGCCGGTACCGGCGTACCGGCAGGTCCCCGGCCGGGCCGGGGACGTGCGCGTCGCGTACCTCGGACACCGGCTCGACCGCGCCGCCGCCGGCGCGGATCGCGGCCAGGTCGGCGGCGCGGGCCTCGGCCAGGGTCTGGGTGTACAGCGGCGGCACGCCGGCCGCGGCGCGCGCGGCCCGGTACGCCGCCACCTGCGGGTGGGCGCCGAGCCTGCTTCGCTCGTTCCGCTCGCTCATCGGGCCTCCCGTCCGCCGGTGTGGACCAGCAGCTTGTCGATGCCGCGCAGGAAGAGGCTGCCGCTGTAGGTCGGCGGCTCGGCGACCGCGAGCCGGGGAAAGCGGCCGAGTAGCCGGGGCAGCGCGAGCCGACCCTCCAGCCGGGACACCGCGGCGCCGAGGCAGTAGTGCAGGCCGACGCCGAAGGCGAGCGACGGCGGGCCGGCCCGGCGCGGGTCGAACCGGTCCGGGTCGGGAAACCGGCCCGGGTCGCGGTTGGCGGCGGCGATCACCAGCAGCACGTTCTGGTCCCGCTCGACCGGCACCCCGCCGAGCACGGCGTCCCGGGGCGCGGCCCGGGCCAGGAAGTGCACCGGGGCCTCCAGCCGCAGGATCTCGTCGACCGCGCCCCGGGTCAGCGTGTCGTCCCCGGGCACCGCGGCGGCCACCTCGGGGTGGGCCAGCAGCAGCGGCAGCCCGTTGCTGAACAGGTAGACGGTGGTGACGAAGGCGGCGTTGAACAGCACGATCAGGTTGCTGACCAGCTCGTCCTCGGTGAGCGCGACGCCGCCGGCGTCGACCGCCTCGACCAGCCCGCTGATCAGGTCCTCGCCCGGGCGGCGGCGCCGGTGCGCGATCAGCTCCGCGTAGAAGTCGCGCAGCTCGGCGGCGGCGGTGTTGGCGGCGGCGAGCCGTTCCGGGGTCTTGCCCGCGACGTCCAGGAACTCGTCGATCCGTTCCACCCTCTGCCGGTAGAAGTCCAGGTCGCCGGCGGGGATGCCGATGAACTCCGCCATCACCCGGGCCGGCATCGGGTACGCGAACTCCGCGACGAAGTCGAACCCGGTGTCGCCGGCGTCGGCCATCCGGTCCAGCAGATCGTCGACCACCCGGATCACCGCCGGTTCGAGGGCGCCCAGCCGGCGCGGGGTGAACGTCTTCGCGAAGACCGCCCGCATCCGGGTGTGGTCCGGCGGGTTGACGAACATCATCGAGGTCTGCAGCGTGCGCAGCACCTCCTGCTCCGGCCAGCCCGGCGGGGCCTGCTTGTACCACCCGGGGTCGCGCAGCACCTCGCTGACCAGGTCGTAGCCGACGGCGACGGCGGCCACCGAGCGGTGCTCGGGGCGGGCCGGCACCGGGCTGACCGGCCCCAGCTCGTGCAGGCCGGCGTAGCAGGGATACGGGTCCTGCCGGCCCTCGTCGCTGTAGAGCCGGGTCAGCAGCTGCGTGACGTCCACGTCGGTCTCCCCCAGGGACGGCGGCGCGGGCGGCGGGAGTCGCCCCGCCGCCCGCGCCGGGTGTCACAGGCCGAGCAGTCGCAGCGGCACGGCGTCGGCCATCGCCTGGTTGCCGGCGTCGTTCGGGTGGATGTGGTCGCCCGAGTCGTACGCGGGCAGCAGCCGGCTGGGCTGGGCCGGGTCGCGGAGCACCCGGTCGAAGTCGAGCAGCCCGTCGAACTCGTCGCTGCCGCGCAGGTACGCGTTCACCGCCTGCCGGGTGGCCTCCTTCTCCGGCGTCCACACCCCCGGGTTGCCGTGCCCCTCGTACGGCGTCAGGGTGGCCACCAGGCTGCGCAGGCCGCGCGCCTTGACCTGCTGGTTGATCTGCCGCAGCGCGGCGATGACGCTCTCGGCGGAGTCGCCGGACATCCAGATGTCGTTGATGCCCAGGTGGGTGACCACCGTCCGGGCGTCGGTCTGGGCGAAGACGTCCTCGTCGAGCCGGCTCACCGCGTTCGGCCCCAGCTCGTGGTAGCCGGGGAAGCCGCCCGCGCCGGGCTCCGGCCCCTCGTGGTTGAGCCGGTTGCCGGCCAGGCTCAGGTTGAGCACGCCCGGGGTGCGGACGTCCGGCCGGGCGTCGAGCAGCCGGTCGGCGAGCAGGTCGGGCCAGCGCCGGTTGGCGTTGACCGTGCTGCCGTTGCCGTCGCCGATCGAGTCACCGAGCACCACCAGCGCCCCCGGGGAGTGCCGGCGCTGCACGTCGATGCCGGAGAGGAAGAACCAGCAGCAGTTCGGCCGGATGGTGAAGCCGGCGCCGTCGGCGGCGGAGGTGAGGTCGGTGGCGCCGATGAAGTTGGTCTGCCGGGACTGGCCGTGGAAGGTCACCGGGCCGGTCGGCGTCGGGAAGTGCACGGTGAGCACCAGGTCCTGCTGGTCGCCGACCGGGAAGTCGATCGGATCGCTGAGCAGCTCCGCGCCGCGGTTCATGGTGGCCGAGGTGGCGCCGTTGAAGCGCAGCTCGCGCAGGCTCGCCGGGTCGATGTCGGAGTGGTCGTCGGCGGTGGCGGTGTTCGGGCGGGCGATGGTGGCGCGACCCACCCGGACCGCCTGCTCGCCGTAGCCGTTGCTCAGCCGCACCCGCAGCCGCGGGCCGCCGACGGAGGTGTGCACCACCATCCGGACGCTCTGGTTGTTCAGGCCGGTGTTGGTCAGGCCGGTGGCGTTGCCGCGGGTCACCGCGGCGGCCCAGCTGCCCGCCCAGACGGCCCGGTCGCCGCGCGCCGCGGCGCTCTCGCCGGGGCCGGCGCTGGCCACCACGGCCGGGGTGCCCGCGACCAGCACCGCGGCGGCGGAAGCTATCACGTGCCATCTCTTCGGAGTCGCCATTGAACCTCCATCGTGTGGCAGCCCGGGGGCCGTCCGCTGACGCCCGCCTGGACGATGGACCGGAAACTAGCCGCCGCCGAAGATGGGCGTCAATCAACCTGATCGACGCGATCAAATGTCCGCCAGTCCGCTCGGAGCACCGTTCGGTCCCTCTCCGGTGACGGCGCGAACACCCTACGCTCACATGCGGCGGCGGGGTGGTCGCCGGCCCGCGCGCCACCGCCGGGAGCTGCCCGGCCGCCGGACCGGATGGGGGCTGCCGATGACTGACGGGCGACGGGCGAGCTACGTGGACCGCGCGCTGGCGCTCTTCGCCACCTGGGGCGAGCGGGAGGCGCTGGTGGGCGGCGGCCGCCGGCTCAGCTACGCCGAGGTGCGCGCCGAGGTGTGCGGCCTGGCCGCCACGCTGCGCCGGCACGGCGTACGACCGGGCGCGGCGGTGCTGGTCGCGCTCGGCAACCCGGTCGAGGGGCCGCTGGTGCAGCTCGCCCTGCACCTGCTGGGCTGCCGCACGATGTGGGTCGCCCCGGTCACCTCGGCGCGCGAGGTCGCCGACTTCGCCCGGCTGGCCCGCCCCGACGCCTTCCTCTACGACGCCCGCGACCCGGCGAGCCTCGGCCCGGCGCTGGCCGCCGCGCTGCCCGGCGTGCCGGTCTTCTGCCTCGGCCCGGGCGGCGCCGGCCCGGACGTCACCGGGACGACCGCCGAACCCGGCGACCTGCCGGCCCGGGTGCCGGCGCCGGAGTCGTTCCTGCAGACCAGCGGCACCACCGGCACCCCGAAGCTGGTGCACCACCGGGAGAGCTTCTACGCCCAGATCCTCACCCTGGCCGCGGATTTCGTCGTCGCCGGGCACCCGCTGCTGCGGCACCTGTCGCACTCGCCGATGTGGCTGGCCAGCGGACAGATCACCACCCTGTTCAACCTGTTCACCGGCGGCGTGCTGGTGCTGCGCGACGGCTGGGACCCGGCGCGGTTCATCGACACGGTGCGGCGGGAGCGGATCAACTCCACCTTCGTCACCCCGCCGATGCTCTACGAGGTGCTGGACCATCCGGCGCTGGCCGGCGCGGACTTCTCCGCGATGGTCATGTTCAACGTGGGCGCCGGGCCGGCCGCGCCCGCCCGGCTGCGCCAGGCGATCGCCCGCTTCGGCCCGGTGCTGCGCATCGTGTACGGGCTGAGCGAGGCGGTGGTGATCACCGCACTGCCCGGGCTGACCGACGACCCGGAGCACCCGGAGCGGCTGCGCTCCTGCGGCCGGCCCTACGGCGACGTGCGGGTGGAGATCCGCGCCGAGGACGGCACGGTGCTGCCGCCCGGCGTCGACGGTGAGGTGTGGGTGCACACCGCCCTCCGCTTCGCCGGCTACCACGGCCAGCCGGAGCTGACCGCCGAGACGCTGGTCGACGGCTGGGTACGCACCCGCGACATCGGGCACCTGGACGCGGACGGGTACCTCTACCTGGTGGACCGGTTGCAGGACCGGATCCTCACCCGGCAGCGCAGCTGGCCGATCTACTCGCGCCCGATCGAGGACGCCCTGGCCGGGCACCCGCAGGTGCGGGCCGCCGCGGTGATCGGCGTGCCGGACGAGGTGGCTGGCGAGCTGCCGTACGCCTTCGTGGTGCCGGCGCCCGGCGCGACGGTGACCGCCGCCGAGCTGATCGACCTGGTCACCACGACGCTGAGCGAGACCTGGGCGCCCGGGGCGGTGGAGTTCGTCGACCGGCTGCCGCTCAACCGATCGGCCAAGGTGGACAAGCGGGCGCTGCGCGCCCGGTACGCCGCCACGCACCCGCCGGCCGCGATCGGCAGCCCGGCGTGACCCCCCGGCGGGAACTGGTCACCCTGGTCACCGCCGATCTGATCTCCAACCTCGGCAGCCGGATCTCGGTGGTGGCCATCCCCTGGCTGGTGCTGGAGACCACCGGCAGCCCGGCGAAGATGGGCCTGGTGGCCGCCGCCGAGACGCTGCCGTACCTGCTCTCCAGCGCGCTGGCCACGCCGTGGGCGGACCGGATCGGGCTGCGCCGCACCTCGATCCTGGCCGACCTGGGCAGTGCGGGGCTGATGGTGGCGGTGGCGCTGACCCCGTGGCTCGGCTTCGGCGCGCTGGTGGCCCTGGTCGCCGTCGTCGGCGGGCTGCGCGGCATCGGCGACCGGGTCAAGCACGTGCTGTTCCGCCCGGCCGCGGCGGCCGCCGGGGTACGGCTGATCCGGCTGACCTCGGTCTACGACGGGCTGGGTCGGTTGGTCACGCTCTTCGGAGCGGCCGCCGGTGGGCTGCTCGTCTGGTGGTTCGGGGTGACCGGGGCGATCCTGATCGACGCGGCGAGCTTCGGCGTCTGCGCGCTGCTGATCGGCGTCCTGGTACGCCCGCCGGCGGCCACCGCGGCGCCGGCCCAGCCGGAGGGCTACCTGCGGGCGCTCGCCGGCGGGTTCCGCTACCTGGGCCGGAACCGGATGCTGCTGAACATGCTGCTGGTGATCGCGGCGCTGAACATGGTGGCCAACGCCAGCATCGCGGTCTACATCCCGCTCTGGGTGGCCGACGTGCTGGGCAACCCCGCCGGGCTGGGTCTGGTCCTCGGGGCGTTCTCGGCCGGCGCGCTGCTGGGGAACCTGCTGTTCACCGTGCTCGGCCCCCGGCTGCCCCGCTATCTGACCTTCGTGGCCGGGGCGCTGGTCAGCGGCACACCCCGGCTGGTGGCGCTGGCGGTCAACGAGGAGCTGCCGGTGGTGCTGGTGGTGACCTTCCTGTCCGGCATCGGGATCGCCGCGGTGAACCCGCTGCTGGGCGTGGCGCTCTACGAGCGGGTGCCGGCGGAGCTGCAGACCCGGGTGATCGGGTTGGCCGGGTCGCTGGGCTTCGTGGGACTGCCGGTGGGCGCGCTGCTCGGCGGCTGGTCGGTGGCCGCGTTCGGCCTGGGACCGGCCCTGCTGGCGATGGCCTCCGCCTGCCTGCTGGTGACCCTGCTCCCGCTCACCGACGCCCTCCGCACCCACCCC